>NZ_CP104272.1:3137399-3506099 GCF_025244865.1 Arthrobacter sp. zg-Y1110
CGCCGCACCTGTGCGCAGCCTCTCCGGCGGCAACCAGCAGAAAGTGGTTGTTGCACGCGCAGCGAGCGGCACGCCGTTGCTGCTGCTGCTGGATGAACCCTCCCAGGGGGTTGACGCACTGGCCCGGCAGGAGATCAGCCGGCTGCTTCAGGAACTTGCCGACGACGGCGTGGCAGTCCTGGTCGCCAGCACCGACTACGACGACTTCGTCGGCCTGGCGGACCGCGTGGTGGTCCTGGACCGCGGCCGGATTGCCGCCGAGCTCTCCGGGCCGGAAATCACCGAGGACGGAATCGCCCTCGCCTGCCAGACCGGCGCACCGGCTTAGGCCGCACCCCACCTACTACGCACACCCCACCAAGGAGCCTCTACAGTGAACCTCCGCCTCAACCCCGGCATCCTCATGAAGAACTACGGCATCGTAGTCTTCCTGGTACTGATGATCGCCGTCTTCGCGCTGCTTATGCCGGATACCTTCGCGACGTCCGGCAACTTCCGGCAGATCCTCGCCGACCAGGCGGTCCCGGGCATCCTGGCACTGGCCGTCATCCTGCCGCTGGCCGCCGGAGAGTTCGACCTTTCCGTGGGTGCCAACCTCGGCATCTGCACCATCACCGGAATAGTCCTGGCCGGTACCGGCCTGCCGCTGCCGCTGATCCTGCTCGCCACGCTTGCCCTGGGGATGCTGATCGGCGCCATCAACGCGTTCATGACCATCGTCGTCGGCGTCAACGCCTTTATTGCGACCCTGGGCATGGCCACCATCCTGGCCGGATTGAACCTGCTGCTGACCAATTCCACGCTGATCACCCATTCCTCCGATGCGTTCTCGGCCCTGACCGGGCTCCGCCTGCCCGGCGGGCTGCAGGTAGTTGTGTTCTACTTCCTCGCCGCGGCCCTCATCCTCTGGTTCGTCCTGGAACGCACTCCCTTCGGCCGGTACCTGCGGGCCACCGGTTTGGGGCGCGACGCCGCCGAACTTTCCGGGGTGCGCACCAAGAGATACCTGGCCGCGGCCTTCATCGGCGCCGGACTGCTCGGCGGACTTGCCGGAACGCTGCAGGCGTCCCGCGCTGGAAATGCGACGCCGGACCTTGGCCCGGAATTCCTGCTGCCGGCCTACGCCGCTGCGTTCCTGGGTGCCACGGCCATCCGTGCCGGCTACTTCAACGTCTGGGGCACTGTAACGGGCGTGTACCTGCTTGCCGTCGGAGCCAACGGGCTGGTCATCCTGGGTGCCAAGACCTGGGTTACCAACGTTTTCAACGGGGTAGCTTTGCTGATCGCCGTCTCAGCCGCCACCCTGGTGCAGCGCCGCAAGACGCGGGCGGTGCGTCCGGCCTCCGCGGCAGCGGGTTCCGCCCCGGCAGAAACACCACCCGGCCAAGGTGCTTCCACCCCGGCCTGATCCCTCCCGCAAGGGAACCAATCCTTCGCAGCCATCTTGTTTCACCGCAATCTAGGAGCAGCCATGTCCATCCTCGCCACATCCGCCTGGCACGGAAAAATCCACACCGATTCCTGGACGGCCGGGTCCGGCGGCGTTATCGACGTCGTCGAACCCGCCACCGGGCTTGTCCTGGGTGCCGTTGGGGCAGCGGACCGCGCCGATGCCCTTGCCGCCGCAACCCGGGCGGCTGCCGCGCAGCAGGCATGGGCACAGACCAAGCCGGAGGAGCGTGCCGCGGTGCTGCGGCGGGCGGGGATGCTCTTCGAGGACCATGCCAAGGAAATCCAAGGATGGATCATTCGCGAGACCGGGGGAATTGAGGCCAAGGCGGCGCTGGAGACCCACATTGCCGCCAACGAATGCTTCGAAGCGGCTGCGCTTCCCGCCCACCCGGCCGGGGAAGTGCTGACCTCCAATGAAAACCGCTGGTCCTTCGCTCGGCGCCGGGCTGCCGGCGTCGTGTCGGTGATTTCCCCCTTCAACTTCCCCCTGATCCTCTCCATCCGGTCGGTGGCGCCGGCCCTGGCGCTCGGCAACGCCGTCCTGCTGAAGCCGGACCCCCGCACCAGCGTCTCCGGCGGTGTGTCCATCATGCGCATCTTCGAACTGGCCGGCCTTCCTGCCGGAGTCCTGCAGCTGCTCCCCGGGGGTGCCGACGTCGGGCAGGCCCTGGTGGAAGCCCCGGAGGTACGCATCATCTCCTTCACGGGTTCCACGGCGGCCGGGCGCAAGGTCGGCGAGACTGCGGGCCGCCTGCTCAAGCGCGCCCACCTGGAGCTGGGCGGCAACAACGCCCTGATCGTGCTGCCCGGCGCCGACGTTGAGCTGGCTGCGTCTGCCGGAGCCTTCGGTTCCTTTATGCACCAAGGACAGATCTGCATGACCACCGGACGCCACCTGGTCCACGAATCCCTGCTGGAGGAGTACATCGACAGGCTCTCGGCCAAAGCCCGGGCGCTGCCGGTCGGGGATCCGCACACCGGCAGCGTAGCGTTGGGCCCGATCATCGACGAGCGCCAGCGCGACAACATTGACCGCCTGGTACGGGCGGCCAAGGACGCCGGTGCCCGGATTGCGGCGGGTGGAAACTATGAGGGCCTCTTCTACCAGCCCACTGTCTTGACCGAGCTGACCCCGGACAACCCCGCGTGGACGGAGGAGATCTTCGGGCCGGTGGCCCCCGTGCTGGGGTTCTCGACCGTCGATGAGGCGGTCGAGCTGGCCAATGCCTCCGAATACGGCCTCTCCGTGGGCGTGCTGGGTGAGGTGGGAATGGCGATGGAGGTGGCAGACCGCATGATCTCGGGGAAAGTGCACATCAACGAACAAACCGTCTCCGATGAAGCCAATTCACCGTTCGGCGGGATGGGCGCTTCCGGCACGGGTTCCCGTTTCGGCGGGGCGGGCGCCAACATCGAAGCGTTTACCGAAACGCAGTGGCTGACCATGCGGCCCGGAATTGCCGGATATCCCTTCTAGGCAGAATCCGTTTATTCGGGCCGGCTAAGCCCGCCTGGCACTACATCCCTCCCGAGGCCACGGGCTATCCTCATCCCATGCCCAAGGTCATCTATTACGTCGCATCCTCCCTGGACGGTTTTATTGCCACCGATGACAACCGGCTGGACTGGCTGCTCCAGTTCGGTTTCGAGGCGTTCCAGGACCACTACAACCGGTTTATGGCCGACGTCGGCGCGGTGGTTATGGGGGCGGACACCTACCGCTGGGTCCGGGCGGAGCAACCGGACAGCTGGGAGTACACCCAGCCGTGCTGGGTACTCACGCACGGGGAAGAGTCCGGCCCGGCGGAGGGGGACGTCCGGTTTGCCTCCGGTGACGTACGCGAGGTGCTCCGGGCTGCTCGGGACGCGGCAGGAGAAGGGAACATCTGGGTAGTGGGCGGCGGCAATGTGGCGGCACAGTTCGCCGAGGCCGGGCTGCTGGACGAACTGTGGATCACTTACATGCCGGTGGCGCTGGGCACCGGGCGGCGCCTGCTGCCGGTGTCCGGCCCCACCGCACCCATGCGCCTGATCGCCAGCACGCAGTTCAACGGCGGCGCCGCCGAGCTCCGCTACGCCGTGGGGAAAGTGCAGTAGAGACCGTTTGCCGGGGAACAAACGGTACCTACAACACTTTCGGTTGGTGAATGCGGGGCGGGCCGACCCGTTTTCCCGGCATTACCGACGGCCCCGCCGAACAGCATTTCCGTCCGCGGCCCGGCTGGCCGTTTAAGCGGTATTAGACCTGTAATGTTTGCTGAGACTCCGCTCACGGCAATGCGGGCACGGAATATGAAAGAAAAGCAGGCGTACAGGTAAATGAAGACTGATATCCGCACCCGGAACAATGTTCGCGTCCTAGGACGAGCGGACGGGCCGGTACTGCTTTTCGCCCACGGTTTCGGCTGCGACCAGGGCATGTGGTCCCGGGTACTGCTGCGTTTCACCGATGAGTACAAAGTGGTTCTCTTCGACCACGTCGGTGCCGGTGGTTCCGACCTCGCCGCCTACACACCGGCCAAATACGCCACCTTGGACGGCTACGTCGCCGATGTCCTGGAACTGTGCGAAGAGCTGGACCTGCAGGATGTCACCTTCATCGGCCACAGCGTGAGCGCCATGATGGCCATTGCCGCCGGCGCCACCGCCGCCGAACGCCTTGCCCGGATCATCCTGGTAGCGCCGTCGCCCAGCTACATGGACTATCCCGAGGACGGCTACGAAGGCGGCTTCAGCCGCGCCGACCTCGACGAACTCCTCGAATCCCTGGATACCAATTACCTGGTCTGGGCCGCCACCATGGCACCGGTGATCATGGGCAACCCGGCCGTTCCCGCCCTGGGCACCGAACTCGAGGGCAGTTTCTGCCGGGTCAACCCGACCATCGCCCGACAGTTTGCCCGCGTGGCTTTCCTGAGCGATGTCCGGAGCCTGCTGCATAAGGTGTCAGTCCCCACCCTCATCATGCAGGCCTCCGCGGATCTCCTGGCCCCCGACCACGTGGGCCGCTACCTGCAGGAACACATCCCGCACAGCACGCTGGTGCAGATGGAAGCCACCGGCCACCTCCCCCATGTCAGCGCACCGGAGGAGACCGCGGACATCATCCTCGGCTACCTGCAGCAGTCGGAGTAGGCACATCGTGGACCTGGATTTCCGGCTCGACTACCGCGCCCTGTCCCAAACCGCTCCGGCGGGCTATTTCATCACCCTGACGGACGGTACCGTGGTGGACGCCAACGGCACGGCGCAGAAATGGATTGGCAAGGCGTTGGAGGACGTCCGCGGCACCAGCTTCCTGAAGCTGCTGCCCGTGGGTGACCGGATTGTCTACACCACCCACGCCATGCCGCAGCTGGCGTTGAACGCGGCGTTTGCCGAACTCGCCGTCGACCTCCTGGGACCCGACGGCCGGCGCATCCCGGTCCTGCTCTCCGCCACCCGCTCCCCCGCGGCCGACGGGAGGCCGGCCCTTGACCAGGTGGTTGCCTTCTATGCGCACGAGCGCCGGCTGTACGAGCGTGACCTCATTTCGGCCCTGCGCACCGCCGAGGACGCCGAGGCCGCCCGCGCCGAGGCTGAGGCCAGCCTCACCGCCCAGGCAGTGGTGCTGCAGGAAAAGGATGTGGTGCTGCAGGCCTCGCTGATGGAGAGCCTGCGCAAGGAATCGATGCTGGAAACCATCCTGAACACCATCCGGGTTGGTGTGGCGGTCATTGACGAGGACGGCCGCCGCATCCTTACCAATTCCCGCCAGCAGCTCCACGAGCGCCTCGCGGCCCCTTCGTTCACCACCCGCCCCACCGAAGCGGAAATGTACATTTTCGGGCCGGACCGCACCACACCGGTCCCCGTGGACCAGCGTCCGGTGAAGCGGGCAGCCCTCGGCCAGTCCTTCTCGGACCAACTCGTTTGGTACGGGAACGGCGAGGAGCAGAAGGCGCTGAGCGTCTCGGCCCGCTCCGTCAAGGGCGACGACGACGCCTTCCGCGGTTCCGTGATCGCCTACAGCGACGTCACCGGCCTGGTGAATGCCGTGGCGGCGAAGGACGACTTCGTGGCGAATGTGTCCCATGAGCTGCGCACCCCGCTGACCTCGATCATGGGCTACCTGGAACTGGCGCTCGACGAAGAAGATGCCATCCCGGCGTATGTGGCCTCCTCGCTGAAGGTGGCGCAGCGGAATTCCGAGAAGCTCCTGCACCTGGTCTCGGACCTGCTGACCGCCGCGGCCGGCTCCGCCAATGTCCAGCAGGAAGTCACGGACCTCAGCGAACTGGTCCGCTCCGGCATCACCTCCGCCGCTCCGCGTGCCGAAATCAACGCGGTGACCATCGTTGCCGAGGTTCCCGAGACGCTGCCGGCCATGGTCGACCCCAAGCGCATTTCCCAGGTGCTGGACAACCTGCTCTCCAACGCGGTGAAATACTCGCCCGACGGCGGCCGGGTGACGGTCAGCGCCTGGCGCACCGAAACCGGCGCCACCGTCCTTCGGGTAGCGGACTCCGGCATCGGCATGACCGAGGCCGAGCAGGCAGAGGTCTTTACCAAGTTCTTCCGCTCCGGCACCGCACGCCGGGCGCAGATCCCCGGCGTCGGGCTGGGGCTGGTGATCACCAAGCGCATTGTGGAAGAGCACGGGGGCACCATCGCCATGGAAAGCGAGGCCGGCAAGGGCACTGTCTTTACAGTCACACTGCCCTGATCCGGCTTGCATCGGCACGGATTTTGAGGCCAAATGCACTTTGTGCCATCATCCGAAAGGTAAAAGTCCCTCCCCGCGTGTGCGCACCGGCAAGGGCAGGAAGCTGCGTCCCGCAGCAATGCGGTGAATGGATTTTTCGGTAATGGCAGAAACCAGCAAGGTGCGCGCAATCGTTCGCCGTCTGGGCTCGTTTTCAGCAGTGGGCGCCGTCGCCTTCGTGGTTGACGTAGGCCTGTTCAATATTCTCTCTGCCACCCTCGTGCCGGACAGCCCCATCGCGGCCAAGACCATTTCAGTATTGGCGGCCACCACCGTTTCATGGCTGGGCAGCCGCTACGTGACCTTCCGGAAGCTGCGCACCCGGAGCATCCGCAGTGAAACGCTGCTTTTTGCCCTGACCAATCTGGTGGGGCTGCTTATTTCCACCGGCTGCCTGTTCATCTCCCACTACGTGCTGGATTTCCGCAGCACCTTTGCAGACAACATTTCCGGCAACGTGGTGGGCATCGCCCTGGGCAATATCTTCCGCTACTTCGCGTACCGGTATGTGGTGTTCAACGGTCCCAGCGACCGCGCGGGGCAAACGGAACCGGAAAACACCCGCTCGGCCTAGCTGCTCCCTGCCACCCCACCAAAGTTTCTACGCCGGCGCATTTCGCGTCGGCGTTATTCGTTGTCCTGCCTGGATTGTGCAGTGATGTGAAGCAGCTCACTTTTTCGGATTGACAACCGTTGACATTATTGGCGACAATTTGGGCACCAACCGCTCATCAGGCAAGGGAGCCTTATGTCCGACCATCACCAGCCCTCAGCCCGCGCACGGGACCTAGTCCGGGACGCATATGACGTCCACGTGCACATTGCGCCGGACGTTATGCGCCGCCGAATTGACGACATTGATCTAGCCGCCCGTTTCGCGGAGCTCGGCATGGCCGGATTTGTGCTGAAGTCCCACTACACGCCCACCGCAGAGCGCGCCGCCGTCGTCCGCAAGGTCCACCCGGGCGTGGATGTCCTCGGAGCCATCACCCTCAATGCCTCGGTGGGGGGTCTGAACCCTATCGCCGTGGAGATTGCCGCCCGCGGCGGAGCCCAGTTTGTCTGGCTGCCCACCGTGGACAGCTCAAACCAGCGGTCCTGCCTCTCCGAAGAGCCCGAAGGCGCCACCCCGCCCATGTGGGCCCAGCTGCAGGAGGACCTGCGCGCCGCCGGAATGGCTGCACCCGCCGTGGAGGTGGAATCCGGCGGCGGGCTGGTCCCGGAGGCCCGCCAGGTCCTGGAGCTGATCGCAAAACATGACATGACGCTTGCCACCGGCCACCTGCACGCCGACGAATCCGGCAGCCTGATTCCGGCGGCCGTGGAGTTGGGCGTGCGCCGGATGGTGATCACGCACCCGGAGTTCACCTCCCAGCGCATGTTGCTGGATCAGCAGCGGGAGCTGGCCGAGCAGGGTGCGCTGCTGGAGCGGTGCCTCACCACTCCCCTCACCGGCAAGGTGTCCTGGGACCTCTGGTTCTCCAACATCCGCCATGCCGGCCCGGAAAACTCGGTCATCAGCAGCGACCTCGGCCAGCCCTTCAACCCTCCTGTGGAGGACGGGCTGGCCATCGCCGCGGACCTGCTGCTGGCGCAGGATTTCACGGAGGAAGAGGTCCGGCTGATGACTGTGCATAACAGCCGCTGGCTGGCCGGCGCGGACCCGCTGCCGGATGCCCCGTCCCACCACCGGGGCAAGGTGCAGGCCGCATGAGCTCCCTGCTGGAAATTTCCGGGCTCAGCAAGCAGTTTGAGCGCGATGACACCGCCACCGTTGCCCTGCGGGACTTTGACCTCTCCATCGAGGAAGGCACATTCGTCAGCATCCTCGGCCGCAGCGGGTGCGGGAAATCCACCATGCTGAACCTGCTCTCCGGGCTTACCCGGCCCAGTTCGGGAACCGTCCACTACCAGGGCTCGGTGCTGAACGGCCCCAACGTGGACATCGGCTACCTGACCCAGTCGGACACGCTTATGCCGTGGCGCGACGTCGTCCGCAATGTCGAAATGCCGCTGGAAATCCGCGGCGAATCCAAGGAGAAGCGCCGGGAGGTGGCGCAGTCACTTATAGCCAAGGTCGGATTGACCGGATTCGAGAACCACTATCCCCGGGAGCTCTCCGGGGGAATGCGGCGCCGGGCCAGCCTGGCCCGGATGCTGGCAGGGGCGCCGAAGACCCTCCTGATGGACGAGCCTTTCGGAGCGCTGGATGCACAGCTGCGCAACGAACTCCAGGAGGAACTGCTCCGGTTGTGGCAGGGCTCCGGGCAGACGGTGGTTTTTGTCACCCATGACATCGAGGAGGCCCTCCTCCTCGGCGACCGCGTGGTGGTCCTGGGCCAGCTCGGCCGGATCCTGCTGGATGAGCCGATCAATATCCCGCGTCCCCGCTCGGTGGATGAAACCCGGATCGACCCCACATTCGTGGCGCTGCATAAGAAGCTTGCCGCCGCCCTCAAGGAAGGATCCACGGCATGAGCGCTGCATCCGCTGCCGAGCCGGCGCTGCCGGCGGCAACCGCACCGGGAACGGGCCGGGTACCGCCGCTGGCGGCCGGGTCCGGTCCGGTCAAGGAAGACCTGAACCGCACCTGGTGGGACAAGTTTGGCCACTCAACCATCGTCTGGGGCCTGCGCGCGGCGGTACTGGTGGCCTTCCTGACCCTGTGGCAGATCACCGCAGGACCGGTCATCGATATCACCTTCGTCAGCAAGCCCAGCCTGATCCTGGAACGGCTGGTGGACTGGATCGCTGACGGCACACTCTGGACACACACTTGGATCACCCTGCAGGAGATCCTTCTCGGGTTCTTCTTCGGAGCCCTTGCCGGCGCCCTGGTGGGATACCTGCTGGCCTCGTTCAACCTGCTCTACCAGGTGCTGGATCCGTTTATGCTCGCCCTGTATTCCATCCCCAAGGTTGCCCTGGCACCGCTGTTCATTGTGTGGTTCGGCATCGGCATGGACATGAAAGTGCTGCTGGCAGCCGCCACGGTATTCTTCCTCGTCTTCCTCAACACCGCCGCCGGGGTCCGCGAAGTGGACCGCGGCCTGATCGACGCAGTCCGGCTGATGGGCGGCAACCGCCGCCATGTCGCCTTCAAGGTCGTGCTCCCCTCCTCCATGACCGGTTTCCTTACCGGCTTGAAGGTAGCCATCCCGTACGCACTGATCGGTGCGGTCATCGGGGAGCTGGTCGCGTCCAACCAGGGACTCGGCTACCTGATCAACGCCTCCGCCGCCCAGTTCGACACTGCCGGCGTCTTCGCCACCCTGGTGGTGCTCACCATCGTTGCCACCATCCTGAACTCCGGCGTCGCCGTCCTCAGCAAGCGGATCAACCGCTGGAAGCCCCTGGACGAGCACTAACTCTTCCTCCACAGATTGGAACTCCAATGCTTGAAACGGTTACCCCCTCCAGACGCAGCATGCTCAAGTCGATGCTCGTCCTTCCCGCCATCGCCGCCGTCCCCGCACTCGCCTCCTGCGCCAACAACGCCGGCAGCTCCGATCCGGGAGTGCTGAATGTGGGCCAGATCAGCGACTCGATCGCGTTTTTCCCCCTGTTCGTAGCCGAGCAGGAGGGCTTCTTCACTGCCGAAGGAGTCACCATGGGAGAACGCCCCCGGCTCGGAACAGGTGCCAAGGTGGCCGCCGCCCTGAAATCGGGCAGCATCGATCTCGGCGCCGGCGTCATCACCGACGCGTTCAACCTGTACAAGATCGACGACGACGCGAAACTGGTCAGCGGCCTGGTCACCGAGTACTACGTGGACGTGGTGGTGGGGAACAACTTCGACGGACCCTCCGCTGACGCACCGCTCGAGGAACGGATCCAGGCCCTGGTGGGTAAGCAGATCGGCATCACCGGACCGGGCAGCGGCACCGAAGCGCTCATGACGTACCTGTTCAAAAAGATCGGCAAGAACGCCCAGACAGATTCCACGATGGTCAACATCGGCAGTGCCGCCACCGCCGCCATCGGCGCGCTGACCGCCGGCAGGGTGGACGCACTGTGTTTCTTCCAGCCGATCGGACAACAGGTCGAAACCGCGGGCGAGGGCAGCATCTACATCTCACCGACCCGCGGCGATATCGAAACGCTGCGGTCGCCTATCCACGGCGCAGTGTTCAGCACGGGCGCCCAGATCGAGGCCAAACAGGATCTGGTGGACGGATTCAACCGGGCACTGGATAAGTCGCTGGCACTGATCCAGGAAGACCCGGAAAAGGCCCGGACCCTCTTGGGCGAGTACCTGAAGGACACCCAACCGCAGACCGTCGATGCGCTGGTGGCCCTGCTGCCCAAGGAAATCGCCACCTCCACGAAGATCACCGAGGAGTCCTACAAAGTGGCATCGGCCTTCCACACCGAATCCGGGTTGGTGGACGAGGCGCCGGACTACGCCGGTTTCGTCCTCGAAACCTCTCAGGCATAAAAAACCCGGGGCGGTAGGCCGCCCCGGGTTTTTTGCCGGACCTACTTCTTCTGCGGGGTGCGGATCAGCTTCTTGTTGACGAACTCGGCCATGCCGAAACGTCCCAGCTCGCGCCCCACACCGGAGCGCTTGACGCCGCCGAAGGGCAGGTCTTCCTGCGTGCCGGAGGTGCCGTTGATCCAGACCATGCCGCTTTCCAGCTGGTCGGCGACGTTCAGTGCGCGGTTTTCGTCGGTGCTGAACACCGCTCCACCCAGGCCGAACGGGGAGTTGTTGGCCAGTTCAATGGCTTCTTCCTCGCTGGACACCTTGTAAATGACGGCTGCGGGGCCGAACAGCTCCTCGGAGAACGCCCGCATTTCCGGGGTGACACCGGTCAGCACGGTCGGCTGCACGAAGGCACCCGGTCCGTCGATCAGGCTGCCCCCGGTGTGCAGGGTTGCACCCTTGTCCACGGCGTCGCGGATCTGCTCCACCAGGCCGTCTGCGGCAGCCTGCGTGGAGAGCGGGCCGAAACGGGTTTCCGGCTGCAGCGGATCGCCGGGTTCAATGGCGGACATCCGGGCGGTGAACTTCTCCACGAAGTCGTCGTAGAGGTCTTCCATCACGATGAAGCGCTTGGCGGCATTGCAGGCCTGCCCGCCGTTGCCCATCCGGCCGAGGACTCCGGCCTTGACCGTGGCATCGAGGTCCTCGGTGTCGAGGACGATGAACGGATCGCTGCCGCCGAGTTCGAGGACGTACTTCTTCAGGTTCCGGCCGGCCACCTCGGCGACGGCGGACCCTGCCCGCTCGGAGCCGGTCAGGGAAACGCCCTGGATCCGGGCATCCGCGATGATGTCCGCGGCCTGCTCGTTGGTGGCGAACAGGTTGACGTAGGCACCCTCGGGTACGCCGGCGTCGGCGAAGATCTGCGCCATCGCCAGGGCGGACTGCGGGCAGTTGTTCGCATGCTTGAGCAGCACGGTGTTACCGAGCATCAGGTTGGGGCCGGCAAAGCGGGCCACCTGGTAGTACGGGTAGTTCCACGGCATGATGCCCAGGAGCGCCCCCACGGGCTCGGTGCGGACCACGGCGTTGCCGCCGCCCTTGACGTCGAGCTGCTCGTCAGCCATGAAGCCGGGGCCCTGGGTGGCGTAGTACTCGTAGATGTTGGCGGAGAGGGCAACCTCGTTCTTCGCCTCGCGCAGCGGCTTGCCCATTTCGAGGGCAATCAGCTTGGCAAGCTCCTCGGCGCGTTCCCGGTACAGTTCCGCAACGCGGGTGATGACCTTGGTGCGGTTTTCCACGGGCTCGTTCCGCCAGCTGGCGAAGGCCTCATGTGCTGCGGTGACGGCCTGGTTGATTTCGGCGTCGGTGGCTTCAGCGAATTCCTGAAGGGTTTCTCCGGTGGCTGGATTTACGCTCTTGTAAGCACTCATATTGGCCACGCTACTCCCTGTAAATCCAGTCTGCGAAAGCCTGAATTTCCGGGACTAAATCCGCGTCGGTTCTTGTTTCAGGGGGTTTGCGGGGCGAATTACCGCAAAGCTGATCCGCGGCGGGTCAGCGGCGCAGGCGCGGTTTCCAGAACTTCGGCCGCGGCCAGCCCTGGCCCGAGCTTTTCCGGTCCTCCGTGCGCGGGCGCCGGCTCAGCCGGACGCTGAACTCCCCCGGCCCGGGGAGCCGCCACCCGCGGCGGCGGGCCACCGTGCACAGCACGGCGCAGGTGCCGATGGCCACTCCCATTCCCACGTTCTGCAGGCCCAGATCGTAGAGGATCGCCATTTCGACGGCGGCTACGAGGGCACCGGTGGCGTACAGGGTGTTGCCGCCGAAGATGGCCGGCACCCGGCCCACCACAATGTCGCGGATCATGCCGCCGCCCACGGCGGTGACGACGCCGATCAGGATGGCCGGGAGCCATTCCAGCCCCAGGCCCAGCGCCTTGGCCGTGCCGGTGGCGGCCCAGCAGCCCAGCGCGAACGCATCGATCACAATCAGGAACCGGTTGGCCCATTTGCCCTTGAGTTCAATGGCATAGGCAATGACGGCCCCGGCGATGGCCGTGAAGAGGTAGGCAGGGTTGGTCAGCGCCACGGGCGGTCCGGCCTGCAGGAGGGTGTCACGCAGCACGCCGCCGCCCAGCGCCGAGGTGAGCGCCAGGACCAGGAAACCCACCGGGTCCATCCGCAGCTGCCGCGCCACGGCGCCGCCGAGGACTCCGTTCGCGAGCACACCTGCGAGGTCGACGGCGTCGAACACCGCCCTCGGGTCGAAAAGATCCACGCCGCACCTGCTGTTTCCGTTGCCCGCTCTGCCGCCGTCCATTCTACGTGGCTGCGGACCCGGAAAATCCTGCGGTTTGTGCAAATCCCTACGCTGCGCAGCGGAGGAATTCACCCAAACCGCAGGGATTCAGACAAACCGGGGGGATTTACAGCTGGCGGCGGAATGAGCCCGGGGCCATCGTGACAAATACCAACGAGGCTGAACGGGATCAGCCGTCCTCCGAGCCCGGCGGATAGTCGTCGTCGTTCCCCGGGACGTCCGTTTTCTGTTCCAGGATGTCGGCCTCGGAACCGTCCGGGTGGATTTCCCCGGCCGGCCCGGCGTCACCGGCGCCCGGAACTACGGGAATGTCCTGCTCGATGCCGTCCGCCTCGGAGCCGTCCCGGTGGATTTCCCCGGCCGGCCCGGCGTCACCTGCACCGGGAACCGCGGGCAGCGACTGCTCGGCCCGGTCAGCCTCCGAACCGTCGGGGATTACCGGTTGGTCAGCGTCCTTACGCATATGCGTGCCTCCAATGCAGGTTGCCGTGGCCGCCGGGGCGGCTTCCGTCTCTTCTGTCTATCACCGAAGCCGCCCAGTAGAAATAGCCTGCGGAACGGGTTAGGCGTCGTCCCGCAGGTCCAGCACCACCTTGATGTCCCCGTCGCGGTCCTCGAAGGCCTGTGCATAGTCCGCCAGCGGAACCCGGCGGGAAATCAGCTGCTCAAGCCACCGTGCATCGCTCTTGGCCAGGGCCGCGGCCGCCTTGAGGTAGTGGCGGCGGTTGGCGTTGACGGTGCCGAAAACCACGCGGTTGTCCATCACCAGGCTCAGGTTCAGGGCACCCAGGTCCACGGGCTGCTCGCCGTCGGGCTCGGAGACACCGGTGAGGCAGGTGACCGAGTTTTTGGCGCCGTGCTCCAGCACGTCTTTGATCACCGTGGGCACGCCGGTGCATTCGATGATGATGTCCGGGTTGATGCCGGATTCGGGGAGGGTGTCGGTGTGGAAGACGGCGCCAAGTTCCTTGGTCAGCTTCTCCTTCGGCCCGTCCTCTTCCAGGTCGAAGACGTGCACTTCGAGTCCGCGCTGCACCCCGAACAAGGCACCGAGCAACCCCACGGGCCCGGCGCCGGTCACGGCCACAACCTGCGGCCGGAAGTACGCGCGGCCGCCGATCCGGTCGATTTGTTCCCAGGCCTTGGCCAGAATGGTCGCGGGTTCCAGCAATACCCCTACGCGTTCCAGGGCGGGTTCGAGCTTCACCATGTCATCGGGGTCCCCGCGCCAGTATTCGCGCGCGAAACCGTCCAGCCCCTCGATACCGTGTTCGGTGTAGGTCCCGGTCAGGCACATGTCCCACTCGCCGGCGGCGCAGGCACGGCAGTTTTCCGCACAGGGGCGGCGGACAATCCCGACCACCAGGTCCCCTGCGGCAAGGTCCGAGCCTTCGGGGGCCTCGACGACGCGGCCCAGGTTCTCGTGTCCCATCACCAGGTAGTCCCGGTCCTCGGGTGCGGTGCCGAATTCGGCGGCAATGACTTCGCGGTCGGTGGCGCACAGGCCCACCGCTAGCGTCTCCACCAGCACGCTTCCTTCACCGGCTTCCGGTTCGGGAAGGTCCCGCAGCTCCAGCGAGTCCTTCTGCCCGGGGGTGATGATCAATGCCTGCATGTGGTTTCCTTCCCGCGGCTGCTTGCTGTCTGTATCCCAGATTAGCGCCGCGGCCGCGGCGGTTGAGACCCGGCGCACGCAGAGGCGGAACGGCCGCGGAAACACTGAAGGCCCGCCCTGGGGGCAGGCCTTCAAAAGGTGGTGGAGATGGGGGGAATCGAACCCCCGTCCGGTGTTGTTTTGTCAGGGCTTCTCCGGGCGCAGTATGCGTCGGATTTTCTCGGCCCCAGCCATCCCTGCATACAGGTGGCTGATCCGGGCCCAGCCGTCAAAATGTCCCGAACACCCCGACGGCGGGAGTGTTCGGCAGTGGCCCTCTAAACGACGCCAGGATCCGGAGCGAGAGCGACTCCGGGCTGACGGACTACTCCGGCTGCTTACGCAGCGAGAGCGAAGTCAGTGCGCATAGGTTTGGCACTTATTGTTTTGCAGAGAGCGTTAACGAGATAACTCTGCGTTCTCGGCCCGCTTCCCCTGGCTCAACAAACATCGTCGAAACCGATCATCCCCATATTGAGTTATCAAGCACCGTTTCCGGTGGCGGCCGACCCTCCCGGGCCGTCCAAGAGTTTTAACGACGCCGGCCCGCGGATCATTCCCGCTCGGCCGCACCTTTTGATGCGGTCCGGGAGGTGCAGGAAAAGGAGGCGCGGACCGGCCAGGCGGCTAGCGGCGTCGACCGAAAACCAGCGACGCCGCGGCCACGGCACCCGTGACGGTGTAGACGGCAGGCCAGGCGCCCATCTTCTTCGCGAGCGGATGGGAGAGACCGAAGGCGGCTACATAGCCTGCGGTCAGTGCCGCGGCGGTGCCCGTGCCGGCGTCGCGCTTCCAGAGGGCAAACGCACCGGCTCCGGCGGCGGCGAGCACGGCTCCGCCCAGCTGGCGGTTACCGGTGGAGCGGGCGGTCTGGTAGCCGCCGATCAGGCCGGCGGAGGTGATCAAAGGGGTCAGCAGGGACAAGGTTTTCTCCTCGAAATAGGCAACACCCCCAGCTTATGCCGGGGTCCGCGCCGCCCGCCTCCTGCGTTGGACTATCCGGGCGGCTTCTAACGGCACGGGATCCCCGCCCGTGGTGCCCCTGTCAACTGGTGTGACCACTCCCGCAACACCAGCACCACACCGTGGGACCCTGTGCGGGGACGACACCCGCCCAGCTGCGCAGCCGCCGTCGTAGACTGGTGCCCGCCAACAGCGGCGGCACGAGCGGAGGACCGTGGCAGATTCCCGAACCCTACGTACAGAGCTGGAAAACCGGATCACGGCGCTGGCCTCGGCTTCCGCTGGAACCGTGGTCATCGGGGTCACCGGTCCCCCCGGAGCCGGAAAGACCACCCTGGTGGAGTCCCTGGTCCGCGAGCTGAACGGCGCCGTCGCCGACGTCGAAGCGCAGCTCTTTGCCCACGTTCCCATGGACGGCTTCCACCTCTCGGACCGGGAATTGACGCGTCTCGGGCTGCTGGCGTGCAAGGGCGCCCCGGAAACCTTCGACGCCTACGGCTATGCGGCACTTCTGGAACGCCTCCGGTCACCGCGGACCGCCGTGGTCTACGCGCCCGGCTTCGAGCGGACGCTGGAACAGCCGCTGGCCGGTGACATTCCGGTGTTTCCGGCGGCGACGGTGATCCTGACGGAGGGAAACTATCTGCTGCTGGACCGGCCGGAATGGCGGGAAGTCCGCTCCCGGTGCACCGAGGTCTGGTACTGCCAGCCCGACGACGAGCAACGCGTGCAGCGCCTGGTGGAGCGGCATATCCGGTTCGGGAAGTCACCGGAAGCAGCCGCCGCCTGGGTCCGGGACGTCGACGGCCCCAATACGCGCCTGGTCCAGGAGTCCAAACGCCGGGCCGACGTCGTCATCCGCCCGGCCTGGACGTGACGAGGGGCGCCTTTGGGCGGGCGCCGCAGCCTCGCGTATAAAAGGACGCAGACCACCCGCACGAAAAGCAGGCCCGGCCGGACCTTCAGAAGGAGACAACGCAATGGACGCACGCCCCTCGACACTGCTGGAAGACGGAGCCTCGCTGGAGCAGGTGGGTACGGGCGCGGTCTGGGCGGAGGGTCCCACGTGGGTCCCGGAGCGCAACGCGGTGCGCTACAGCGACGTGCGGTCCAACCGGATCCTGGAGTACAGCGAAACCACCGGCGAGCTCAGCGTCTACGGCTCCGACATCGAGTTCACCAACGGCCGGGCGCTGGACGCGGACGGCTCCGTGGTGCAGTGCTCGCACGGGCGCAGGGCCGTGGAACGGGACCGCAACGGCACCGTGGAAACCCTGGTTGACCGCTTCGGCGACGTCCGGTTCAACTCACCCAACGACGTCGTCGTGAAGTCCGACGGCACCATCTGGTTTTCGGATCCCTCATACGGGATCGACAACCCGGCCGAAGGCCACCCCGGCGACCTGGAGTACGGGGACCGGTACGTGTTCCGCTTTGATCCGGCCAGCGGGGAACTCACCGCGGTGATCACCGACATCATGGCCCCCAACGGGCTGGCGTTCTCCCCGGACGAATCCGTCCTCTACGTTTCCGACACCGCTGAAGAGGCCGTCTCCCCGTACGGCCCGGCTCAGTCCGAAGGCAACCCGATCCGTGCCTACGACGTGGTCGAGGGCCGGCAAGCGAAGAACGGCCGGGTGTTCGTGCGCGTCGCCCCCGGTGTGCCCGACGGGTTCCGGGTGGATACGGACGGGAACATCTGGTCCTCCGGCGGCGACGGCGTGCGGGTGTTTTCGCCGGCCGGCGAGCTGCTCGAACACATCCCGGTGCTCGAAACCGTCAGCAACGTCTGCTTCGGCGGGCAGGACGGCCGGACGCTGTATATGACGGCAACTACCAGCCTGTACCGGATCCGCACTACGGCCAGCGACGCCGCGGCAGCCCTGCGTACGAAGCGGTAACGGCGGCGGCTACGGCGACGGCGACGGCGACGGCGACGGCGGCTCAGGCCAGCAGCCGCCGCAGCCGGTATTCCAGTTTGCCGCGCCGGGTGCCGTCATCGCTCAGGTGCGCCGTGCGCTGGATGTACCCCCGGCCCCACTGCTCCAGCAGGAAGTCATCGGCGGCCCGGACGTGGCCCGGCGGAAACCGGTACCGCAGCCGGGACGCCAGGGACGGCCAGTCGGCCGAGCGCAGCAGTGCGGTGGCCTCGGCCAGTGAATAGACAGTGTTGGCTTCCAGCGCCTGCACCAGCCAGTCATAGTGGTCGGCACGGCTGCGCGGATGTTCCGGCAGTTCCTGCTCGAGCACCTCGCGCAGCGCGGCAGCGGTCAGTTCATCCCCGCTCGAAGCTCCGGCGCTGCGGGCTTCCCCGCGCACCCGCTGCAGGGCAACCACGTGGTTGATGGCATCAAATTCGCGGTCCGCCAGTTCGATCAGTCCGGACGCGAGGGTGAACGCCCGGTTCACCTCCGGCGGCACCGGACCGCTGCCTTTGTAGCGGATTTCGTGCTCGAACTCGGCCCAGGCGTGCTGGAGGATGGTGCGGAACTGCACCTCGAACCGCTGCCCGCCGAACGATTCACAGCCCGACGGCGGATTGCCTGCGGGGACCCGGAGGATGAGGTGCTGCCCGGAGTAGCCGAAATCGCCGCGTATTTTCTGCTCGGCGGACTTGTCCACATGGTCCAGTTCTTCAAAGGTGCCGGACAACGCCTCCATGGCAGCAGGGATATCCGATTCCAGGAAGAGGATGATCCGCACGCCAATCAGGTCATCAATGTCATTAAGCCCGTTAATATACCGCGGTGCTCCGTCCTCGGTCCGCCGTTCAAGCTTCTTCCCCAGCGATTCGATGGCCTTCACCCGATGCTGGATGTGGTGGTAATTCAACCCGTCGTCGGCCAACCGGGCAAGGACCGCACCGTGGATGCCCTCCTCCGCACTCTGGTAGCGGCCCAGGTTCATTGCATAGTCACCCAACCAGTCATTGATCCGCATGCTGTGCGTTGGCAGAAGTTCCATTGACAACCTGTTCCCCCGGCGGTCCGCCGACGCGGGTGCGCGGCGTGGAGCGATTGCCTCAATTCTGTGCGGGACTCCCAAGCCCCGCAAGGGTCCGCAGCGGTGCAGGACAACCACGGTCGACGCCGCCCCGTCCCAGCCGCCTTTGCGTTACGCAGCGGGCTGCAGCGCGTTTTGGACTTTGGGAAAACCCGTGATTCCATGATTTGCCCTGTTGATAAACATCGAAGTTTTTCACTTTTAGGAAACCATGATTGATCTGTTGATATTGCTGTTGCTGGTCGTCGGCATCGTCGCCGTCACTGCAAAGCTCAAAATCTCGCCTTTCCTCGCCCTCCTTGCCGCTGCCTTTATCGGCGCGTTTGCGTTTCGCCTGCCGGTTGATGAAATCATCCCGACAATTACGACGGCGTTCGGCAACACCATGGGCAACATCGGCCTGGTGATCCTTTTCGGCACGATGATCGGCGTGATCCTGGAGCGGTCCGGCGGCGCCATCGCCATGGCTGATGTGTTGATCAAGGTCCTGGGGACGCGGTTTCCGACCCTGACCATGAGCATCATTGGCTACATCGTCTCTATTCCCGTCTTCTGCGACTCCGGCTACATCATTCTCAATTCACTGAAGAAGGCCATGGCCGAACGGGCCAAGGTATCCCTGGTCGCCATGTCCATAGCGTTGATGACCGGCCTGTATGCCACGCACACGATGGTCCCGCCCACGCCCGGACCGCTGGCCGCCGCCGCCAACCTGAATGTGGTGGACAGCCTGGGCCTGCTGATCGGCCTCGGCCTGGTGGTGGCCGCGGTTTCGGCGGGTGCCGCCCTGCTCTACGCCAACCGGTTCCTGAAAAAGGACATTGAGCTGCTGCCCGTTCCGGCCGAAGAGGTGGAGGTCAGCTACGAGGACCTGAGGACGCAGTATGGAACGTTGCCGAGCGGCTTTATGGCCTTCCTGCCGATCCTGCTGCCGATTACGCTGATCTGCCTGTCCTCGATAGCCAAGCTGCCCGGCGCCCCGATGGGCGAGGGTGGCCTGGCCGCAACCGCCGCCTTCGTAGGAACTCCCGTGGTCGCACTTGCGCTTGGCCTGATGGCGGCGGTGTTCCTGCTGCGCGGCAAGGGCAAGCTCAGCACCTTCAACACCCAGATCTCGGACTCGATTGTGCTGGCGGCACCCATCCTGCTGATCACCAGTGCCGGGGCTGCATTCGGCGGGGTACTGGGCAAGAGCTCCATCACTGCTTTCCTCTCCGACAACCTGGCAACGCTGGGTCTGGGCATTGCGGTGCCGTTCGTGATTTCAGCTGCTTTGAAGACGGCCCAGGGTTCCTCCACCGTTGCCATGGTGACGACGTCGGCCATGCTTCTGCCGCTGCTGGAACCGCTGGGACTGGCCGGCGGAGCTGGACCAGTCCTCGCGGTCCTCGCTATCGGCGCCGGCGCCATGGTGGTGTCACACGCCAACGACTCGTACTTCTGGGTGGTCTCCCAGTTCAGCCGCATCCCGACTGCCACCGCGTACCGCACGCTGACACCGGCCACTGCCGTGCAGGGCATTGCAGGTTTCGCAGCGGTCTGGGTCCTGAGCCTGTTCCTCCTCTGAGGCGTCCGGCGTACCGCTGGAAGGCGGCGGGGGTACCCCGCCGCCGGATGAAGGTCCATACTTCTGCCGTAGCTGAAGCCGCAGGCCTTGATTCCGGCGGTCCCGCCGGGCACGGAGGGGAGCAGACATGTCCACAGTCGCCGGCAGCGGCCGTTCCGTCCTTCGCCGCAAGCCCATTGAGGAAATCGACGAGGAGAAAACCGGCAACAAGCTGTTCAAGAGCCTTGGCCTCTGGCAACTGACGGCCATCGGCGTGGGCGGCATCATCGGCGTCGGGATCTTCACCCTCGCCGGCCTGGTGGCCAACGGCGGTCCCGACGCCGCCCCCGTGGGGCCTGCCGTCCTGCTCTCCTTCCTGGTCGCCGGCCTGGCCAGCGCCGCGGCGGCCCTGTCCTACGCCGAGTTCGCCGGACTGGTACCGCGCGCCGGCTCCGCCTACACCTACGGGTACGTGGCGCTGGGCGAACTGATCGGGTGGTTCATCGGCTGGGACCTGCTGCTGGAATACACCGCAATCGTGGCAGTGGTGGCCATCGGCATCTCCGGTTACTTCACCGAGTTCCTCGCCGGTTTCGGCATCGAGATGCCCATCTGGATGCAAGGAACCGGGGACACGGTGGAGGGCGGGCTGATCAACCTGCCCGCCGCCGTCGTCTGCCTGTTCATTACCTGGATCCTCAGCCGCGGCACCAAGACCTTCGGACGCTTTGAACTGGTGGCCGTGGGCCTGAAAGTCCTGCTGATCGTGTTCATCGTGGGACTGGGGTTCTTCTACATCAACACAGACAACTACACCCCGTTCCTGCCCAGCGGTTTCGGGGCGGTGTTCACCGGGGCAGCCACCGTCTTCTTTGCCGTCTTCGGCTACGACGCCATGAGCACCGCCGCCGAGGAAGCCACGGACGGCAAGAAACACATGCCCAAAGCCATCCTTCTCTCCCTGGCCATCGCGATGGTCCTGTACATCCTCGCCACGCTGGTACTGACCGGAATGCAGAATTATGCGGACATCAGCCCGACCGCCGGTTTCGCCTCCGCGTTCCAATCCGTCGGACTGCCCGTCATAGCCACCGTCATTTCAGCTTTCGCTGTGCTGTCCATCCTTACCGTGATGCTTACGTTCCTGCTCGGCGTGACCCGGGTGTGGTTCGCCATGAGCCGGGACGGTCTGCTGCCGGGATGGTTCTCCGGAACGGACAAGCGGGGCACTCCGCAGCGGGTGACCTGGATCGCTGGCGGCGCCTCCGCTTTACTGGCCGGATTCTTCCCCATTCGTGCCGTGGCGGATCTGACAAACATCGGCATCCTCGCCGCGTTCGTGGTGGTTTGCGTGGCAGTAATTGTGCTCCGCTACCGTCAGCCGGATACCCCGCGGGAATTCCGGCTCCCGCTGATGCCGTGGATACCGGCGTTCGGCGTCCTCGCCTCGGGGTTCCTGATGCTGCAGCTGCATTGGGAAACCTGGCTGCGTTTCGGTATTTGGCTGGCCATCGGGGTGCTGGTTTACGCGTTCTACGGGTATAGGCATTCCCTGCTGAATCCCAACAGCCCGCGGCATCGGAGCCTCAGGACGAATCCCCGGCCGGAAAACTGACTGTTAGAGCCGCCAACACAGAACGAGCCGCAGCATCCTCCCTTCCAATTCAATGAATAGCGGCTATTATCTGCCTTACGGGTTCCGTAAAAATGGACCCTCAGTTGGGGAGAATAACCGAATGGGCAGTCAGTCTCAGGCCATGCCTTCTGCACCGAGGCGGTCCACCATGCTTTTCCGCCGCGCCCGCAGCGGGCTCGTACTGATTGCGGTTTTCTGGCTATGGATGCTTTTTGGTGCCGCGGACTTTGTTGCCGCCCTTTTCGGTTCGCCCATCCATGCTGCTCTTGCTGTGTTTGCCCTCGGTGCGCTCACCCTTATTTCGCTGCTTTTCCTCCCGATCTGTATTGCATACCTCGTACTCAACCGGCCGAAGGGACACGCAGCACCCTCTGCTGCACCGCAGACCGGGGAGGCACACGGCAACGGCCTGGCGCCCGTGATCCGGATGATGCCCCGCCGCGCCGCTGTCCACGGTGCCGCCCTGACCAGCCGTGCCGCCGTACGTGGCGCTGCCCTCACCAGCCGTGCCGCTGCCAAATGGCGGGACCGCGCTTCCTAGCCTGCACCGGCGAGGCAGGCCCATCGGCAGGAATGTCAGAGGCGGTTGCCATTGTGGAGGTCATGAGTTCCTCACTTGGCACCCGGATGCCCTCCGCCCCTGCCGGACCTGTCACCCACGCCCACTACCGCCGGGAACCCTACGTCCGCTGCCGGACCGGAAACAGCAGCGTTGACGGAAAGGCCGTGGCCTGGACGCGCACGGAGGTCCTCCTGCACTGGATTGACGACGACGGCCAGGCCCATAACCGGTGGACTCCGGCTTCCACTGTTCACCGGATTGCCCGGGACGATTCCGCTTGGCGTGACCCTTACGACGACTTCCGGTTCTACTACCAGGCCTCCCCCGCCGCCGCCTGACCCGGCCCCGGATTCGCATGGAAGCAGCGCTGCGCTGCCGGTGCACCCTTGACCCCTCACAGCCGGAGGGGACTGATGGAAGGGTGCGGCAGAACCGCGGCACACGGAACTTTGTTCCGGCGGTGTTTGTGGCAGGACGTTGACGCATGGACTTTCAGCATTTGATCGAATCCGTGGGGGAATTGATGGACCTGGCGGGAGTAGCCGCCATCGTCCTGGGTGCCGTGGCCGCGACCATCGCCGCTGCCGCTGCTGCGATGCGCCGGCGAGGCCCGGTCTATGAGGAATACCGGCAGCGGCTGGGGCGAAGTATTCTGCTCGGACTGGAGTTATTGGTGGCTGCGGACATTATCCGCACGGTGGCTGTGACCCCTACCTTCGAATCGGTTGGAATACTTGCCATAATCGTGCTTATCCGCACGTTTTTAAGCTATTCGCTGCAGCTGGAAGTCACCGGCTCCCTGCCATGGGAGCGGCCCGCGGGAGAACTTAAGAACAAGAACGAATAACGGTTCAATAAACACGGCTGGGGGCCTTGACATAAGCACTCGACCAAATATCGTTCTCGGCATGATCAATCCAGTCTCGATTCTTCCGTCTGTTCTTTCTGCCTCCGAATTCAGCACAACTACGCAGGAAACAACCATTGGGGCCGGCGCCCTCGTTGGCTCCATGCTCGTGTTCGGCATCATCGGCATCGTTGTCGGCGGGTTGGCCATGATGGGCATGTTCAAGAAGGCCGGCCGCAAGCCCTGGGAGGCTTTTGTCCCCGTCTACGCCCAGGTGGTGCTTTTCCGCATCGGCGGCATGTCCGGCTGGTGGTTCCTGGCCATGCTGGTCCCGGTCCTGAACATCGTTCCGGTTGTACTTCTGGCCATCAACCTCGCAAAAGTCTTCGGCCAGACCGCCGTGATAGCCGTACTGCTATTCCTCTTCGGCGGCATCATGTACTTCTACCTTTCCTACAGCTCCGCCCGGTACTTCGGCCCGCAGGCCAGCAAGGGCCCCTTCGGCCTGGCCGAGAACCCGAACCAGCCTGCATACGCGCCGGCCGCCCAGTAACTCAACCAGCCCGCACAAGGCGCGCATCCCTTGGGGATGCGCGCCTTTTCTTTGTGCCTTCCACCGGCAGCCGGCGGTGGAACACGGGATTTCGCGGTCGATCAGGCGACCCCCGAAGAATTGTTAGGCATGCCGAACTTAAGGTGTTAGGTTGCTGTCATGGCCCGTACCGTCCAGCTCCCCGACACCCCGCGCCCCGCAACGCGTCCCCGCCACATCCTGTGGCTGCTTGGCCCCGCGCTGGTGGCCGGCGTCGCCTACCTGGATCCCGGCAACGTTGCCAGCAACATGACTGCAGGGGCGAAGTTCGGCTACCTGCTGGTCTGGGTGGTGGTGACGGGCAACGTGATGGCGTGGCTGATCCAGTACCTGTCGGCCAAGCTGGGGCTGGTCACCGGTCGCAGCCTGCCCGAACTGCTCGGGGAACGCATCGGACTGAAACCTGCCCGGCGGCTGTACTGGCTGCAGGCCGAACTGGTCGCGATGGCCACTGATGTCGCAGAGGTGATCGGCGGCGCCGTCGCACTCTGGCTGCTCTTTGATCTTCCGCTGTTCCTGGGCGGCATCATTACCGGCGCTATCTCCATGGTGGTGCTGCAGCTGCAGAACAGCGGCCGGCACCGAAGCTTCGAGTACGTCATCGTCACGCTGATGCTGGTGATCGCCGTCGGTTTCACGGCCGGCGTCTTCCTCAACCCGCCCGACGGCGGCTCCGTGGTCGAAGGCCTGGTGCCTCGTTTCGAAGGCAGCGAATCGGTGCTCCTCGCAGCATCGATCCTGGGCGCCACCGTGATGCCGCACGCCATTTATGCGCACTCCGCCCTGACCCGGGACCGCTTCCCCGGACGCACCGCTTCCCTCACCACCACCCGGCTGATCAAGGCCACCAAATGGGACGTAACCATTGCCCTGGCCGTGGCGGGCTCGGTGAACCTGGCCATCCTGCTGCTCGCCGCCGGTTCGCTGCAGGGTGTGGAAGGGACGGATACCCTCGAAGGCGCCCACGCCGCCATTGCCGCCTCACTGGGCTCGGTGGTGGCCACCATGTTCGCTGTCGGACTGCTCGCGTCCGGCCTTGCCTCGACGTCGGTGGGCGCGTATGCGGGTGCCGAAATCATGCAGGGCCTGCTTAAGGTGCGCATCCCCATGCTGCTGCGTCGCCTGATTACCCTGCTCCCCGCGCTGGCGATCCTCGCCGTCGGCATCGATCCCACCTGGGCTCTGATCCTCAGCCAGGTCATCCTCTCCTTCGGCATTCCGTTCGCCCTGATTCCACTGGTCTGGCTGACCGCGCAGCGGGACCTGATGGGGAGCCACCGCAACCAGTGGTGGACCACAGGCCTGGGCGTACTGGTCTCGGTGCTGCTGGTCGGGCTGAACATCACCCTGCTGGTGCTGACCTTCACCGGCGCCTGAGGCTAGCCTTTCAGCGAACCCTCCACCAGTGCGGTAGCGATGCTGTCGGCATCCGCCTGGGCCGCGAGATACCGCTCGGCGTCCAGCGCAGCGGAGCAGCCGGTGCCCGCAGCGGTGATCGCTTGCCGGTAGCGGTGGTCCACGGCGTCGCCGCACGCGAACACCCCGTCCAGGTTGGTCTGGGTGCTCGGAGCCGCGACCCTGATGTACCCCTCCGGATCCAGATCCACCTGTCCCGCCAGGAGATCGGTACGCGGGGCATGGCCAATGGCGACGAAAACCCCCTGCGTCGGCAGATTCCGCGTGGCGCCGGTGACGGTGTCCGTAAGGGTCATGCCGGTCACCTTGTCCGTGCCATGGATCGCGGTGACTTCGCTGTTGAACTCAAAGTGGATCTTCGCGTGGTCCCGGGCCCGCTGGGCCATGATGCGGGAGGCACGCAGCGTGTCCCGGCGTACGACGACGGTCACCGACGCCGCGAAGCGGGTCAGGAACAGCGCTTCCTCCATGGCTGAATCCCCGCCCCCGACCACCACGATGTCCTGGTTGCGGAAGAAAAAGCCGTCGCAGGTGGCGCACCAGGAAATGCCCCGGCCGTTGAGCTGTTTTTCCTCCGGCAGCCCCAGCTCCTTGTAGACGGAGCCGGTGGCGAGGATGACGCTGCGGGCCTTGTAGGTTTTCCCGTTGCCTGTGGCCACCCGCTTGGTGTGGGCACCCAGCTCCACCGACACGGCGTCGTCGTACTCCACCAGGGCGCCGAATTTCTCCGCCTGCCTGCGCAGGTTCTCCATCAGGTCCGGCCCCAGGATGCCGTCGGGGAAACCCGGAAAGTTCTCCACCTCCGTGGTGTTCATCAGGGCGCCGCCGGCGGTGACGGAGCCCGCGAGGATACGGGGTTTCAACCCGGCCCGGGCGGCGTAGACCCCTGCGGTGTAACCGGCGGGACCGGACCCGATGATCAGGACGGAATCTGTACCCATCGGCTCTTCCCTTCGCTGCAGCGGTCCTTCAAGTCTGTCGGGGAGGAGGCTAGGGTCGGTAGCCCGGGCGCATTAAGCGGTGCCGGAATCGGCAAAGGAGCCAGTAGTGGCAGCGGCACTCAAACCCATTGAACTGATCCAGCTTCCCCGCGGCGTGATTGATGCGCTTGCCGCCGGTGACCTGCCCGGCGCCAACCGGCAGGCGCCTCTGGAGCTTACCGAGCACTTTTCCCAGGACCGGCAGCCGCTGTGGCGTATCCGGAGCGCGCAGCTGGAAGAGAATCCCGGAGACGCGGCATGGATCACCCGGGCCATCTTTGACCCCGGACTGGGCCGGGCGGTGGGCCTGGCCGGGTTCCACGGCCCTCCGGACGGCAACGGCATGGTGGAAGTCGGGTATTCGGTGGACCCGGCCTACCGGCGGCAGGGCTACGCCCGCGCCGCCCTGGAGGCGCTGCTTGCCGCGGCTGCGAAGGAACCCTCGATCCGCACCGTCCGTGCGACCATCAGCCCGGACAACGGCCCTTCCCGGCGACTGGTGGAACAGTACGGGTTCGTGGCAACGGGTGAGCAATGGGATGACGAGGACGGGCTGGAGATCGTTTATGAACTCCCGGCGGGAGGTAACTGACACCGGTCCGCTAGGATCGCTCGAATGACAACCTGGACAGAGATCACGGCCGCCGTCACGGTGGCCCTGGGCGGAGACAATGCCGCAGGACAGCGGGCACTGCTGGTGTGCTGGGAGGATACGGTTCCGGACGAGCACGCCTATCGATGCGTCCTGGCGCACTACCTCGCGGACACGGAAACGGACCTCGACGCGGAGATTTCGTGGGATGAGACCGCGCTGGCGGAACATGCCGGGGTCAGCGACGAAGATCTTGCACCGCTGGGCATCCCCTCGGCGGGTGGTTTCGCTCCTTCGCTGCATTTGAACCTCGGGGACGGCTACCTGCGCCGCGGCGAGCCCGGGCGGGCGCGTGGCCATCTGGAACAGGGTCTGGCCCTTGCAGAGGAGCTCGGCAGCGAAGGGTACGGCGCCATGATCCGCTCCGGCCTGCAGAATCTGGGCACCCGCATCAAGGCCGCTGCCGACGCCGGGACCGCCGCATGATTGCCGGGAACCTCTTCGCGCAGCAGTCCACGCTCACCACGGACCGCCTGCGGCTCGAGCCGCTGGGACCGGAGCACTTCGACGGCGCGTGGGCGGCACTGCAGGATCCGGAGGGCCGCAGGCTGACCGGCACCCACGCAGTTTTTGCTCCGGAGCAGATCCGGAGCTGGCTGCAGACCCGCGCCGGTGAAGCAGACCGGGCGGAGTGGGCAATAATCCGGGCCGAGGACGGTGTTTATGTGGGCGAGGTAGTGCTGAATGACCTGGACCCGGACAACGAGTCGATGGGGTTCCGCATCGCTTTGTCCTCCCCGAAGGTCTTCGGACAGGGCTACGGCACGGAAGCCACCCGCGCGGTGCTGGGCCATGCCTTCGATGACCTCGGGCTGCACCGGATTGAACTGGAGGTCTTCGAGTTCAACCCGCGGGCGCAGCGTGTGTATGAAAAGTGCGGGTTTGTGGTGGAGGGCCGGCGCCGAGAAGCCCTGCGCTGGGACGGGGAATGGGTGGACGCGATCTCGATGGCCGTCCTCGCCGGCGACGCCCGCCCCTGACGCTCAGCGGATACGGGAACGGATCCTCAGCGCCGCCAGCAGGACGAAGACCACCACCATGGCCACGAGTACAGACACGACGTAGCCGGTGGGTACTAACCAGTCCCCCACCGAGGCAGTGATGCCGAAAACATCCTGCACTTCGGCCACGGCTTCGGGCTGGTCCGTCACGGCGCCCATGGGTCCGGCGGTCATCTCCTGGCGCACCACCATGGAGGCCTGCATAAAGGGCAGCGCGCTGACGAAGTTCTTTACTCCCTCGGGAAAAGCCCCCACCGGAATGTAGGACCCTGCGGCGAAGCCGAGGATGGTGCCTACCAGTGTGGACAGGGCCGCGAAGGAACCCGGGGTACGGACGAAGGTGACGATGAAGGCGCTCAGCGATCCGAAGGCGATACAGCTAAGCACCAGGTAACCGTAAGTGCGGGCCAGCTGGCCCAATGTGAGCACCACGCCGTCCACCGCGGCCAGGTATCCCAGGCTCACGGCCAGCACCACGGTGGTCATGATCAGCGCGATCGCGACGGTGGAGAGCAGATACCCCAGGACCAACTGCCCGCGGCTGATCGGGGACACCAGGAAGTCCCGGAAGCGCCCGGTGGCGGTGTCATCCACGATCACGTTCACTGCGGCGAGCCCCGTGGTGATTGCAGTGATTCCCACGATCCCGGCGAACATCCACGCGTCCACAAAGCCCTTGATGTCCTCCTCGGCGGCCTGCGGAAACATTTCCGCCAGGCCTTCGGTCTGCTGGTTGCCCAGGAACAGGGTGTAGAGCAGGAACAGGACCAGTGCGCCGAGGAGGGAAAAGAACAGGTTGAGCCGGTCACGGAAGTACAGGCGTAGGTTCCGGCCGGTGATGTCCAGGACTACGTTCATGCTGCTTCCCCCTGCCGGCCGGTCAAGGCCAGGAAGACGTCGTCCATGGTCCCGTGGCGGAATTCGAAGTCCAGGACACTGTCGCCGTGCGCGGCGAGGAGGCGGCGGGCCGTATCGGAGCGGTCCACCCGCAGCCGCAGCACGTTGCCGTCCACCCCGGCGACGTCGACCCCGGCGTCGCGGGCCAAGGATGCCAATGCCTGCGGGTCGGCAGACGTGATGGAAAGGATGCTGCTGCTGTATTCGGCGCGCAGAGTGGTGGGCGTGCCGTCGGCAATGATCTGCCCCTTCTCAATCACGCAGACCCGGTCCGCTTCCTCGGTTTCCTCCATGTAATGGGTGGTCAGGAAAACGGTGAGGCCGTGGTTTTCCCGCAGGTCGTGGATGGTGGACCAGACGAGGGCACGGCTGGCCGGGTCCAGGCCGGCAGTGGGTTCATCCAGGAAGATGATCGACGGCGAGTGCAGCAGCGCCCGGGCGATGTCCACCCGGCGTCGTTCTCCGCCGGAATAGGTGGCATAGCGCCGGTCGAGGAAGTCTCCCAGGCCGACCATCCGGCTTAGCTCCCCGATGCGGGCATCATTGGCGGCTTTGTCGGGTGAATAGAACCGCGCGCGGGTTTGAAGGTTTTCCCGGCCGGTGAGGATTGGGTCCAGCATCGAATCCTGGAACACCACCCCGATGGCTTCGCGGACGCCGCCACCGCTGCCGCGGACGTCGTGCCCCGCCACCTCGACAGTGCCGGCATCGAACGGCAGGACAGTGGTCAGGCAGGAAATGGTGGTGGACTTCCCCGCACCGTTGGCGCCGAGGAAGGCGAATACACTTCCTGGCTCCACGTCAAAGGACAAGTTGTCCACCGCCGCCACTCGGCCGAAGCGTTTGGTCAGTCCGCGCACGGAGATTGCGGCATCCAAAGTTCCCAATTGGCTCCCCTAGTTTGTGCGGTTCTATGCGTCCAGGAGCAGGTCGTCGAAGTCCAGCGGAGTCACTGTGTTGTTTTCCCAATCCGAGCGAAGTATCGCATAGGCCACGGACGCCAACCGGGTGCCGTCCGCCGTCGGCCACGCCTGCCGGTAATGGGCTTCCTTGACGAAACCGGCGCGCAGGAACGTTTTACGCATGGCAATGTTGTCTTCCCGTGTCTGGCCTTCAAACCGGACAATTTGCGGCAATTCGGTGAAGGCCAGCCGGCACAGGGCCCGGACCACGTCCACGCCCAGTCCGCGGCCGCGATGGCTTTCCGCCAGGCGAAGGTCGAAAACAGGGTTGTCGTCCTCAAGATCCTCCAGGACTGCCAGCCCGATGTCCTTGCCGCCGTGCTGCACCCAGTACCCCTGGGATTCCTTGCTCCAGAAGTGTCCCTCCGCCACCCGCTTGTTTGCGGAGGACTCGCATGGCGCCGGATTCACGTGAAAGGGGAACCGGTTGGCGGTCAGGAAGGCAGTGACCGCACTGGCGTCGTCAGGGGTCATCCTGCGGAAGGTGATGGTCATGCGGGAAGTGTAACGTGCGGGGTTCTAGAGCGCGCCGATCCGGTCCTGGCTTCCGGCCAAGGCCGACTTTTCGGCTTCTTCTTCGAGCCGGAGACGCCAGCCGCGCGGGGGCGGCCAGGAGACACCCCACAACTCAAGCTGCTGTTTGGTGAAACCACCTGCAGGAGTACGCGCTGCTTCTATTTCTTCGCGGGTCGGCATTGGCAAATCATGACATGCACTCCGGATTATGTCATCGGTAAATCAGACATTTCCGGCACCGTTTTTTCATCCTGCTATTGACGGACCGTGGAGGTGTCGCTAATCCCCTGTAATCCGCGGATTTTCGGGAGTATTTCAGAATAAAAGGGACTCCCGGTATCGCTAAAGAATTATATTAGGGACTTCCGGTACCGCTAATTCAGCACTTACGGATGAGTGGTCACCATAATCAATTGCCAACCCTCCGGGACCTGGGCCTGGAGTGCTTCGCGGGCTTCGAGGAATCCCTCCCCCTCGGCTTCCAATTCCCGGGTTTCGACAGGACGAATAATGCCAGTGACTTTCATGCTTCCAGCCTAGGCACAGTACAGGTCGCCTGCCCGCATGAAGCGTGTTGTGTCTAACACCCCTGGCCCGCTGATGGCCCGGCACCGGCCTCCGCGGGCCCTTGAAACCGCACGCCTGTTTCAAAGGCCTCAGCCGCGGAACGCTCGGTCACGGGGGAAAGGCGGCTAGGCGAGGTTTGCCGGCTCGTTAGGCACGGGCTGATCCTGCACGGCGGGATTTCCTGGCACGCCCAAGGAGGAAACTACGCGGTGAATGCCTACGAGGAGCATCGAAACACCTGCGATGGCGACGACCACACCCAGATACAGGAACATCACGCTGTTGTGCGTATCGGAATAAGCACCTGATGACATCAGGACATCCATGGCCGAAAAGAGGATAAAGAGGGCACCGAGGAACAGAATCGCGCCGCCCCAGGAGATGAGCGCTGCACTCTGCTTGAAGTTGTTCATGAACCAACTCTATCGGCCCCTCCGGGACGCCCCGTCACGGAGGGACCGCTCCGGACAAAGCAAAAACCCCCGGTTTCCCGGGGGTTTTCCTGTGGAGCTTAGGGGAATCGAACCCCTGACCTTTTCATTGCGAACGAAACGCTCTACCAACTGAGCTAAAGCCCCAAACTGCACCGTGCGGCGTCGTACCCGGTCCGAACTGCGGATCGAAACGGCCGAACAACCGACCCCGCTAGGCTACACCGATTCTAAACACGTGCTCCGGCCCGCACCAAACCCCCGGCACCCTAGGAATGCCTTGGGACCCTCGCTACCGTCGAGGAACCGGCACGGTTCGCCCGCGGAGAGCGGTCCCGCGCAAAGCACACCGGAACCAAGGAGAATGCCATGGCCCTGATCACCGAAATGCTCGAAAACCATCCCGCCGCCGGCCCCCGCACTTCGGATCCCCGCCTCCTGGTCGAGTGCCTGCTGGCCTGCGGTGAATGTGCCCAGGTCTGCAACGCCTGCGCAGACGCCTGCCTGAGCGAGGAAATGGTGGGCGAGCTGGTCAGCTGCATCCGCACCGACCTGGACTGTGCCGAGATCTGCGCAACCACGTCCGCAGTGCTGTCCCGAACGGGTGCCACGGGGCCGGCGAGCGCCAGCCTGCTGCATGCCTGCATTGCAGCCTGCGCCGCGTGTGCCGAGGAATGCCAGCAGCACGCCGCCATGCACCCGCATTGCCGGATCTGCGCGGAGGCCTGCCGCCGCTGCATCAACGCGTGCGAAAAACTGCTGACCTCACGTGGTTAGTGCGCCAGCACCATTCCCCGGACATAGGCCGCCTGCCCCACGTGCTCAAGGCAGTCCGCGAAAGTGCTCACCAGCCGGACGCCCAGCGTAACCGGCGGATCCCAGGCCCGGTCGACAATCTGGCCCAGGTCCTCACCCGACAGTCCCGAGACGAACGCCTCGGTGCGGGAATGCACGTCGTCGTAATAGCCCAGCAGCAGCTCCGCGGAGTGCACCTGGACCAGCGCCACCTGCTCGGAGGTATGCCCGTAGCCGGTGTCTTCCACCGCCAGCGGGAGCCCCACCCGTTTGGCCCAGCCGTCGGCAGTCCAGGCCTGCTCCTGCCCCGACACCTCGGCAATCTGGTGGTCCTCCACCCGGCTCAGGTGCCAAATCAGCCAGGCAATGGAGTTTCCGTCCGGATAGGGGCGGTGGTTCAGCGCACCGGCGTCGAGGTTGTTCACGGCCCGCCGGACTGCACCGGGGAGCCGTCCGAAGGCATCAATAAGGAGATCGCTTTCGTCCATCGCGGGAGGCTCCCTCAGGGTTGGCGGCAGGGTTTTGCCATCGTTTCACGCCGGTCCGAGGTCCGGGAAGAGGCCGTTTCGGGCCACGGCGGAAAAATCGGGCCACGGCCGGTTCCTTCCTCGCCCCGCAGTCCTAAAATGGCTCGCATGAGCTGGACAGATGAGCGTCCCGCATGGCTTCCGCCGATCCCCTCGCCGCACCGCGGCCAGGCTCGGATTGTCCTGGGAATGATCCTGGTCTGCAGCACCATGCTGACCAGCCTCGTGGTCGCTTCCTTCGGCGCGCTGTTGAGCATGTACATCCTGTGGCCGCTCACGGGCGGGCTGCTGCTGCTGATGTCCGGGCTGCTCAGCCGCCGCCGCGGAGTGTAGCCGCCGCGGCGTGTAACGGGGCATCCGGCACCGACGTCACGGCACGGCAACGCAGGGCCGTGCGCTTAGGATTGGCCCATGACACCCCCTGAGCCAACCGGAGCCGGCTCCCAGTCCCAGACCCTCTCCCGCGGCATCCGCGCCCTGGAACTCCTCGCGGACGCGGAGGGCGCACTGAGCATTGCCGAACTCTCCGAACGGCTTGGGGTACACCGCTCCATCGCCTACCGGATCCTGCGGACACTGGAATCCCACTCCCTGGTGATGCGCGACGACGCCGGCCGGGTCTCGGCCGCACCCGGCCTCGCAGCGCTGGCCCGGGGCGTGTCACGGGACCTGCAGTCGGCGGCGCTGCCCGAGCTCAGCCTGCTGGCCAATGAGCTCTCCATGACCGCCTTTGTTGCCGTCTGGGACCGGCAGAACTGCGTCACCCTGATGACCGTGGAACCCACCCACAGCCGCACCGCCCTCATCCAACGCCCGGGCACCCGCCACTCCTTCACCGCCGGTGCTCCCGGGATCGCCATCCAGTCCGCCATGACGGAGGAGCAGTGGGACCGGCTGGCCCCCGGGCAGAAGTACCGCAGCGAAAGCCGCGTAGCCCGGGAGCGCGGCTACGCCGTCAGCCACAACGAGGTCATCGAAGGGGTCTCCGCCGTTGCCGCTCCCGTCACTGTCTCAGGCCAGCTGCCCGCCGCGGTGTCGGTGGTGTACTTCGGCTCCGGTAAGGACGAAGACGCCATGGGACTGCGGCTGGCGGAAACCGCCCGGCGGATTGAAGCGGCCCTCCGCTGAGAGTGCAGGGAAAATTTAGGTAAGCATTATCTTGCTGGAAACTGCTCCGCAACCGGCCTAAAACTGAAGACATGTGGAGCAGCAGAATACCCAAGATCCCGGACGCGGTGCGCCGTTATCCGCTGGTGTTCGCCACGCTGCTGGTCGGCCTGGCGGTCCTTGCCCTGCTCGCCGTCGATGCCGGTACCGCCGCGGCCTGGACGGCAAGCCTGTATGCGGGCGCGGTGGCGCTGCAGACCGCCGCGGGGATGGTCCGGAACATCCGTGCCGGCAACTGGGGTTTGGACATCCTGGCCGTCATGGCGATCCTCAGCACCATCGCCGTTGGCGAATACCTCGCCGCGCTGATCATCGTGCTGATGCTCTCCGGCGGCGAGGCGCTGGAGGATTATGCCGCCGGCCGTGCCCGCAGCGAGCTTGATGCCCTGTTGGAGCGCGCACCCCAGCAAGCCCACCGGCTGGAAGCGGACGCCGTCGTCGATCTTGCCGCCACCGATGTCCGGCCCGGCGACATCCTGCTGGTCCGGCCCGCCGAACTGGTGCCTGTGGACGGCATCCTGCTGGATCCGGCCGCCGAGTTCGACGAGTCCTCACTCACGGGCGAATCCCTGCCGGCCCTGCGCAGCGCCGGGGAGACGGTGCTCAGCGGGTCGGTCAACGGCACGGCTGCCGTCCGTATCCGTGCCACGGCAACGACGGCGGACAGCCAGTACCAGCGGATTGTGTCCCTGGTGCAGGAGGCCGCGGCGTCGCGGGCACCCTTGGTGCGGCTGGCGGACCGGTACGCACTGCCGTTCACCGGGCTTTCCCTGCTGATTGCCGGTGCTGCCTGGCTGGCCAGCGGCGATCCCGGCCGCTTCGCGGAGGTACTGGTCCTGGCCACGCCCTGCCCGTTGCTGATCGCTGCCCCGGTGGCCTTTATGGGCGGCATGAGCCGGGCTGCCCGGCACGGCATCATCGTCAAGGGCGGTGCAACCCTGGAACAGCTTGCCCGGGTCCGCACGGCCGCCTTCGACAAGACCGGCACGCTGACCGCCGGCCGGCCGGAACTGGTGGCGGTGCACCCGCAGCCGCCGTTCACGGAGGACGAACTGCTGGCCCTCGCTGCGTCCGCGGAGCAGTATTCCTCCCATGTGCTGGCCGCCGCCGTCCAGTCGGCGGCCACCGCACGGGGGCTGACTTTACTGCCGGCCCACTACGCCTCGGAGACGGCGACCAACGGGGTGGAAGCGCTGATCGGCGGCCGCAGGATCCGGGTGGGCAAGCAGCGGTTCATTGCCGGCACGGGCGCGGACCCGGCCGAACAGCCCCTGCGGCCCGGCGAACTGGCCGTCTATGTCGGGGTGGAGGGCAGCTTCGCCGGCACCCTGGTGCTTAGCGATACCGTGCGCCCCAATGCCGCGGCCACGCTGACGGACCTGCGGCGGCTGGGAGTCCGGTCCACGGCCATGCTCACCGGTGACGCCGCCGGAACCGCACACAGCGTCGCCCACGAGCTGGGCATTACGCACGTCTCCGCCGGCTTGCTGCCGGCGGATAAGGTCCGGGCGGTTGCCGCCCTGCCCGACCGGCCGGTCCTGATGGTGGGCGACGGCGTCAATGACGCACCGGTGCTGGCAGCGGCCGACGTCGGCATTGCCATGGGTGCCAGGGGTTCCACCGCGGCGGGCGAGTCCGCCGACGCGGTGATTGCCGCCGACGACCTCTCCCGCGTGGCCGTGGCCGTCGACATCGGCCAGCACACGCTTCGGGTGGCGCTGCAGAGCATCCGGCTCGGCATCGCGCTGAGCGTGGCCCTGATGCTGGTGGCAGCCTTCGGGTACATTCCGGCGGTCGCCGGTGCCCTGACCCAGGAATTGGTGGATTTGGCCGCCATCCTCAATGCCCTGCGCGCCCTGCACGGGGCTGGACGCCGTCCCGCGCGCGGCACCGAGCGGCACGGGGACCGGCGGGCAGGGATAATGGGCAGTGGCCGCCGCCCGGTGCCCGGCCGATGACGGGTTTTTTGGTTTAGACGCTAGGGGAATGTCCATGACGTTGGTCGACAATGCGGTGTATGTGAACGGCAAGCGCCACCATAACCCGGACAGCCTGGATGAAACGTTCGAACTGACCCGCAGCTCCGGCGGCATGGCATGGATCGGCCTGTACCGCCCGGACGAGGTGGAGCTGCTGGCCGTCGCCGAGGAGTTCGGCCTGAACCTGCTCATTGTCGAAGACGCTTTGGCCGGCCACCAGCGCTCGAAGCTCGAGCAGTACGGTGACCAGCTGTTCCTGGTGCTCCGGCCCGCCCGCTACCTGGACGACGTCGAACGCGTCGAGTTCGGTGAGCTGCACCTGTTTGTGGGCCCCAACTTCGTCGTGACCGTCCGGCACGCCGAATCACCGGACCTGACCCGTGTCCGCAAGCGGCTGGAACAGGAGCCGGACCTGCTGGCGCTTGGACCGCAGGCGGTGCTCTACGCGGTGCTGGACCAGGTGGTGGATGAATACGCTCCCGTCGCGGCCGGGCTGGAAAACGACATTGACGAGATTGAGGACCAGCTGTTCGGCGGCGACGCCGAGGTTCCCCGCCGCATCTACGAGCTCTCCCGCGAAGTCATCCAGTTCCACCGCGCCATTAGCCCGCTGGAAAACGTGGTGGGCGAACTGCGCCAGAATGCGGACCAGTACGGCATCCCGGCGGACCTGCATGACAACCTTGGGGACGTGCTGGACCACGTGCTGCGCCTGGTGGACCGCGTCAACGCGTACCGCGCCATCCTGGAGAATGCGCTCACCCTGTCCTCGACGCTGGCCTCCAATCGATTGGCGGAAACCAGCATTGAACAGAATGAACAGGTGAAGCGGATTTCCTCGTGGGCTGCCATCCTCTTTGCGCCCACCCTGGTGGGCACTATTTACGGCATGAACTTTGAAGATATGCCCGAGCTCGGATGGGAATTCGGATATCCGCTGGCCATCCTGGCGATGTTCGGGATGGGCGCCATCCTGTACGTGACCTTCAAACGGAACAAGTGGCTCTGATGCGGCTGCTGCTCCCCCTGCTGGCGGGCGCGCTGCTGCTGAGCGCCTGCGGGAACAACGCCGGTGCGTCCCCGGATCCCGGCGGAAGCGGCGGGAGTTCGGCCGCCGATGTGACCGGCGTGTGGGGCGACGTCGACAACCCGGACGCACCGTCCCTGGACTTCAGCCCCGACGGGCGGGTCAGCGGCACGGACGGCTGCAACCGTTTGATGGGGCACTGGAGCGTCTCCGGCAACCGCGTCACGCTCCGGGACATGGCCACCACCCTGATGGCCTGCCCGCCCGGAATGGACACCTGGCTCGCCGCGGGTGCCGCGGCCGACGTCGACGGCGGCACCCTGCGGGTCTATGACCAGGCCGGCAACGAAATCGGCGTCCTGGAACGGTAGGGCGCTACTGCCGGGACCGCTGCTTTGGTGAGCCCTCCACGTGCAGGTCGTTGCCCTTGGTTTCCTTCACCATGGTCACTGCCACAAAGGACACCACGCACAGCACCATGATGTAGAGGCCGATGGACGGCGACCAGCCGGTTTCGTTCAACAGCGCCTGGGCAATGGTCGGCGCGAACGCCCCGCCCAGGATGGCCCCGAGGGCGTACCCGATGGAGACGCCCGAGTACCGCACCCGGGCCGGGAACATCTCGGCGTACATGGCCGACTGCGGTCCGTAGGACAGGCCCAGGCCGATGGTCAGGACGAAAATCGCCACCGCGAACAGGACAATGTTGGTGGTGTCGATAAGCAGGAACATCGGGACCGCCCACAGGAAGACCCAGGCGTAGCCGATCTGGAAGGTGCGGACCCGGCCGATCCGGTCGGACAGGATCCCGCCGTAGAGCGTGAAGATCAGCCAGCCGAAGGATCCCAGCGTGGTGGCCAGCAGCACCGAGGGGCGGTCCATTCCCAGCCCGCCCGCCTCCGGCTTACCGGTGGCGTAAGAGGCAAAGAAGGCGATGACCAGGTATCCGGCCGCATTGTTGGCGATGAAGATCAACGCGCTGAGGATCACCTCGCGGCTGTTGTGCCGAAACAGCTGGCTCAGCGGGGCGGAGGATTCCTTCTTCCGCTCCTGGATTTCCTTGAAAATAGGGCTCTCGGCCACCGAGCGGCGGATGAAGTAGCCGACGATGATCAGTACCACCGAAACCAGGAACGGGATCCGCCAGCCCCAGGCCAGGAAGTCTTCCTCGCTCAGGCTCGTGCTCAGCACGTACATCACGAACGTCGCCAGGATCATGCCCACCGGCACGCCGATCTGCGGGTAGGCACCGAAGAGGCCGCGCTTGCCCGCCGGGGCGTGCTCCACCGACAGCAGGGCGGCCCCGCCCCACTCTCCGCCGGCGGAGAAGCCCTGCATAATGCGCAGCACAATCAGCAGGATCGGACCGGCGACGCCGATCTGCTCGTACGTGGGCACCAGACCGATCAGGGCGGTGGAGATACCCATCATGACCAAGGTGAACACCAGCATTTTCTTCCGGCCGATCCGGTCCCCCAGATGCCCGGCGACGACGGCGCCCAGGGGACGGAACAGGAAACTGATGCCGATGGTCGCAAAGGAGACCACCTGTCCCAGCGGGCCGTCGTTGATGGGACCGAAATACAGGGTGGCCAGCACCAGGCCCGCAGCTTGGGCGTAAATGAAGAAGTCGTACCACTCGATGGTGGTGCCGACCAGGGTTCCGGCGAGGACCTTGCGTTCCTCCCGGCTCATCCGGCCGGAAGAAGGCACGGCGGACGCGGCATTGACACTCATCTAAAACTCCATTGTTTTGAGACGGACAGTGATGTGGAAACGGACCGGCCCCCGCACCCGGATGCAGGCATCGTACGCCCGCCGCCGACGTCGGGCCCTTACCCGGACCGGCGAGTTTCACGGGACAGCACAGAATTCCACCGGGGAACCGCCCGGGGGTATGCCGTACGGGGAAGTAGGTCCACAATGGACTTCGGCTCTTTTCCCGCCCTCACCGCTTTTTCGACCGAACGGCAGCAACGCATCTTGAACACCTCCCAGCCGGACCTTAAACCGTGGCCGGCGCTCTGGTCCCTGGTCATCGGGTTCTTCATGATCCTGGTGGACTCCACGATCGTAAACATCGCCACCCCCGCCATCATGGCGGACCTGGGTGCAGGACTCGACCAGGTGATCTGGGTGATCAGCGCCTACCTGCTGGCCTACGCCGTGCCGCTGCTGATTACCGGCCGGCTCGGTGACCGGTTCGGCCCGCGCCGGGTCTACCTGGTCGGGCTGGTGGTCTTCACGCTCTCCAGCCTCTGGTGCGGCTTCGCCAACAGCGTGGACGCGCTGATCCTGGCCCGTGTGGTCCAGGGCTTCGGAGCCGCGCTGATGACCCCGCAGACCATGTCCGTGATTACCCGGATTTTCCCGCCGGACAAGCGCGGCACCGCACTGGGCCTCTGGGGCGCAACCGCCGGCGTCGCCACCCTCGTGGGTCCGATCCTGGGCGGTGTGCTGGTCGACGGACTGGGCTGGGAATGGATCTTCTTCATCAACGTACCGGTGGGCGTGCTGGGCTTCATCCTGGCCTACCGGCTGGTGCCGAAACTCCCCACCGCCGTGCACCGCTTCGATTATCTGGGCGTGCTGCTCAGCGCGGCGGGGATGTTCTGCCTGGTCTTCGGCATCCAGGAAGGCGAAAGCTACAACTGGGGAACCATTGCCGGGCCGTTGTCCGTCTGGTCGCTGATCATTGCCGGGGTGGTGCTGCTGGGTATGTTTGTCCTCTGGCAGCGGCTGAACCGCGCCGAGCCGCTGCTGCCGCTGAAACTCTTCCGGGACCGCAATTTCTCCCTGGCCAACATCTCCATCACCGGCATGGGCTTCGCCGTAACCGCGTTCTCGCTGCCAGTGATCCTCTTTGCGCAGAACGTGCGCGGGCTCAGCCCCACCCAGGCGGCGCTCCTGCTTGCCCCGATGGCAATCCTGGCCGGAGTCCTCGCCCCTGCTGCGGGCAAAATCGTCCAGCGCGGGAACCCCCGGTTCATTGCGGTCTTCGGGTTCGCTGCCATGGCGACATCCCTCATCTGGCTCGGCTCCATCCTCAGCCCGGACGTCCCGTACTGGCACCTTGTCCTGCCGATGGCCCTCATGGGACTGGCGAACGCATGCATCTGGCCTTCGGTGTCGCTGACCGCCACGCGCAACCTCGCGGCCGACGTCGCCGGTGCCGGTTCCGGCGTGTACAACACCACCCGGCAGTTCGGCGCGGTGATCGGCAGCAGCGCCATCGCCGCGATCATGCAGTCGCGGCTGACGGCGCACCTGGGCACAGGAGCGGCCGACGGCGGCACCGCACCGGCCGGCGGTGCGTTCCCGGACGCCCTCAAGGCCGGCTATTCCGAGGCCATGGGGCAGTCCCTGTACCTGCCCGCGGCCGTCATTCTCCTTGCCCTTCTGGCCTCGCTGTTCTACGCCAAGCCTGCTCCTGAACTCACCTCGGGCGGTGCCCGGGAGGCGGCCCGGACCGCTTCGAAGGGCTGAAACCCCGGACAGCACGAAACCGGGCGGAGCCTCTGCGGCTCCGCCCGGTTTTGCATTTAGCAGGGCTTATTCCTTGTTCAGGGTTATTCCTTGTTCAGCTTGTCCTGCACGGCTCCTGCCGCCTTCTCGACCGGGTTGGGTACGTCCGTGGTGCCGTAGTACCGTGCGTCCGGGCGGGTGGGCGGCGGCATCGGGGCCCGGGTGGTGGGACCGTCGTGGTAGCTGAATTCGCCCTTGCCGTCCGGCGTCGGGCCCTTCGCCCAGGACCCTTCCTTCGCATGCTCGCCGTCGGAGAAGTTCAGGTACTGGTAGGACACCTCGCGGTGTTCCTTGTTGAGCGGGAAGTTGCTCGGTACCGGTAGCTGTTCCATGTTCTCCGCCTGAAGTTCCAGGGCCGCGGTGGTCCACTGGTTCTGGTGCATGGTGTCCCGGGCCAGCAGGAACGCCAGCAGGTCCCGCACCCCGTGGTCATCGGTCATGTGGTAGAGCCGGGCAACGGCAACGCGGCCCTGCATTTCGATGTTGGCGTTGGACGTAAAGTCCGCCAGCATATTGCCGCTGGCCGTGATGTAGCCGCCGGTCCAGGGGTTGCCGTTGCTGTCCACCGGGCGGGCGCCGGCACCGGCCACGATGGCGTGCTGCACGTCCATGCCGCCCATCACCGCTGCAACCGTGGGATCGTTCTGGACGGCGTCGTCGGTAACCCCCAGCGGAGCCTTTTCCAGCAGCTGCGCAATCATGATGGCCAGCATTTCCACATGGCCCATTTCCTCTGCGGCAATGCCGTACAGCAGGTCCCGGTATTTACCCGGAATGTGCGCATTCCAGGACTGGAATCCGTACTGCATGGCTACCGTGATTTCGCCGTACTGGCCGCCCAAGGCCTCTTGAAGCTTCCGGGCGAACACCGCATCCGGCTTCTCCGGAGTGGACTTGAACTGGAGTTCCTGTTTATGGAAAAACATAATGCCTCCGCACCTTATGGACCGGCGCCGGAATCGGCGTTCCCTCCGCGGGGTGCCGTGGCCGGTCACGGTGTTTCCAACGTAGACCCGCTCCGGAATGCACGGAAGAGTAGTCAGGGCAGTTGCCGGACCCGCCTCCAACAGCGCCGTTTTCCTCCCGGATAATCGGCCGATGCACGGGTAGTGTCCTTGCCATGGTCTCCCAGGAACACCCCGACACCCCTGCCTCCGCCCCCGCCGCCGCCGCCTCTCCCGCCGGTCCGGATGCGAACCCCGCACCGGACGTCACCGACGACTTCGCGGTCCGCCGGCACACCCTGCCCTCGGGCCTGGGGTACACCACCACCACTGGACGGATGGTGTTCCGCAAGGAAGAAGTCAGCGACGGGAAGTCGGATGGCTTTCGGCCCAAGGCGGAAATCTTCCTGGTCGCCTACACGGCGGACGCACCGGAGACCGGGCCCAACCGGCGTCCGGTGGTGTTTGCCTTCAACGGCGGTCCTGGTTCCTCCTCCGTCTGGCTCCACATGGGACTGCTGGGCCCGCGGATGGTGGACTCGGGCGACGCCGGCTCCCTGACCCCTCCCCCGTTTGATCTGGTGGACAACCCGCAGACCCTGCTGGAACACGCAGACCTGGTGCTGATCGATCCGGTGAACACGGGCTTCTCCCGCGTGGTGAACGGCAACGACGCCGCGGAGTTCCACGGGTTCGAGGAGGACCGGGACCTGGTGGCCGAGGTGATCCGGCTCTGGACCACGCGCAATAACCGCTGGCTGAGCCCGAAGTATCTGGTGGGTGAGTCCTACGGCACCCTGCGCGCGGTGGCCGTAGCCGGGAAGCTGTTCGACGCTTACGGACTGGCAGTCAACGGCCTGGGCCTGATTTCGACTGTCCTGAACCTGGCCACCCTGGATTTCGCCCCCGGGCGGGACACCCCTTATGCGCTGCATCTGCCGACCTACGCCGCCATCGCGCACTTCCACGGCAGGCTTCCGGGCCGCGAGCTGGCCGACGTCGTCCGCGAAGCCGAAGCCTACGCCGCCCGCGAGTACGGGTATGCGCTGACCCAGGGGTCCCGGCTGAGCGCGGAGGAGTACGACGACGTCGTCGCCCGCCTCGCCGCCATCACCACCCTGAGCGAGGGCTTCATCCGCCGTACCAACCTGCGCTGGGACTACGCGGTGTTCTCCGCTGAGCTGCTGCGGGAGGACAACCTGGCCGTGGGCCGCATTGACGGCCGGTTTACCGCCGCGCCCGCGCACCAGCAGGACTGGATCAACTGGGACGATCCCAGCCTGGTGGCCATTAACGGCCCCTATTCCGCAGCCATCAACCACTATGTCCGCGCCGAGCTCGGCTACGAGAACGATCTCCCCTACGAAATCCTCAGCGGCCGGGTCCAGCCGTGGAGCTACAAGACCTTCGAGGGTGTGCCCGTCGATGTCACCGGCACCCTGGAACGGCTGCTGGTACACAACCCGGCGCTGCGGGTGCACGTGGACTACGGCTACTACGACGGCGCCACGCCGCATTTCGCCGCGGAGTACGTGTGGGCGCATATGCGGCTGAGCGATGAAGCACGGTCCCGGTTCACGCACCACTACTACGAGGCCGGGCACATGATGTACGTGAACCCCGGCTGCCGCGTCGACCAGCTGCGGAACCTCGCGGGGTTCGTGACCGGGGGCTAGTTGTCCGGGGTGGGGCGGCGGAACAGTGCGGTGAGCAGGAAAGATTCCCCAAACCAGGGCGAGTCCTGTTCCTGAGCGGCCATCGGGCGGATTTCGATTTCCTCGAAGTCCGCAAAAACCCACCGCAAGTCGTCAGGGCTGAAGGCAATACCCGCTTCAAATGCCCCGTCGAGGTAGAGCTGTTCGTCGGGAGCTTCCGAGCCCATCCGGCCCCGGGCGAAACAGGCCAGCCCCAGATAGCCGCCGGGCGCGAGGGTGCGCTGCAGCAGTTGGAGGTAGCTGATGCGGCGGTGCGGGGGAAGGTGGTGCAGGCACCCTGAGTCGTAGACCAGTCCGTACATTCCTGAAAGCGCTTCCGGCGGCAGGGCAAAGGCGTCACCGCAGGTAAATGAGACTTCCAGCCGCCTCGCTGCGGCACGTTCCCGTCCCCACGCCACGGCTTCGGATGAGAGATCAACGGCATCCACGGTATAACCGTTTTCCGCCAGGAACAGGGCATTGCGGCCAGGACCTGACCCGATATCCAGTACCCTCGTCGGCACGAACACTTCATCGCTGACCCAGCGTGCCAGGTTTTCGTCGGGTTTGTCTGCGAAGAACGGGACGGGCCGTGTCCGGTCGGCATAGAACCTGTTCCACCAGGTGCTGCCCGCGTCGTGGGTCCAGCGGACCGAGTCACGGGCGAACAGCCCGTCCATCATCCTCAGGAGATCATCAACGGACCGCAGGCTGCGGTTGATCGGCGGCTCGCTCATAACGCCAGACCTTACCCACGCGGCTCACCTTGGGGAACGGTGTTACCGGGTGGCGAAGTGCAGCCAGACAGCCCCGCCCCAGAGTCCGCCTGCGGTCAGTGCCAGCGCCAGTTCGGCCAAGATCCCGATGCCCATGGCCTTCAGGGTGGCCACACTGGAGGACCAGGCGGTGGGCAGGTCCCGCTTGCGCAGCCACTCGCTGAGCAGCAGGCCGACGGCGAACCCGATGAACAGGCCCACGGCAGGAATGGTGAACATTCCAACGATGCCCACAGCCACACCCGCCACGACGGAGCGTTTGGGGATTTCCCGTTCCTTGAGCCGCCGTCCGGTGAGGAAGGCACTGGATAGCATTCCGGCGATCAGGAGCACCGCACCGATCCCGAAGGACCACCAGGCCGGCGCGCTCTGCACTCCGAGGGCCCAGCCCAGCAGGGCAATGATGATCAGGATGCTGCCCGGCAGCACGGGCACCACAATGCCGATCAGGCCCACGGCGATCACCAGGGCTGCGGCAATGGTTACAAGAAGGTCGGGGTCCATTCCCCCAGTGTTCCACCAGCTGTCCACTCCCCTCGTATTTACCCAGCCGGGGCGTCGTGCTGCCGGTTTGGGGTTCTGCTGCCGGTTTGGGAAATCCCTCCGCTGCGCAGTGGCAGGGATTTCCCAAACCGGCCGGTTTTTCCCAAACCGGAGCGTTTGCCCTGCCCGCCGAGCCCGAAATCCCCGGCGTGGCTCGAACCCCCGGGTGGAGAAATTACTAAGGATGCTTATAAGGTGGCATCTTCAGCCCGATTCACCGGACGGAAAACAGGAGAGCAGTAAATGAGCACCGAACCAGGGAACACAAACGCTTCCAACACCGGACGCGGAGCCTCTGAGGGCGGCCCGTTCCGAGACCGGTCCGATCGGCCGGCGCCCGTCGACGACAGCCAGGCCGTTCCCGTGGACGGTCACCGGGAGGACACCGCCACCCGGGCCATGGATACCGACACCGCCTCCTCTGCTCCGTCGCATGCCACCGGACGCCGCGCGGGCAGCCATGCCGCCGAACCGGTAGCGGGCACCGCGAACGACGACGCCGCTGGCCGCACGATGCCGGCCTCCGATTCCCGTTCGGACTCCGATTCCGGCGCCGAAGATACGCGTACCCGGGTCGCACCGGTCACCGCCACCCGCTCCCCCGACACTGACGGCACCGGCGAGCACCGCGGCGCAACATCGGTATCCGCCGTGCGCGACCATCGTGACGCAGACACTGCGCGCAACTCGGACCGCGACGCCGAGAACCGGCACGCCATGAACGCCGGCGACACGACGGATGATCGACACGACGACCGGAACGATGACCGCGGCGTCGTACGCGACCACGACCGGGACGGCCGAATTGATGACCGTGACGCGGTGCACACCCGCGAGGCCGCCCTGCCCAACCGTGAGGCACTGCTGGCCCGGGAGAAGGAACGCTTCGGCGGCTTCAAGTTCGGTGCGGCGTTCTTCGGCTGGCTGACCGCTACCGGAATGGTGGTGCTGCTTTCCGCACTGGCTGCGGCGATCGGTGCTGCCGTGGGCCTTTCGGCTGAGACCAACCTCGGCCAGGCGCTGGAATCTGCAGCAGCCAACCAGTCCGCCGGGATCATCGGCGCGATCATCATGCTTCTGGTCCTGCTGCTCTCCTACTTTGCCGGCGGATACGTCGCCGGCCGCATGGCCCGCTTCAACGGCGCCAAGCAGGGCCTGGCCGTATGGCTGTGGGCACTGGTGGCGGCCGCCGTCGTCATCGTCCTGGGCCTGATCTTCGGCAACGATATCCGCAGCATCAGCCAGCTCAACTCGGTTGCGCCGCTGCCCGAGAACCTGGAAGGCATGGACGCCGGCACCTGGATCGCCGTCGCCGCCAGCCTGGTGGCTACCCTGCTCGGCGCCATCCTGGGCGGCCTGGCCGGAATGCGTTTCCACCGCCGTATTGACCGTGCAGACTTCCGCACCGAAGAGACCGTCGCCCGCTAAGACGCGGATGTCGGCCCCAGCGGCCGCTGCAACCTCCGGTTCCCGGGAGTTGCGGCGGCCGTTTTTGTTGGTGCGGTGCGGATGCCCGCAGAATGTCCCATCGTTCGGTACGGAAGTGACGCCTGGGACCTCCCCAGCAACAGCAGCACCAATGCGTGGGATGCTGTGTCGGCCGCAGGGCCGACGAGCAGAATGTCCCACCCTTCGATACACCTGTGGCACTTGGGACCCCACCAGCACCACCGGCACCAAAGCGTGGGATGCTGTGTCCACCACGGTGCCCAAGCCGCAGGTCACCGCGCTCCCGGGCGGAACGTGGCTGCTAGGACATGGGCGCGGCCACAAAGTCATGGCCGCCATCATCGTCACGCTAACCGTTGTTCTTTCCGGGCGGCGGAAAGTAAGAATGTCGGTGGCTCTCAATATGGTGATGTGTGTCACGTGTTTTCCGCTGCTATAAGGAGAAATCCATGCGCACTACGCCATATCACTCCACGAACGTAAATGACCCAGATGTACATCATGTCCATAGCGACTGCCCCAACGGTCAGCAGATCCCGCTCAGCAACCGCGTTTCAGGCACAGGCGGCTATCCTTTGTGCGGTAACTGCCAGCGCATGTAGTTCGGGCTTGATACTCTCCGCCGTGAGGAGGTGATGAACATGGGTAAGGGTGCTAAACCAAGCAAGAAGGAACTCTCGAAGGCCGGGGAAAAGTTGGCCTCCGATTCGTCCACAAAAGCCGAAAAGTCCAAAGCAGCTTCGACATTGGGTAAGGGCTAGATCGAGCTGGGTCACGACGCCCACGATCCGGTACTGCTGTGACGCCTGGGATCCCGCCAGCAACAGCAGCACCACGTCGTGGGATGCCGTGCGCGGGCCCCGCAGCCCCGCAGGTCCCCGCGTCCCAGCCGGCTTAAACAGCTGAGGCCCCGCACCTGCGGGGCCTCAGCTCTAACGGGATAACACCGCAGACGTTACGGGGACGGGGTGCCGCCGTTGACGTTCAGGGTTTCGCCGACCACGTAGCTGGATTCCGGCGACGCCAGGAAGACGTAGGCCGGAGCCAGTTCGGTGGGCTGGCCCGCGCGGCCCAGCGGGGTGCTCTGGCCGAACTCGGGCAGCGCTTCCTTCTGCTGTCCGTCGGACGGCTGCAGCGGAGTCCAGAACGGACCCGGCGCCACAGCGTTCACACGGATACCCTTGGGTGCCAGCTGCTGGCCCAGGCCCTTGGTGAAGTTGTTGATGGCCGCCTTGGTGCTGGCATAGTCCAGCAGATCCGGGGACGGGTTGTACGCCTGGATCGAGGTCGTGTTGATGATGCTCGAGCCGGCCGGCAGGTGCTTCAGCGCAGCCTTCGTCACCCGGAAAAACGAGTAGATGTTGGTCTTGAACGTGTGGTCCAGCTGCTCATCGGAGAGATCTTCGAGGTTCTCCACGGCAATCTGCTTGCCAGCGTTATTGACCAGGATGTCCAGCCCACCCAGGGCCGAAACGGCATCTTCGACCAGCTGGCGGCAGTACTCGGGATCCTTGAGGTCACCGGGAAGCCTCACCAGTTTGCGGCCGGTCTTCTCGACCACCTCGGCAATGTGCTGGGCGTCCGGCTCCTCCTCGGGAAGGTAGGAGATGGCGACGTCGGCCCCCTCACGGGCGAAGGCGATGGCCACAGCCGCACCGATGCCGGAATCGCCGCCGGTAATGAGCGCCTTCCGGCCCTCCAGGCGTCCGGTGCCGCGGTAGGTGTCCTCGCCATGGTCCACATGCGGGGTCATATCCTTGTCCAGGCCCGGCTCGGGCTGGTCCTGGATAGGCGGAGCGATGGACGGGTAGCGGTCCACGGGGTTCTGGAAGGTGTACTGGTCCGACTTGTTGCCGTTTGTCATAGAAGTTCCCACTTTCGGTAGGTCAGTCCATTCGGGCGGTCCGGCTAGGGCCGCCGTAAAAGGCGGTCGCTCACGCTAACGTAAGCATGCTTATTACCCTATGCCCGATTGGCGCTTCTACTCAAGTCCGCGGTTCCGCCGCGCAAATCGCCGCTGCTCTGGCCCTGTCCGCTGCCGGGGGCGCAAACTGCTGCATATCCAACTGCCCTGGAAGGAACATCATGACTGAGGGAACCCGGAAGCGGATTGTCGTTGGCGTGGACGGCTCAGAGGAGTCTTTGGAGGCGCTGCGCATGGCTCGTCGACTGGCGGACCTGCTGGAATGCCGCATTGAGGCCATCACGGTGTGGGAGTTTCCGGCAATGCTGGCCACGCCGTTTCCCACCGCCGACTGGTCGCCGCGGGTGGAAGCCGAGCGGGGCCTGGCCGAGGCGGTGGAAGCGGCCTTCGAAGGGGCGGGAACTCCCGAGGATCTAACCCAGGCAGCCGTCGCCGGACAGACCGCCCGGGTGCTGATGGAAGCCAGCCGCGGGGCGGAGATGCTGGTGGTGGGCAACCGCGGACGCGGCGGTTTTGCGGGGCTGCTGCTTGGCTCGGTCAGCACCGCTGTGGCCTCGCATGCTTACTGCCCGGTGCTGATTGCCCGTCCCCACCGGGACTGAGGGCCGCCGGCGAACACATGTGGGGAGAGGCCGACGACGGCGGGTCGGGCCGGCGTCGCGCCGGCACCAGCCTCGCGCCTTGTGTACACCGGTTTCGGCCGGTTCCAGCCAGCATCGCCTGCGCAGAAGGCACGGAAGGCCCGGGACCGTCTCCTCGGGACCTTGCGCCCGGGGACCGGACCAGAACTACCGGTGAGCCGGAACCCGACGCAGCAGGATGCCGGCAGCCACGGCGGCCACCACCATGGTGACCAGACCGATCAGCGAGGTGATGTTGACGCCGGAGTCGAAGGCCATCTGCGCGGAATGCAGCAGCGCCGAGGCAGCATCTGCGGGCAGGTTATGGGCAGCCTCGACGGCGCCGCCCAGGGTTTCTCCGGCCGAAGCGGTCTGCTCCGGGGTCAGCCCGGCCGGGACCTGGACGCCGTTGCGGTAGGCCGCGGTGAGGATGCTGCCCAGGACGGCAGTGCCCAGGACGGATCCGATTTCGTAGGCGGTCTCGGAGATGGCCGAGGCGGATCCGGCACGGGACGGCGGAACGCTGGCCAGGATGAGGTCATTGGAAATGGTTTCCGCAGCCCCCACCCCGACGCCGAGCAGCAGGAACGCGATGATCAGCTGGAGCACGGTCACCGACTCCCCCGCAGCAAAGACCAGGGCATAGCCGGCTCCGTTGAAGAGCAGCCCGCCGGCCACCACAACCGCGGGGCGGACCCGCTTCACCAGGGGCACCACGGCCAGGCCGGTGATGATGGTGAGCACCAGTCCGGGAAGCATGGTCAGACCGGCTTCGATGGGCGTCTGTCCGACCACCAGCTGCAGGTGCTGGGAGAGGAAGAAGATGAAGCCCACCATGGCGAACAGGCTGAGCAGGTTCGCGGCGATGGAGCCGCTGAAGACCGGGTTCCGGAACAGCCGGACGTCGAGCATCGGCTTTTCACGCGAAAGCTGGCGGCGGACAAAGAAGAAGCCCAGCACAACGCCGGCGGCGATGAACGGCAGGCCGGCCGAGGCGCCGTCGTGCGCGAATTCCTTGATGCCGTAGGTGACCGAGAGCATGGCGCCCATGACCAGGACAACGCCGAGAATGTCGACGGCGCCGGGGCTGGGGTCCTTGGATTCGGGCAGCAGCATCGGGGCGAAAATCAGCAGCGGCAGCAGCACCGGGATGGACAGCAGGAACACCGAGCCCCACCAGAAGTGCTCGAGCAGCACGCCGCCCACGATCGGGCCGAGGGCCGCGCCGCCGGAGAAACCGGCCGCCCAGATGGCCACCGCGATCCGGCGCTGGGACGGGTCGGTGAAGATGTTGCGGATCAGCGACAGGGTGGCGGGCATCAGCATGGCACCGAACACGCCCATCAGGGCACGGGCCACGATCAGCAGTGCCGCGGAGGGCGCAAATGCGGCCACCAGGGAGAAGACGCCGAAGCCCACGCTGCCGATCATCAGCAGGCGGAGCCGGCCGATCCGGTCGCCGAGGCTACCCATGGGCACCAGCAGGCCGGCCAGGACCAGGGCGTAGACGTCCACGATCCACAACAGTTCGACGCCGGTCGGTGCCAGCGCCTGCGAGAGCGACGGGATGGCGAAGCTCAGGACGTTGTTGTCGATGGAGATGAGCAGAACGGGCAGCATCAGGACTGCGAGTCCCCACCATTCGCGCGTTCCTGCACGCGTAACTGCGGGTTTTTCCTGGACCGCCAGCACGGCTTCCTCCTTCAAGGTTGGTCTTTCACGGATTCTGGGCAGGGAAAACCCCACCGAAGTACTGTACCGTCTAGACTGTACGGTAGCCAAATTGCGGCTGTTTCGTCCGCTGATGGCGTAGCGTAAAAGCATGCCCAACACTCGTCCCGCCCGGGACCGCATCCTCGATGCCTATGAGGAGCTCCTCATCAACGAAGGCCCCCGCGGCGCTACCCTGGATGCCGTCGTCGCACGCGCCGAGGTTTCCAAAGGCGGCCTGCTGTATCACTTCAAGAACAAGGAAGCGATGGCCGGGGCCCTGATCGAAAAGCTCCGCGGCCTCGCCGCAGCGGACCTGCAGACAATGCGCGAGGATCCGGAAGGTCCGGCGCGTTATCTGGTCCGCAGCTCCGTGTACGTCGGCAGCGAGCTGGACCGGGCACTGATCGGCGTCGTCCGCCTGGCGCAGGCATCCGATCCCGTGGCCTCGGAACTGCTGCAGGACATCCACCGCAGCTGGTTCGACCTGGTCCATGACGAGGTGGGCGATCCGGGCATTGCCCGTGCCATCACCCTGCTGGCCGACGGGTTGTATTACAACGAGGGCCTGCCCGGCGGCTGGCCGCAGGCCACCCGTGACAGCCGCACGCATTCCGTCTCCGACCTGCTGGAAATCGTCGACGTCCTGAAATCCCACGCCCAGCAGGCGCAGACGTAACCTCCCGGCACGGAATTCCCCGCGGTTTGGGAAAAACCCTGCGGTTTGTGACAATCCCTGCGCCGCGCAGCGCAGGGATCCGGACAAAGTGCAGGGATCCGGACAAACCGAGGGCCCGACGCACGGCCAATCCCCGGCGTGGCAGCATGATTCACTGCTGTGCCGTCTGCCACAGTGGTGCCATGAATACAAGCACAGCTGACCTGTACGACGAACGCGGCGACGAGCTGGCCTCGGTATCCCTGCAGTTCCAGGACCTGGGCGGGCATGTGGGCTTCACCGGCCCCATCCGCACCGTCCGATGCCTGGAGGACAACGGCATCATCAAGTCCCTGCTGAACTCCCCCGGCGAGGGTGCGGTATTGGTGGTCGACGGCGCCGGGTCGCTGAACACCGCTTTGATGGGGGATCTGATCGCCGGGGCCGCCGTGGAGAACGGCTGGGCCGGCGTCGTTATCAACGGCGCTATCCGTGACCGCACCGCCGTCGCCAAGCTGCCGCTGGGCGTGAAGGCCCTGGGCTCGAATCCGCGCAAGAGCGCCAAGAACTCTGTCGGCGAGGTGGATGTGCCCGTAGAGTTCGGCGGCGTCACCTTCCGTCCCGGCGCAGCGCTCTACGCGGACGAGGACGGCATCCTCGTCGAACCCTAGGAGACCCAGATGGCCAACGTCCTGCTCTTCCACCACGCGCTCGGCCTGACCTCCGGCATGGATGCCTTCGCCGATGTCCTACGCGAAGCCGGCCATACGGTGACGGTCCCGGACCTCTATGACGGGCGTACCTTCACCAATCTGGAGGCCGGAGTGGCCTACGCGCAGGATATCGGCATGGACACCATCGAAGAGCTGGGCGTCAGCATTGCGAACCGGTTCCCCGCGGAAATGGTCTATATCGGCTTCTCACTCGGCGTGATCCCGGCCCAGCGGCTGGCGCAGACCCGCCCGGGAGCCCGCGGCGCGGTGCTGGTCAGCGCGTGCCTGCCACTGGGCACCTTCGGGGACACCTGGCCGGCCGGCGTCCCGGTGCAGATCCACGGCATGGACGCCGATGAGGAATTCGTGGACAGCGGGGACCTGGACGCCGCGGAGAACCTGGCCGCGTCCACGCCGGACGCCGACCTTTTCCTCTATATGGGTGCCTCGCACCTGTTCGCGGATATCAGCCAGCCGGATTACGACATGGACGCCGCGTTCACCCTCACCCGGTTGGTGCTCCAGCTGCTGGAGCGGGCGGACAACCCCGCTTAGGCGTTCCAGAGTCCGTAGGAGTCCGCCAGCGAGGAGATCTTCTGGGCGCGGGCCAGGCGCGGCAGGTAGGAGCCGTCGCCCACCACGGCACCGGCAGCGTGTGCTTCCAGCAGCTCGTGGGCCCAGGTGATTTCCGAGCCGCTCGGCGAGAGACCCTGGTTGATGAAGTCCGTAGCCTCGGGCATCAGGCACAGCTTGCCGGTCATGCCCATGCTCTGGGTGACCTTGCAGGCGTCCAGCAGCTTCTCGCCCAGCGCGCCGACCGTGGGACCGTCGATGGGGCCGGGCAGCTGGCCGACGCGGGAAGCGACCACGAGCTTGGAGCGGGCGTAGGCCAGGGCCATCGGATCGTCCGAGGCGCCGGTGTCGCGGCGGAAATCGCCGACGCCGAACGCAAGGCGGAACGTGCCCGGCGCGCTGGCGATGGCGGTGGCGTTTTCAATGCCGAGGGCCGATTCCACGAGGGCGAGCACCGGGGTGCCGGCCTGCAGCCGCATGGCCGTGTGGGTGACTTGCTCAGGCTTTTCGGTCATCGCGAGCATCACGCCGCGCAGGCCCGGGGCCTTGGAGAGGGCGGCGAGGTCATCGGCCCAGTACTCGGTTTCGATGCCGTTGACGCGCACCCAGGCGGTCATGCCGGTGGACAATGCCTCGACAACCCGTTCGCGGGCTTCGGCCTTGCCGCCGGCCGGAACGGCGTCTTCCATGTCGAAGACCACCGAATCGGCCTCGGACGCCAGCGCCGGTGCAAAGTTCGCTTCGTCTGCGGCGGATGCCAGCAGCCAGGAACGGGACAGTTTTGCGGGAAGGGCAGCGGCGCGGCTGTTTCGGAAGGGGGCCATACAGAAGACATTACTTTCAGGGTCGGCGGTTGCGTAAATGCGACGGGCGTCATGTGGGCACCGTCACGCAAACAGTCCGCCTACGCCTCGCCCCGCCGCAGCAGCCGGCCGGCCGGAGCGGCGGGGTCGACGTCGACGCCGGCCAGCAGCGTGCGGCGTACTACTCCGGTGAGCTGCTTCCCCGCGTAAGGCGTGACGGGATTCTTGTGCTGCAGGGCGGCAGGGTCCACGGTGAAGGTTTCCCCGGCCGCAAAGACGGCGAAGTCGGCGTCCTTGCCCGGAGCAATGCCGCCCTTCCGGTCCAGGCCGGCCAACGCTGCGGGCGCGGCGGACATCCAGTGCAGCACCCGCTCAAGCGGAATTCCCCGGGTGCGGGCTTCGGTCCAGATCAACGGCAGGCCCAGCTGCAGCGAGGACACCCCGCCCCAGGCCACGCCGAAGTCCCCGCGCACCAGGTCCTTCAGGTCCTGGGTGCTGGGCGAGTGGTCCGAGACAATGCAGTCGATGGTCCCGTCCGCCAGTCCGGCCCAGAGCTGTTCCCGGTTCACTTCCTCGCGGATGGGCGGGCAGCATTTGAACGCCGTGGCGCCGTCGGGAATCTCCTCGGCGGTCAGGGTCAGGTAGTGCGGGCAGGTCTCGGCGGTGAGGCGGACCCCGTCGTCCTTCGCCGCGCGGATCAGGGGCAGCGCCTCGGCGGAGGACAGGTGCAGGATGTGTGCCCGCGCTCCGGTGCGCCGTGCCGCCTCGATGACCTGTCCGACGGCGGTGTTTTCCGCTTCCGGCGGCCGCGAGGCCAGGAAGCCTGCGTACCGCGAACCGGCCGGAGTCTCCTGGATCTTGTCCGGGTCTTCGGCGTGGACGATCAGCAGGGCGTCGAAGGTTTTCAGCTCCGCGAGGACGGTTTCCATTTCCGCCGGTTCCAGATGCGGGAATTCGTCGACGCCGGAGTGGACCAGGAAGCATTTGAAGCCGAAGACGCCGGCGTCATGCAGGGGGCGCAGGTCCTTTTCGTTTCCGGGGACGGCTCCGCCCCAGAATCCGACGTCGACGGCGGACTGCGGCGCTGCGCAGGCCCGCTTGGTCTCCAGCGCCGCCACGTTCACGGTGGGCGGGATGCTGTTCAGCGGCATGTCGATCAGTGTGGTGACCCCGCCGGCCGCCGCCGCCCGGGTGGCCGATGCGAACCCCTCCCACTCGGTGCGGCCCGGCTCGTTCACGTGCACATGGGAGTCCACCAGTCCGGGCAGCAGCGTTTCATCCTCGGCAAGTTCCAGCAGCCGCTCCCCTTCCAGCCCGGTGCCCAGCGGGACGACGGCGGCAATCGAGCCGTTCCGCACGGCCACTTCCGCCGGAACAATTCCTTCCGGGGTCAGGACGGCCTGGCCGCGGATCACCAGGTCATAGCGGTCCGCCGCCGGCGTGGCGGCCCGCGCCTCCGACGGCGCCTCGGGGGCCTCCGCGGCGCGCGACGCTGACTCCGAGTCCGCCTCCGCGTCCAACCAGTCAAAGGCCCCGGAAACTGGTCCCGCGTATTCCAGCGACACCTCCCCCCGGTAGCCGCCGCTGCGGCTCGCCCGGACCCACTCCGCCAGGGGCAGGGCTCCGGTTCCGGGCGCACCGCGGCCGGGAGCATCGGCAATCTGGACGTGCCCGAACCGACCGGCGTCGGCGGCCACCAGCGCCTCGACGTCGTCGCCGTTCACCGCCAGATGGTAGAAATCGGCGAGCAGCGCCGTGTTGGCCGCCCCGGCGTCGTGCACCCGGTCCAGCACCGCGAACACGTCCGCCGCTGTTTTCAGGGGATAGTCCGGGGCGCCGCTGAGCGGTTCCAGGAGCACGGTTCCCCCGAAGGGCGCGACGGCGCGGGCCGCCTCCAGCAGGTTCCGCGTGGCTTCGGCGTCCTGCTCCTCGGGGCTGAAGCGGGGATTGCGGTTGCCGTAGAGGGCGTTGAACAGCCGGCAGCCCAGCCGTTCCCCGATTCCCGCCACCACCTGCACGTTGGCCCGGAAATCCGCTCCCCGGTGCGGCAGGGAGAGCAGTCCGCGTTCGCCCGCGGGCATTGTCCCGGCGTCGAAGTTCAAAGCCCCCAGGCGCACCCCGGCGTCGCGGATGGCTGCCTCGAACTCGGCCACCTGTGCCTGCGGCGGGACCGGTTCGGGAAACGGCCACCAGAATTCCACGGTGTCGAAGCCCGCGGCGCGCGCGGCGGCCGGACGTTCCAGCAGGGGAAGTTCGGTGAACAGGATGGAGCAGTTCACCGAGTATCCGGAGCGGGCGCCGTCGTGCATCACCGGCCTCCCAGCAGGACCTGGCGGTTCACGTCCTTATATAGGAGGTAGCGGAAGTTCGAGGGGCCGCCGGCGTAACAGGCCTGCGGGCAGAACGCGCGCAGGGACAGGTAATCGCCTTCCTCCACCTCCACCCAGTCCTGGTTGAGCCGGTACACCGCCTTGCCCTCGAGCACGTACAGCCCGTGCTCCATCACATGGGTTTCGGCGAAGGGAATCACGGCACCGGGTTCAAAGGTCACCACGTTCACGTGCATGTCATAGGCGACGTCCTCCACCGGGATCATCCGGGTGGTGCGCCATTTGTTGTCCGTGCCGGGCATCGGCGTCGGCGCGATGTCCGCCTCGTTGCCGAACAGCGGCGCCGGAGTATGCCCGACCAGCGGCTGGTAGGCCTTGCGGATCCACGCGAATTTCACCGTTTCCTGCCCCTCGTTGAACGCTCCCCACAGCGTTTCCGGCGGCAGGTAGGCGAACCCGCCCGGAGTCAGCTCATGGTCCCGGCCCAGGCGGCGGACGGTCAGGGTGCCCTCGAGGACGAAAATGAAGGACTGCACTTCAAGCTCCGGCTCGGGGGCGCGGGAGCCGCCGCCCGGGGCCACCTCCATCAGGTACTGGGCGAAGGTGGTCGCCCCGCCGGCGACCGGCCGGTTGAGGATCCAGGCACGGGTATCGGTCCATTCGGGCAGCACGCTGACCACGATGTCCCGCAGCACGCCGCGGGGAATCACGGTGTAGGCCTCGGTGACCACGGCCCGTCCGGTGAGCAGATCGGTCTGTGCGGGCAGGCCGCCCTCGGGGGCGTAGTAGCGGGGCGTGTTCACTATCGGACCTTTTCTTCGGGTGCGGAGGCGGTGGTGGTGGGCCGGGCAGCGCGGGGGTGGGCGGCTGGATGGGCGAGGGCGGCAAGTTCGACGCCGGTGAGCCCGGTGTCCCGCGCAACCTCGGCTTCGGTGAGTGCTCCGCACAGCAGCCCGCGGGAGACAAACCGGGCCAGCGCACGGGCCGTGGCCGGTTCGTCGAGCACGCTGCCGCCGCGTTTCTGCACGTAATTGCGCAGGCGCACCGCGGCGGCGTCGAACCCCTCCCGGTAGAAGGCATAGGTGGCCAGGAAGCGGGTGGGCAGCTGCGCCGGATGCAGGTCCCAGCCCTGGTAAAAGCCGCGTTCCAGGGATCGGCGCACCAGCCGGGCGTGCAGCTGCCAGGCCGAGAGGATCTCGGCGGGTGTACCCAGCGGCAGGATGTTGGTGGAGCCGTCGGAGAGCCGGACGCCGGTGCCGGCGGCGGCTACCTGCATCACGGCCTTGGCGTAGTCCGCGGCCGGATGCTCCATGGACTGGTAGGCGGCGGCGATCTGTACTGAATCGGAATAGTCGTAGGTGCCGTAGTGCAGGGCCGAAACCCGGCCCTTGGCCCGGTGGATCAGCTGCGCGGCGGGCACGGTGCCGTTGGCGGCCAGGATCAGCTGTGGGGTTTCCAGCTGGACCTCGAACCGGAGCCGGCCTTCGGGCAGCCCGTGGGCGTCCTCCAGCAGTTCGCAGACGTAGACCATGGCTTCGACCTGTTCCACGGTGGAGACCTTGGGCAGGGTCAGCACCAGTCCGTCCGGCAGCGGCCCGGCTGCCAGCAGGCCGGCCAGGAACAGGTCCAGGGTGCGGACGCCGCGGGCGCGGGTGGCAGCTTCGAAGGACTTGAACCGGATGCCGACAAACGGCGGGGCGGTTCCGGCCGCGACCGCCCCGGCCACGGCGGCGGCTGCCTGCCGGGCATGGCCGTCCTCTTCGTCGTCGGGCCGGATACCGTAGCCGTCCTCGAAGTCGAGGCGTAGGTCCTCGATCGGTTCGGTGCGCAGTTTCGCCTCGACCAGCGGGACGACGGCGGCGGCCGTTCCGGCGTCGATCCCCAGTTGCTCCGCCAGCCCGGCGAGGCTGCCGTGCTCCGCCACCGCGGCCAGTCCCTCTGCACCCCAGCTTCCGGGGAGGGCGGGCACGCAGCGGTCCGCCGGGATGTAGACGGTGTGCACGGGCTGGCGGCTGCCGTCGTCGCCGGGGTAGGCGGCGGCCAGCAGCCGGTCGGTGTCTGCGAGGACGGCGTCCAGCCGGGCTCTGTGCTCGGCGCCGAGGACGGGTTCGGGCGTAAGGGGTGGTGTCACGGTGATCCTAATGGGGTTCGGTTCCGGTGGTGGTCAGCGGGATTTCCTGTCCGTCGGCGTCCAGCAGCTTGCCGTCCTGCACATGGTCGCCTTCCTTCAGCGCCGCCAGGTTCTCGACCCGCACAATCCGGTCGGCGCCTTCGGCGAAGACGGAGGGGTCCTTCGGGTTTCCCGAGCGGATGTGGTTGAACAGGATGTTCATCAGGATGGCCATAACGGCGGCGGAGCTGATGCCGGAGTGGAAAATGGTGCCGAACCAGGTGGGGAACCGGTCGTAGAAGGTGGGGGCGGCAATCGGGATCATGCCGAAGCCGATGGACGTGGCAACAATGACAAAGTTCATGTTGTCCCGGTAGTCCACCTTGGCCAGGGTGCGGATACCGCTGGCCGCCACCGTGCCGAACAGGACAATTCCGGCGCCGCCGAGCACCGGCGTCGGCACGGCTGCCACTACCCGCCCAAGGATCGGCAACAGGCCAAGGATGACCAGGATCAATCCGCCGGCGCTGACCACAAATCGGCTCTTGACCCCGGTGATGGCCACCAGGCCCACGTTCTGGGCGAAGGCGCTCTGCGTGAAGGAGTTGAAGACCGGGGACAGGGCGCTGGAAAGCATGTCGGCCCGCAGGCCGTTGCCGATCCGCTTGGCGTCCACCTTGGTGTCCACAATCTCGCCCACGGCAATGATGTCCGCGGTGGTTTCGGTGAGGGTCACCAGGATGACGATCACCATGGAAATGATGGCCGCCGCCTCGAAGGTGGGCAGCCCGAAGGCGAAGGGCTGCGGGAACGCGAACACGGGGCCGGTGCCCACCCCGGAGAAATCGGCCTTGCCGGTGACGAGTGCGAAGACCGTGCCCAGGACAATGGCAATGAGGATGGACAGCCGGGAAATGGCGGAGCTGCCCAGTTTGCTCAGCAGCAGCACCAGCAGCAGGGTCAGCCCGGCCAGCCCGATGTTGGAGACGCTGCCGTAGTCCGGGGCGGCGCTGCTGCCGCCCATGGCCCAGTTGGCCGCCACGGGCATCAGGGTCAGTCCGATGGTGGTGATGACGACGCCGGTGACCACCGGCGGGAAGAAGCGGATCACCCTGGCGAACACCGGGGTAATCAGCAGCCCGATCAAGGACGCGACGATCACGGCGCCGAAGACGGACTGCAGCCCGCCGCCGCCGTCGAGAATGGCGGTCATGGTCGCCACCCCGGCGAAGGACACACCCTGGACCAGGGGCAGCTGGGAGCCGAAGAACGGGATGCCGACGGTCTGCAGCAGGGTGGCCAGCCCGCCGACAAACAGGCAGGCGGCCACCAGCATGCCGACGTCGGTGGGATCCAGGCCGGCGGCGGTGCCGACAATCAGCGGCGGGGCGATGATCCCGCCGTACATGGTCAGCACGTGCTGGAAGCCGTACGCGAACGTGCTGCCCAGCGGCAGCCGCGCGTCCTCGGGGCGGGCGGCGGCCCGAGCCGGCGCGGCGCGGTGTGCGCGGCTCATCAGCAGAACCCGCCCACGGTGTCCCAGACCGGCGCATCCGGGTCCGTGCCCTCGCGCAGCACGGACGCCTCGATCAGCCCGTAGGGCCGGTCCGCGGCGAAGAAGACTTCGTTGGGGTTGTCCAGCCCGAAGGGTGACAGGTCCACCAGGAAGTGGTGGTTGTTTGGCAGGGAGAGACGCACTTCCACGATTTCCGGGTGGGCAGCGATCACGGCTTTGCCCATTTCATACATGGTCTGCTGCAGGGCCAGGGAGTGCGTGGCGGCGAAGGCGTCCAGGAGCAGGGTCCGCGCGGAGGCGTAGAGGGCGTTGAAATCCAGGGCGGCCAGGTCCGTCTCCGGGGCATAGCGCCATTTGGCCGTGACATCTGTGGCGAGGATCCGGTCCGTGGTTTCGGCGAGGGTGGTGTAGCGGTCCCGCGGGAAACCGTGGAACTCCGAGCCGGTGGATTTAAGCACCGTCAGGCCGCTGATCCCCGAAACCAGGTGCTGGTGCCCGGCTTCGGACAGCAGGAGGGCGGTGCGGATTTCGGATTTGTCCTTGGCGAAGGCGTGGTCATGGTCGCTGATCCGGTTCCAGAAGTACTGCTCCGCGGCCCAGCGTCCACCGGTGACCCATTCGAACCCGCCCGTGAAGTGCTGTTCCAGGCGCAGCAGGAACGCTTCGGGCGAGCCGACGCCGTCGCGGGCGAAGGCGTAGATGGTGTTCTTCTGCGTGTCGGTGGCCACCACGGAGGAGTTGTCCCCCTGCGTGTGGGCGGCCTCGAAGTCGCCGTGCAGCTGGGAGGTGACGCTGAGGTCCTCGAGCTGGTGCCGGGCGGTGTCGCGGGTGACCTTCACCAGCCGGACCTCGGCCTTGCCGTATTGATTGCGGCCGAGCACGATCTTCGATTCGGGGCCAGCGGTGGCGGTGTTGGCCCCCGCGGGGGCGTGCGTTGCTTCGGTCATGGCTCAGCTTCCTCGGTAGGTGGAGTAGGCAAACGGGCTCAGCAGCAGCGGCACGTGGTAGTGCTGGCCCGGGTCGGTGAGGCTAAAGGTCAGGGAGACGCTGGGGAAAAAGGTGTCCGTTCCGGCGGCGGCAAAGTAGTCGCCGGTGGCGAAGTCGATCCGGTACGTGCCCGGCTCCAATTCCGCCGGGCCGAGGCTGCCGATCCTGCCGTCCCCGTCCGTGGTTCCCTCCCCCACCCGCTTCTCGCCGCCGTCGTGCAGGGCCCAGAGGGAGGCGGCGACGCCGGCGGCGGGCCTGCCGACGGCGGTGTCCAGGATGTGGGTGGTGACGTGGCTGCGGGTCATGCGTTCAACAGTCCTTCGAGTCGGAGGATGGCGATGTCGCGCAGCTGGGCTGCAATGACGGGGAGTTCTTCGGCGTCGGTGTTCTGCAGCCGTTCTTCGAGGACGGCCAGGATTTCCTCCGCGCTGCGGCCGGCGGCGCGGATGAGGAAGACGCGGCCGAACCGGTCTTCGTACGCCCGGTTGCCGGCCTGCAGCCGGTCCTGGATCCCCTCGAGCCCGCTCACGGACGCCTGCTCGCTGCGGGAGAAGCGGGCTTCAGTGCCGGTGCCGTCGGCGCGGTCACCGATGCGCGGGTGGTGGGCCAGGGCGGCGTCGATCTCTGCCTGGGTGAAATCCGGGGCAGCCAGTTCGGCGAAACTCAGGAGCTCCCCGGGCGTGGTGAACGGTCGGGCGGCAGCTACCTCGTTGCACCAGCGGGGAATGTCCACGCAGGGCCGCAGCATCGCTTCGGCATCCGGCCGGGACGCGGCGTTGAAGGCGGCAAGGAAATCCGCTGCTTCTGGAGGCGTGTTTTCTGGGGGCACGGGTGTCAGCTTTCAGTCAGAGCTCATCCGCCGCCGGCGCTGGACACCCTTGACCATCGGCGACGCCGACTTGATTCGATGTTCCGGAACGGAATTTATATTTGGGACAGTCTGTGCGCCCCCGCAGTATCTGTCAAGGAACTGCCCGTTATTAAATCCGTAGTATTACCGCAGCTTAATTTGTGCACTGTTCCGCAGGCACTTCCCGTCCGGCGGGCCGGCTTCCACAATGACTTCCATGGACGCCTCCGTTGAACGGAAGGCAGGCCGCCGGCAGGCCCCGACCGGGCTCGGCCGCGCCTGTCTATGGACGGCGTGCGCCGCCGGCCTGCTGCACGCCGGCTTCAGCCTCTACTGGGCCCTGGGCGGCCGCTGGCTCCTGGACACCGTGGGCCAGTGGGCCGTGTCCGCAGAGGCATCCTTGCGGACCGGGCTGCTGCTGGGAGCCGTGGCCGCGTTCAAGGCGGCGGCCGCACTGATTCCGACGGCAGCGGCGTACGGCCGGCTGCCGGAGCCGCGCCTCTTGCGGACGCTGAGCTGGATCGGTGCCGTGGTGCTGGTGCTGTACGGGGGTGCGAACACGGTGGTCAGCAATGCCGTGCTGGCGGGGCTGATCCGACCGGACACCGGATACGACCGCACGGCGACGATCGGGCACGCCTGGCTCTGGGACCCGCTGTTCCTGCTGTGGGGCCTAGCCCTGCTCGGCTATCTCGTGCTGTCCCGTGCCGTCCCGCGCCGGACGGGATAACCGCCGGGAACGCGCCCGCTGAGGGAGAACACGCCATTTCCGGCGGGGTATCCCGCCGGAAAGAACCGCGTGGTACGCTTCCCTGCAATTACCGGAGCCCTGAGGGATTTGAACCGGATTTGCAGTGCCGGAAAAAACATTCTTTTGCGGCCCGCAGTTACAAAGTAATGCGCTTTTGAAATGTTTCATTGTTTTGCGGACTTAAGGCCCCTGCCCGTTCTATCCCGCAGGGGGAACTCACCGCTTTGGTTGCTGGGCTAGCCGGTGGCGGTTGCCGCCGGGTTGCCGGAGGGTAGGCCGCAGTGCTGGACATGTTGGAGGAGTTGGCCGCCGCCATGGCCGAGGGGATTCCCTGCGCCGCGGCGACCATCGTCCGCGCCTCCGGCTCCGTTCCCCGGCCGGTCGGCACCACCATGCTGGTCAGCGGCACCGGGGTGGTTTCCGGTTCCCTTTCGGGCGGCTGCGTGGAGGCCGCCGTCGTCGCCGCGGCCGAGGAGGTCCTCGCTGACGGCCGCCCGCGGTTCGAGTCCTTCGGCTACAGCGACTCCGATGCGTTCGCCGTCGGTTTGAGCTGCGGCGGCACCCTGGACGTCTTCATCTCCCCGGTTTTCCCCGGCACGGTTCCTGTCGTTCCGTCGCCCGGCGCGCCCTGCGCACTGCTCCGGCGGATCGACGACGGCGCGGCTTCCGTTCCGTTGCTGATCGGGGACCCGGCAGAGGCAACGCCTGCAGGTCTGCTTTCCGCCCACGGCCCCGACCTGGCCGCGATGCTGGGCATCGACCCGGCGCGTGCGGCCGCCCGCCTCGCTCCGCTGCTGGCGGCCGGCCGCACCGGCGTCGTCGAACTGGGAGAGTTTGGCGGGCCGGAGTGCGACGGCGGCAGCGCCGTCCTGCTCCTGGAGTCCAGGCTGGCACCGCCGCGGCTGGTGCTGATCGGGTCCAACGACTTTTCCGCCGCCCTTGCCCGGCAGGGACGGATGCTCGGCTACCACGTGACCATCTGCGACGCGCGGCCTGCGTTCACCGTGCCGGAGCGGTTTCCCGACGCCCACGAGGTGCATGTGCAATGGCCAGACGCGTACCTGCGCGGGGAGGCGTCGGCCGGGCGGCTGGATGCCCGCACCGTGGTGTGCGTGCTCAGCCACGACGCCAGGTTCGACGTCCCGGTCCTGGCCGAGGCCCTGCGCCTAGAGCTGGCCTTTGTCGGGGCAATGGGTTCCCGCCGGACCCACGACGCGCGGCTGGCCGCCCTGCGCGCAGCCGGGGTGGCCGGCCCCGAGTTGGCGAAGCTGCACTCCCCCATCGGGCTCGACATCGGCGCCGCCACCCCCGAGGAGACCGCAGTATCTGTTTTCGCGGAGATCGTGGCCGCCCGGTCCGGAGCCGCAGCCAGCGGACAACCGCTGCGCGATGTTTCCGGACCCATCCATCCGACCAACCGGCTCCGCGCCAGCTGAGGAATCCCCATGGACCTGCCCACCGTTTCCGAGCTGATCCGCACCGCGGACCCGCAGCACTGGCGTCCCGGAGACGCCTGGCTCGCGGGCGGCACCGTGCTGTTCTCGTACGGCAGTGAAACCCTGCAGCGGCTGCTGGATGTCACGGCCGCCGGCTGGGAACCGCTGGTGGTGAACGACGTCGGACTCGAGATCGCCGCCACCTGCACCATCGCCGAACTGTATGCCTTCCCGGACGCCGCCGCACCCGGACTGCGGCAGGCCTGGCCGGCACTGGATCTGGTGCAGCCGTGCTGCGACTCCTTCGTGGCCTCCTTCAAGGTCTGGAACGTGTCCACCGTGGGCGGGAACATCTGCACCGGCCTGCCCGCCGGGCCCATGACGTCGCTGACCGCGGCGCTGGACGGCGTCGCCCTGATCCACTCCCCCGACGGCACTTCCCGCCGGGTGCCGGTGGCCGAACTCGTGACCGGCGACGGGCGTACCGCGCTGGCGCCGGGCGAACTGCTGCGCAGCATCTCGCTCCCCGCCGCCGCGCTGCGAGCGCGCACTGCGTTCCGGCGGCTCTCGCTGACCAATCTGGGCCGGTCCGGGGTGCTGCTGATCGGATGTGTCGACGAGGACAGCGGCTTTGTCCTGACCGTCACTGCGGCGACGAAACGTCCGGTCCAGCTTCGTTTTTCCGCGGTGCCGGACGGCGCCGAGCTGCGGGCCGGGCTGGAGGATGCGATTGATGCCGGGCTTTGGCACGACGACGTGCATGGGCTGCCCGAATGGCGGCAGGACATGACCTACCGGCTGGCGGAGGACATCCGCGCCGAACTTGCCGTGCCCGTATCCCCTTCCGCACCCGTGACCGCACCCGAGGACGGTTCCCTGTGACCTACCGGATCAACAACGCCGAGGTGGAGGCCCACCCCTTCCCCGGCCAGTGCCTGCGCACCTTCCTCCGCGAACAGGGCAACCTGGGCGTCAAAAAGGGCTGCGACGCCGGCGACTGCGGCGCGTGCACCGTGCATGTGGACGGCAAACCAGTGCACAGCTGCATCTACCCCGCGGTCCGGGCCGAGGGCCGGGAGATCACCACCATCGAGGGCTTGGCTGACACGGCGGGACGGGCCGACGTCGAGGGACTGGCCGACGGCGCGGGGCGGGCCGACGGCGATGCCCTGCATCCGATGCAGCAGCAGTTCCTGGACGCTCAGGGCTTCCAATGCGGGTTCTGCACCGCCGGCATGGTGATGACCGCCGTGACCTTCGACGAGCAGCAGAAGGAGAACCTGCCCCGGAACCTCAAGGGCAACCTCTGCCGCTGCACCGGCTACCGGAGCATCGAAGATGCCGTCTGCGGGCACCGGCACACTGAAACCAGCACCGCCGGCACCGATCCATCCCCCGGCGGAGCGACCCCCGCGCAGACCGGCGACGGCGCGAGCCTCTCCTCTCCGGCCCACGGCATTGGCGGAACGCAGACCGGCGGCGCCCGGACAGTCGGCGCCAACGTCGCCGCTCCGGCCGGGCCGGACATCGTCACCGGCCGCGCCCGCTACACCCTGGATGTCCCGGCAAAGGACCTGCCCGGGCTGCTGCATCTGAAGATCCTGCGCTCCCCGCACGCACATGCCCGGATCCTGTCTATTGATGCGAGCGCCGCCCTGGCCGTGCCCGGCGTCGAAGCGGTGCTCACCCACGAGGACGCCCCGGACCAGCTGTTCTCCACCGCCCAGCACGAACTGCACACCGACGATCCCGACGACACCCGGGTCCTGGACAGCGTCGTCAGGTTCCGCGGCCAGCGGGTGGCCGCCGTCGTCGCCGACACCGTGGGCGCTGCGGCCGAAGGCGTGCGTGCACTGAAGGTCGAGTATGAGCTGCTGCCCGCGGTGCTGGATCCCGAGGCGGCCCTGGCACCCGGAGCTCCGGAAGTCCATCCCGGTACCGCCGGGAACGTCGTGGCGGAACTGCACTCCGAGGTCGGCGACGTTGCCGCCGGACTCGCTGCGGCCGACGTCGTGCACGAAAACACCTACTACAGCCAGCGCCTGCAGCACGTCGCCCTGGAGACCCATGCATCGATCGCGTACTTCGACGAACTGGGCCGGCTGGTGGTGCGGACCTCCACGCAGGTGCCATTCCTTGTCCGGCGGGCGCTGTGCCGGGTGTTCGGGCTGAAGCTAGCGTCGGTGCGCGTGCTCGCCGGCCGGGTGGGCGGCGGGTTCGGCGGCAAGCAGGAAATGATCACCGAGGACCTTGCCGCGCTGGCCGCACTGAAGCTGAACCGGCCGGTGCAGCTGGAACTGACCCGCGAGGAGCAGTTCACCGCCACCACCACCCGGCACCCCTTCGCCGTGAAGGTCCGGGCCGGGGCCACCGCGGACGGCACCCTGACCGCGCTGGCCCTGGACGTCACCGCCAACACCGGCGCCTACGGCAACCACGCCCCCGGCGTGATGTTCCACGGCTGCGGGGAATCCGTGGCCGTCTACCGGTGCGCCAACAAGAAGGTGGACGCCCGCTCGGTCTACACCAACACACTGCCCTCCGGGGCGTTCCGCGGCTACGGCCTGAGCCAGATGATCTACGCGATCGAGTCCGCCATGGACGAACTCGCCCGGGGGCTGGGGATGGATCCGCTGGACTTCCGCCGCCGCAACGTGGTGGCGCAGGGTGACCGCATGGTCTCCACCTCCCCCGAACCTGCCGAAGACGTGCATTACGGCAGCTACGGCCTGGACCAGTGCCTGGAGCTGGTTTCCGGTGCGCTGGCTGCGGGGCGGGAGCAGCCGGAGACCTCCGGGGCGGAGCTTGTTTCAGCCGCGTCGTCCGGGGCGGCCGGGGCGGCCGACGACGGCGGGTGGCTGATCGGTGAGGGCAGCGCCGTCGCCATGATCGACACCGTGCCGCCGCGCGGGCACATCAGCCACGCGAAGATTTCCCTGCGTGAGGACGGCCGGTACGGGCTCGACGTCGGCACCGCCGAGTTCGGTAACGGCACCACCACCGTGCACGCACAGCTGGCCTCCACTGCGCTGCACACCACCGCGGACCGGGTGGTGATCCGGCAATCGGACACCGATCTGGTGGACCACGACACCGGCGCATACGGCTCCACCGGCACCGTGGTCGCGGGCAAGGCGTCACTGGCCGCAGCGGAGGAACTGGCCACCCTGCTCAAGGGCTTCGCCGCGTCCCTGTTTAGCTCCACCTCGGCGCAGGTGCAGCTGCTGGCGGATGCCGTGGAGGGCGGCGGCGAGCGGATACCGCTGGCCGACGTCGCCGTCCGGGCACGTGAGGAAGGCATCGACCTGTCCGCGGAGGGCCGGTGGGGCGGCACCCCGCGGTCGGTCGCCTTCAACGTGCAGGGCTTCCGGGTGGCGGTGCATGCCGGGACCGGGGAGATCCGGATCCTGCAGAGCGTGCACGCGGCGGACGCCGGCGTCGTCGTGAATCCGATGCAGTGCCGCGGCCAGATCGAGGGCGGCATTGCCCAGGCCCTCGGGGCGGCATTGTTCGAGGAAGTGCGCATTGACGCCGAGGGCACGGTGGAAACCCAGATCCTGCGCGAGTACCACGTCCCCACATTCGCCGACGTGCCACGGACGGAGATCTTCTTCGCCGAGACGGACGATTCGCTGGGACCGATGGGCGCCAAGTCCATGAGCGAAAGCCCGTTCAACCCCGTGGCGCCGGCGCTGGCCAATGCGCTGAGGGATGCCACCGGAATCCGGTTCGCCCGGACGCCGTTCGCCCGGGACCGGGTGTATCTGGGGCTGCGGGCTGCGCGGGTTCTGGCCGGGGTTCCGGCGGAACTTCCGGCCGGACCGGAGGCTGCGCCAGCTTCTGCGGTGTAGGGCGGCTGGTTCTGCCACACGCCTTCCCGTTCCGACTGGTTTCCCGCCCGGCTGCCCGCCCATTTCGCGCCGGTTTGTGCTTTTCCCCTCCAGTTTGGGAAATCCCTCCGCTGCGCCGTGGCAGGGATTTCCCGAACCGGCAGAGTTTTCCCGAACTGGAAGGGTTTGCGTCGTCCGGAGGCTCCGGCTGAGCGGGAGGCCGCGCTGATCCGGAGGCTCCGGCTGAGCGGGAGGTTGCGGCTGAGCGGGGGGATCCGTCTCCGACGGTGCAGCCGGGCGTCTGTATCCCGGAACTCAGGTGCGAAACCCTGCGGTTTGTGCGATTTCCCTGCGGTTTGTCCGGATCCCTACGGTTTGTCGGGATTCCTGCGCCGCGCGCGGCAGGATTTGTCACAAACCGAGGGGTTTTACGAAGCGGAGGAGTTTTTGTGTCCTGCAGCCGGAAATCAGGTGCGAACCCCTGCGATCTGTCCGATTCCCTGCGGTTTGTCGGGATTCCTGCGCCGCGCGCGGCAGGATGTGTCACAAACCGAGGGGTTTTCCCGAACCGGAGGAGTTTTGCGTCCTGCGGCGGGGTGCGCCGTGGGCTAACCGGCCGCTGAGCCCCGAAGGGTCCGCAGCACCCCGCCGATCCTCCTCCGAACGTCCCCGGGCAGGGGCCGCAGCGGGGCGGGCAGGTTCTCCACCGGCAGCAGGCCAAGCTCTGCCGCCAACGCGGAGGTCACGCGCAGGCTGCCGAAATCCCGGAACAACTCCCAGACCGGTGCCAGCTGTGCCGACAAACGCAGGGCAGTCTCGGCATCCCCGGCCTGAGCGGCGCGTGTGATGGCGAGCGCCAGGTCCGGCAGGGTGCCGCCCAGCACGCTGAACCACACGTCCGCGCCGGCGAGCAGGGCCGGGGCGGCAAACTCGTCGCCGCTGACCCCCAGGGCCACCCCGTCCGGCAGCGCGGCCCGCACCTCACGGATCCGCCGGTCCGCTTCGTCCACCGGCCGGGGCGGAATCTTCACGGCCTCCACCTGCGGAAGGGCGCCTAGCCGGGCATAGAACTCGTCCGTGAACGTGAACCGGGTGGTGGTCGGATTGTCATAGATGCAGATGGGCACCGAGCTGGCGGCGGAGACGGCCTCGAACAGGCTGGCCACCTCGTCCTCGGTCAGCGGCTGGTAGGACACCGGCGCGAGCAGCAGGCCGGCGGCACCGGCGTTCTGGGCATCCTCCGCTCCGCGCAGGACATCAGTGGTCCGCAGCGCTCCGATCCCCACAATCACCGGCACCGCCCCGGCTGCCTGCACCGCGGCCGCTGCCACCCGGCGTCGTTCCTCCCGGGACAGGTAGGCGTAACTGCCGGTGGATCCCAAGGCGCCGATGGAATCCACCCCGGCCTCCACCGCACGGTGGACCAGGGCGGCAAACAGGTCCAGATCGACGGTGTCATTGATGACAGGTGTCAGGGGAAAGGCGGACAGACCTGTGAACACGGGAGCTCGTTTCAACGTGGGGAAGCCGACCGGTCCAGCACATCATGTGTGCGCACCGCCGCGGCGTTGGCACGCCGATGTCCGGCCGGCCCGGCCAGCACCAGGGTGGCAAGGACCATTGCCGCGCCCAAGCATTGGCCGGGACTGAGGACCTGCCCGGCGAGCAGCCAGCCGGCGGCTGCCGCGACCACCGGGCTAAGCAGTCCGAGCAGTGCGGTGCTTGAGGCGGGCAGCCGGTGCAGGCCGCGGAACCAGAGGTAGTAGGCCAACGCCGTGCCGGTCACGCCGAGGTAGGCGTACCCGGCCAGGTTGACGCCGGTCAGTGCGGGCGGCGGACCCTCCACCAGCAGGGCCACCGGCAGCAGGAACAACCCGCCGGCGACCAGCTGCCAGGATGTGGCCGCCAGCAGCGTATCCGGGGTGCCCCACTTCTTCGTCAGGACCACCCCGGCCGCCATCGCCACTGCTCCTCCGAGCGCGGCGGCCACACCCAGCGCATCAAGCCGCGCCTGAGCCTGCAGCACCAGCAGCCCGACGCCGGCCAGCCCGGCCACGCCTGCCGCCAACTTCCGTCCGGTCAGCCGTTCGCCGATCCACCGCGAAGCAAACAGCGCGACCAGCAGCGGCTGCACCGCACCCACGGTGGCAGCGACGCCGCCGGGCAGCCGGTAGGCGGCCACGAACAGCAGGGCGAAGAACAGTCCGATGTTCAGCACCCCTAATACCGCCGAGCGCCACCACCAACTGCCGCGGGGCAACCGCCGGACCAGCAGGAGCAGCAGCAGGCCCGCGGGCAGCGAGCGCAGCAGGGCGGCCAGCAGCGGCCGGTCCGGCGGCAGCAGCTCTGCGGCCACGATGTAGGTGGTGCCCCAGACGATCGGCGCCAGGGCCGTCGTCGCTGTCAGAGTTATCGATTTGCTAAGCACTTAGCTAATATAGCTAAGTGCTTAGTTAATTGCTAGGGTGCATTTCATGAGCGATCACGTGGACAGGGTTCTCCGGCAGTGGGCAGCGGAACGGCCGGATTTGGATGTCTCCCCCATGGCCGTGGTCGGCCGGCTGTCCCGGGTGGCCCGCCGGTTCGATGAACAGCTGGCTGCAACCTTCGCAAAACACGGCCTGGATGCGGCCTCCTTCGACGTGCTGGCCACGCTGCGCCGTTCCGGCCCGCCCTACACACTCAGCCCCAAGGACCTCTCCGCAGGGTCCATGGTCACCTCCAGCGCCATAGCGCAGCGGTTGAACCGATTGGAGGCGCAGGGATACGTCCTGCGCTCCCCCAGTTCCGCGGACCGGCGCGGCAAGCAGGTGACCCTGACCGACGCCGGCCGGGCCGCCGTCGACGCCGCCCTTCCGGACCATGTGGCCACCGAACACCGTCTGTTGGACGTCCTGGACGGCGGCGAGCGGGAGGCGCTGGCAGCACTGCTGGCCAAGCTCGACAACTGATTGTTTGTCCTCCGCTTGCGGGTCGGCTGCGAATCCCTGCGGTTTGTCTGTATCCCCGCGGTTTGTCCGGATCCCTGCGCTGCGCCGCGCAGGGATTGCCACAAACCGCAGGGTTTTCCCCAAACCGCAGGGGAATACGGCCCGGATTCCATGCCTCCGGACACCCAGTTAGGCGGCAGGTGTGGAACCCCTGCCCGGGAAGCTCAGCACGGGCCGCTTCCAGGCCACCCACGCGCTGAGGACGCCAAAGGACGAGCAACCGAAGTAAAAGACCTCGGGCGGTATCCCGACAAGTCCAATGCCGCTGTTGCCCCCAACCATCAGGAACATGCCGGAAAGCGGGAGGGACATCAGCGGGATAAGGACAAGGCAGGCCCAGGGGCGCACCTTGTGCCCGGCAGCAGCAAGAACCGCGCCAAGAACCACCAGTTCCAGGGACCACCATGCCAACCGCTGGTCATTGATGAGGTAGGGGCCGCCCCAGAAGGTGCGCTGGGCTCCCCCGCCCTGCAGATAGCTGGTGAGGGTGAGGAAAGCACCAAGTGCCGGCGCGCCGATGAGTACAACGTTTCGGAGCAGCGGGGTCCCGATAGGGTCACCACACAACGCCAGCAGACCCGCTACGGCAAAGAGGGCAAACACCAGCGGATGCACCGGGATGGGTGGATCCGTGACGCCGAGGATGACCGCCAGGGCGATGCTTGCAGCCACGGAAGCCAGCTGCAGGAATATGGCAGTAGTGCGCCGTCCGGCTGCCCGGGCTCCGAATGCCACGAGGGTCAGGACAAAAACGATCGCTGCGGGAGTTGTGAACGCTCCGAACGGATGATCCACCAGATTGTAGCTATTCCAGCGGAACCACCGCCCCAACTCGCCGAGAACCATCATCACCAGCGCGAGAGCGGTACCTGAGATGGCCCCGATGGCAGCCATCCGGTCCCGACGGCGGCTCGGCAGAACCTGATTCACACGTGCAAGGGTTCCGTGCAACGCCAACTGCAGCAGCTCCGGTCGGGTTGCCTCCCCTCTCCCTTCGCTGGCGGCGACGTCGAGCAGCACCCCCAGAAACTCCTCGCCGTGCCGGGCGCGCCAGTCGACAGGGTAGGCCCGCAGCGCCCGTCGGTACTGCTCCTCCATTGCAGCTGCTTCGCTCATGCCAGTGCCCCCTTGGTCCTGATGCGCAGGCTTTGCCGCGCGGCATCTGCGGCGGCCTCCATCCGGTCGGCCTCCCTTTTCAATGCGTCGGCCCCGTTATCCGTCAGTGCGTAGTACCGGCGAAGCCGTCCGGCCACCACTTCCTCGCCTGCGTCCTGCACCAGACCCTCCTCCTGAAGGCGGTCCAGCGTCGTATAGAGGCTGCCGGGCTTGAGCGACACCCTTCCACCGGAAAGCTTCTTGGTCTCCGTCAGCAGGGAATAGCCGTGATGCCTACCCCTGGCTAAGGCAGTCAGGATCAGGAAGGTCGGTTCGCGCATCTCTCGTGTGCTCATGGAAGCAATATATGTATATGACATGAGTATGGCAAGGACTTTCAGCCGCGCTCACAACCCGGCAAATCCGGATCCCATAGCCCAGGCAGCACTGAAACAACCGTGACTTAACCGTTATATTCATTTCTTCCCTATATTCAGTTTTTCTGACTATCGTTCAGGGCATGAGCAAGCATGAGATGCGCGAACCGACCTTCCTGGTCCTCTCGGCCCTGGCTGACGGACCCAAGCACGGCTACGCCCTGATCGCCGAGACAAAGGACCTCTCCGGCGGCCGGGTGAAGCTGCAGCCCGGCACCCTCTACGGGGTGCTGGACCGGCTGCGGGAAGACGGGTTGGTGGAGATTTCCGGCGAGGACGTGGTGGACGGCCGAGCCCGCCGCTACTACCGGATTACCGACGGCGGCGCCGCCACCCTCGCCAAGGAAGCGGACCGTCTGGCAGCCAACGCCCGGCAGGCCATGTCGAAGCTGCGACTGCGTGCAGCGCAGGCCGGAGCATGAACGGCGGAGCCTCCAAACTGGAGGCCACCTACACCCGGGCGCTTGTAGCCTACCCGCGCCGCTGGCGCCGGGAGCAGGGCGAGGAACTGATCGGCGTACTGCTCTACGTCGCCCGTTCCGAGCACCGCACCAAGGCCACCCCGGCCGAACTGCTCAACCTCGTAGGCAACGGCCTGGCTACCCGCGGCCTGGAACTGCTTGGCAGCGTGGGCCGGCGGCGACGCAACGGCATCGCCTTCACCGCCACCGTGCTGGCCACCTACCTTGCGCTCACCCTGACACTGCTGGGCGAATGGGGTCCGTGGGTCCGGCCGGGCACGCTGCGCTGGCGGCCCACGGGCGAGGGGTTCGGTGAGGCGTTCCTGGCCGCGGGACCGTTCACGACGGCGGCCGCGGCGGTTTACCTGGCACTGCTCGCCGGATTCGTTGCTGCGCTGGCCGGCCGGCACTCCCTGCGCCGGACACTGCATCTCAGCGCGGCAGTGACAGCTCCGCTGATTCCCCTCTCCGGCGCCGTCGCGGGAATCCTCGCACCGCCGCTCACTCCCATGCTCGTGCTCAGCGGCCTGGCGCTGCTGGCCCTCATCGGCAACCCCGCGGCCAGCGCTTCCCGCCGCGTCCTGCTGGGGGCCGTCACGGCCGGTGTCTCGTTGTCGGGTCTGTGGCTGGCCGTCAGCCGGTTGTCCGGCGGCGCTGCCCTGTTCTTCTACGACGCGGCGAGCGTGCTTGCCGTTGATGCCCGGTCCCTGACACTGGCAGCGGCGGCGCTGATGCTGGCCGTCGGAATGGTCCTGGTCAGCGGAAGCCGGATGATCCCCTGGACTGCTGGCCTGGCCGTGGCATCGACGCCGTTGCTGGTCCGGCTCTGGTCCGGAGGTTCCCTCGAAACCTGGCTTGCCGCCTCGGGCTTACCTGGCCCAGTTACCGCCCACTGGGAATGGGCGTTCCTCGGATTGGCCTTGGCCACGGCAGCACTGACCGCCGCGGACCGGCAGATCCGGTCCCGGCGGCTCCGAACCGCCTGACCTGCACCCCTCAGCTCCCTGCACCACCCGCCCCACCAGCACTGCCTGCTCCACCTGATTACTGCTGTCGTTCTACGGACATGCTCCCGATGAGCTGGTCCGGCACCGCACCCTGGATCCAGTCTCGAAAGGCACACCATGAACCGCAACCGACTCTCCCTCGCTGCGCCCGCACCGGCCTCCGACCCCGCCGCACCGGCCCGGCGTCGTCGTTATCTTGCCGGCCTCGGGGTCATCGCCCTCGGAGCCGCCGCTCTCGCCGGCTGTGCCGCCGATTCCGCCCTGGCACCGGTTTCGGAGTCCTCGGCCGACCCGTTCGAAATCTATTTGGCCGAAGATATGGACGCCATCCACCTTGCCCAGGACACCCTCCGCTTCCAGTGCTACGCGGACAACGGCTATCCCGAATACGAGGCGTTCATCCCGGAGGAACCGGCAGTGCAGTGGCGCGCTGATCTGCTGGACCAGCTCACCGTTGATGACGCGTTCTTCGAAAGCGTGCAGGACGCTACGGCCCGCGGGCTCCGCGGTGAACAGTTCGGCCCGTCACCGGCCAAGGTCTTTGTGCATGACGACGCCTTCGAGGCAGTATCCGAAGCCTGCAACACGAAAGCCTGGGCTGCACTGGGAGAGAACGCCGAGCAGAGCCTGATCGACTACAACCGGCTCAGCAGCAAACTGGCCGGCGGCCTGGCCGACCGGACATTTGAGGCCCTGGCACCCCTCCAGCAGGAAGTGGTCCAGTGCCTGATCGACGCCGGGGATCCGGTGACGCCGGCGTCCGGCGAGCTGTACGGCTTCACATCGGACGTCGAGCTCGGTACGGCCGTGGAATACCCCGAACGCAGCGGCCCGAAGCAGGCCTCCGGCGTGGAAATCATTCCCGCCGACGTCGAAATCACGTACGCACCCACTCCCGCCGAAGCTGCCCTGGCCATGAAGTACTACAACTGCTCCCTGGAAACGGGCGTGCGGGATGAATTCGACGCACTAATCCTTGAGACCAAGAAAGAGGTTGTCGCCGAGCACGCAGCCGAGCTGGAGAAATCCAACCCCCGGATCGCCGAGCTTGCCGCCGCCGCACGGGAACTCACGGTCCGCTAACCCGCCCCAGCTATGCCGGTGTCCGCCGTCACGGCGGGCACCGGTTAGACTCTGGCTGAGAAGACGCGGCGGGTCCCACAGCTGCACTCCGGCGGGATCGCCGGCTGAGTTCCGCTGGGACAGCAGTCGACGTCCCGGAAGACATTCGGGAGCCCGTCTCCGTTTCAGAGTTGGAAGAAGTAGAAATGCCCGGTTACATCCCCACGCCGCCGCCGATCCGCGTTCCGGGTCCGGTCCCGTTCGCCGGTGCGGGCCAGCAGGCGACGACGGCGGCCCTGCCCGTTATCCCGGACCTCCGCGACACGCGCCCCACCGTCCGCGGAGGGCAGGCCGGCCCGCGCGCCCTGGAGGCGCACCGGGTGAGCGTAATCCGAGACGATCCGGGCAAAGGCGATGTCCGAGCCCTCCTCGCAGAGAACCGCGACCTGCTGTATCCCGCCGGAACAGTAGCCGCAGGCCTGACTCCTCCGTCCTTGAGGGACCCCTCCGTCACCTTCTGGACGGTCCGCGAGGACGGCACCCTGCTGGGCTGCGGCGCGTTGAAGGAACTTCCTCCCCTGTTCGGAGGCACAGCAGGTGAATACGGCGAAATCACCTCGATGCGCACGGTCGAGTCCGCCCGCGGACGGGGTGTTGCCCAGATGCTCCTGCAGCAGATCATCACGAACGCCCGCGCCCGCGGCTACATCGCTTTGCTGCTGGAAACCGGCACACAGGAGTTCTTCGCCTCGTCCAGGCGGCTGTATCAGCGCCACGGTTTCACCGCATGCCCGCCGTTCGGCAGCTACCGCGCCAACCCCAACAGCACCTTTATGTGCCTGGACCTGCGGGCCGCCTCGACCGGCCCGGCGGAACCCGCCGCCGTCCCGGACGCATCCCCGGAGGACAAGGTCTACGCCAAGCCCGGGACCCTGACCGAAATTCTCGCAGCACAGCGCGCTCTGGCGGCCGCCCCGATCCCGAACCCGAGACGGCGCTGATCTTCAGCACATCCGTGAGAGGAACACCGTGAAGCTGCAGCTCGACGACCCCGGCCGGGAAGACGTGCTCAAGCTGCTGGCCGAGCATCTGGCCGACATGTTCGCCGTCTCCCCGGCCGAAAGCGTGCACGCGTTGGACCCCGCCGCCCTGCAGGACCCGGACATAACCTTCTGGACCGCGCGGAAGGACGGGCAGCTGCTGGGCTGCGGCGCACTCAAGCAGCTCGGGCCGCACCAGGGCGAGATCAAGTCCATGCGCACCGCAGAAGCCGCCCGCGGACACGGCGTCGCAGCATGCATCCTGCAGATGATCGTCGCCGAGGCACGGTCCCGCGGCTACATCGCCCTGCTGCTGGAAACCGGCACCCAGGACTTCTTCGCGCCGGCGCAGCGGCTCTACCAGCGGCACGGCTTTCGGCCCTGCCCGCCGTTCGGCGGCTACACCGCGGATCCCAACAGCATCTTCCTACGCCTGGATCTGGACACCGTCCCGCCGGACCGCCCGCGCGAAACGCGCGAAGAATAGGGAGCACGACGACGCCGGGCACCGTGCGGGCGCACCGTCACGGCCGGATCAGCCTGCCATCCCAAAGCCGCCGGCACGCTGCCGTCTAAACTGGCAGGCATGGCATTATCAACGGCGGACCCGGCGTCCCGCACCCGCACCCGGATCCTCTGGCTCGCGCTCGGCCTTCCGGTTGCGCTGGTCCTGGTGGTCCTCGGCGCCCAGATTCACGGCCTGGATTTCACCGTGTACCGCGAAGGAGCCCGGGCGTTCCTCGGCCTGGGCGAGCACCGCCTGTATGACCCGAGCCTGGTTGAAACGGACACCCGCGGCCTGCCGTTCACGTATCCGCCCTTCGCCGCCCTGCTGCTGACGCCGTTCGCGGTCCTGCCCGAGGCCGTGGGGCTGGTCCTGCTGACGGCGACGTCGTGCGCCTGCCTGGTGCTGACCGCCTTCCTCGTCGCCCGCTACCTCACGAAGAACGAGGTGCTGCCCCCGCGGCTGCACACCGCGCTGGGCGGCAGCGCCGGCGTCGCCGTTCTCGCCACTCTGCTGATCGGCGTGCTCGGACCGTGGCGCGAGGGCCTGGGCTTCGGCCAGATCAACCCGATGCTGATGCTCCTGATCGTCGCGGACCTGCTCCGGCCGGCGTCGTCGAAAATTCCGCGCGGCATCCTCATCGGACTTGCGGCCGGCATCAAGCTCACGCCGCTGGCGTTCGGGCTGATCTTCTTGGTCCGCCGCGACTGGCGGGCCATCCTGACCATGGGTGCCGCGTTCGCCGCGACCATTGCCGTCGGCTGGCTGGCCTCGCCGGAGCAGTCACGGACCTTCTGGTTCGACTCGCTCTTCAACTCCGACCGTGTCGGGGACACCACGGACATGTACAACGTGTCGCTGAACTCGCTGCTCTCGCATCTCGGGACCCCCGAGTCGCTGCAGCGGCCGCTCTGGCTGCTGGCCTCGGCCGCCGTCGTCGTGCTGGGTTTCTTCGCCATCCGCCGCTCGGACGCCCGCGGTGACACGGTGGCTGCGGTCAGCGCGAACGCCGTGGTGATGCTCGCGATCTCGCCGATTTCCTGGTTCCACCACTGGGTCTGGATCGCACTGGTGCTGCCGGCGCTGTGGGTGGCGGTACGACGACGGCGGGCCGGGGTCCGCGGCGCGGGCATCGCCCTGCTGGTGGTGATGGTGCCGGTGTTTATGCTGTCCTCGATCACCGTCACGATGATGCTGACCGGGGTCGTGAGCGGTCAGGGCCCGACGGCGCTGGAGCTGTTCACCGGCCTGGGCGTGGTGCTGCCGGTCGCGGCACTGGCGTTCTGGGCCACCGCTCCGGTTGCTGCGCCGCTGTCGGAGGCCGTCCCGCGGCGCCGGTCCGCAACGACCTAGACCGGCGCCGTTCGAGAACCAACAGCGGCATTGCCGGCGCCGGCGTCGGGTTTCGCGGCGGAATCAGCCTCGGGCCAGCCCAGGGCCAAGTACATCTCCGGCACTCCGGCATACTCCCGGTCCAATCCGGGAAAGTGCCTCAGGCCGGCGGCGAGCGCTGTCCGCTGGGAGCCGGTGTTTGTCGTCGTCGTGCGGGCCAGGATCGGCAGCGCCGGCAGCAGCGTCCGGCCGCAGCGCACGGCTTCCGTTGCTCCCTCTGTCGCGTAGCCCCGGCCCCAGACCGCCGGGTCGTAGCGGTAATACAGATTCAGGATGGTCCGGCCGTCCACCGCGGCGCGCTGCAGTCCGGTGAAGCCGATGACGATGTCCGGGGCGTCCCGTTCGGCCACCGCCCAGTAGCCGAAGCCCTCGCGGTCCCAGTGGTCCAGGAAATCCTGCAGGGACTTTGTCACGGATTCCACCGTCGGGGTATGCGGATTGTGCCGGTTGGTCCGGGGGTCCGTGTGGATCTGGATGGCGGCATCGTAATCCGCGCGTTCGAGCCGGCGCAGCAGCAGACGCTCGGTGCTGACGGGGGTCCAGTCGATCGGGTCTTGGCGCATGCGGCCATCCTAAGCGGGGCCTCCCCCGGTTCTAGTCCAGCGCGTCCGCAACGTGCCGCAGCCAACGGGCGACGACGGCCAGCTCCTCGGCGCTGAACCCGTCAGTGATCTTTCCGTTCAGCTCGCCCAGCGCTGACTGCACGACGCCGAGCGCCGCCTTCCCGTCGGCGGTCAGGTTCACCCGGATGGTCCGGCGGTCCGCCGGATCCGGTGCCCGGGTGACGAGCCCGGCCTTCTCCAGCCGGGACAACAGCCCGCTTAGCCCGGCCGGCGAGGCGTCCACCGCTTCGGCCACCTCGCCGGTGCTCGCGCCGGGACGGGCGGCCAGATACAGCAGCACCCCGGAAGCTGCCGCGCTGAGGCCGCGGTCCTCGCCCCGGCGTCCGATCCACCGCCGCAGCCGCCTCTCGGCGGTCAGCGTCAGGAAGACCAGCCGTGGCGGACGCCGCCGACCGGCGTCGCCCGTTCCGCTGGCGTCGCGGCCCCCGCTGGCGCCGCTCTGCCCGCCGTCGCCCGTCCCGCCAGCGTCGCCCTGCCCGGCATTGCCGCCCTCCCGGCCGTTGCCGCTTGTCCCGCCGGCGTCGCCCGGCATCACGACTGCTTCGCGATCCGTCCGTCCAGCCAGGTGAGGACCTCGGGCCACAGCTTGTCCTTGACCCCGCGCCGGAAAAAGCCCATGTGCCCGATCGCGGGCACCCCGGCGTCGTCGGGCGAGTAGGTACGCCGCTCCAGCGGGGCGTTGGTGAGCCGGCTGTAGATGGCGTTGATCTGTCCCGGGGTGGCCCAGAGGTCGTCGGTGAAGCCGATGGACAGCACCTCGGTCTTGACCCGTGCCGCGCGTTCGGCGGCGTCCATGCTCGGATCGTCGAAGAAGTAGTTGGGCCGGCGGGACCATGAGCTCCACTCGAGCATGGCGCCGCCGGGCATGTCCTCACCCAGGCCCATTTTCCGGCCCGGCACTGCACCGAGCAACCGGCTGGTGAGCGGGCCGAGGACCCGTAGGACCAGTCCCACGCGCAGCCGTTCCTTCGGGTCCTGGATGGTCTTGGTGACACCGGCGTGCGAGGCGATGGCCACGAATCCGAGCAGTCCGTCCGTGCCGTTGTCCAGGGCCATCGCATGTCCGCCGATGCTGTGCCCGACGGCCAGGCGCGGCAGCTCCGGGAACCGCGCGGCCAGCCAGTCCGCGGCGGCGGGAACGTCCTGGGCCATCCAGTCGCGCATCCGCAGCTTCCGGTTGGCCTTCGGGCTGCCGGACGCGCCGGTTCCGCGATAGTCGTAGGTCAGGACCGCATACCCGTTTTCGGCCAGGTATTCGCTGAAGCCGGTGTACAGCCGTTCGGCTACCGCCGTGGCGGGGTGGATGACGACGGCGGCCCGGGGAGCGGCGTCGGCCGGAAGGCGCAGGGTTCCGGCGAGCGCACCGCCCGCAGGGACGGGGATACTAATCCGGTCGGACGTGACGACTGACACACTATTATTTCGCATGCGAAGTAATCTACACGGGACAGTGGGTTTCGGGTACCCCGTGATGTCGGACTGTCAGGTCTCCACACGGCCGACGACGTAGATGTTGCCCTGCTCATCCAACCGCGCAAGGTCGCCGGTGTGAAGCCAGCCGTCCGCCAGCGCTGCAGCCGTTGTTTGAGGGTCGTTCCAGTAGCCCAGCATGAGCCCCTCGCCGCGGGTGACCAGCTCACCGACCTCGCCTTCAGGAACGTCATTGGCAGCACCGTCCAGAATGCGCACCTCCATCCCGGGCACCGGTTGGCCGACCGATCCAGAGCGCCGCTCCGGAACCGGAGCATTGAACGAGACCAAGGCTTCGGCCAGCCCGTATGCCTCCAGGACCTGCGAACCGAAGGCCTGTTCGATGCCCTCCAGGCTCTCGCGCGGCAGCGGCGCCGTGCCGGAGATTCCCCAACGCACACTGGATGTATCAGCCTCCCCAAGGGCCGGATGCTCCAGCATTGCCGCGTACATCGCCGGAATCCCGGCGAAGATGGTGACCCCATCCCGCTCAATCATCTGCAGCGCGGTTCCCGGTTCGAACCGCGGCAGCAAGCTGACGGAAGCTCCCGTCAGCACGGCCGCGTTCATCACCAGGGCCTGCCCGAAGCCATGGAAGAGCGGCAGTCCCCCAAAAAGCACGTCGGAGTCCTGCACCGGCAGCAAGCCGCTGGCAGCATCGGCGGTGCTGCGCAGATTGGCGTGCGAGAGCGTGGCACCCTTGGGCGGACCCGTGGCTCCCGAGGTGTAGAGGATGACGGCGGCGTCGTTATCGGCTCGATCCACCACCCCCGGACGCGGCGCCGCGGCGGCGAGCAGCTCACGGAAGCTGCCGGTGTTCACCGGGATGACATCGGCGCCGGCCTCCGCTGCGCCGTCGTCGGCATGGGCAAGGATGTCCTCGTAGCCGAAGGCAAAGAGCAGCCGGGCACCGGAATCCGCCAACTGGTGCGCGATTTCCTTGGCAGCGAGCAACGGGTTCATCGGCACTGCAACCGCCCCTTGCCGCAGGATCCCGTAATACAGGGCGGCCATCGGCGGAACATCGGGCAAAAGAAGCGCCACCCGGTCACCAGAGCCGATGCCGCGGGCTGCAAGCAAACCCGCGGCACGGGCACTCAACTCATCCAGCGCCGCGTAACTCATCACGCTGTCGCCGATCCTCAGCACGGGACTGTCCGGTGAGCGGGCTGCGGTATCGCTGAGGATACTGGCGAGATTCGGCACGGCAATCTCCCTTGTTCCGACGGGCGTGCAGAAAGCTAGACGACCACAAGCTCCGTTTTGTCCGCCCCGTGGTCGGCCAGCGCGACACTCTGGATGGCCGGGTCGTCGTACGTGTTCCAGTAGTAGGTCATGGTCCGGGACGAGAAGAGCCCGGTATAGGTGGTCTTCTCAAACTCGCCCGAGCCCATGGCCGCGCTTCCTTCCACCATCGCGACCTGCTGCAGCGTGTGGAACGCGCGGCTGACGTTCTCCTCTTCGCTCGTCTTGGGCGGGTAGTTCGCGTGGACGTAGGCTGCGCGTACAAACCGCGACGGCGAGTAGTAGTCGCCGGGGATCCCCCGCATAAGCGACCCCGAGCCGAACGGGGTCAGGTGCGCCTGGTTGAGCACGACCTCCTCCGGGAAGTCGGGCGAGGCGTTGAGGTAGTTGCGCAGGTTCTCGTGGTGCCAGCCGAAGCCGGGCTGGTTTGCCAGGACGTCGACGTCGTCGTGGAAGACGTGCATGCCGTCGCTCGTGTACTCCACGACGATGGCGCGCGTCGAGTCGCCGATCAACCAGTGCAGCAATGAGCTCGGGTACTTCTCGTTGATCGGCCTGTCCACAATGACAACCTTGTTCAGGGCTGCCTCAACCTCGTCGACGGTGCTGAACTGGGAGGCCACCCAAAGCGGGAACTCGAATGCGGCAACGTTTGTCGCGCCGTCGACCGGTGCCGGCGCGTACTGCGCGTACCCCGGAAAGTTGAGGCCGCCGACGGCCAGGCCTGCGTCGTTGCCGCAGTCGAAGTACAGCGGTGTGTCTTCCTGAACGATGCCCATGCCGATGACCGCATGCTGGATCTTCGGCACCGCCCCGAAGGGCGAGTTCGTGGCGTACCCGGTGGGCGTCACCACCACCCGCTCTCCGAAATCAGACGTCCAGTCGAGGTTACGTGCGAAATAGAGGTTGCTGCCGTCCGAGAACCTGATGCCTGTGCACATGTTTATGCTCCCTGTTCCAGCGAAACCCTGGGAGTTCCGCCTGCTTGCTGGGCCTACGCCGGAGACGCCGAGGAGGACAACGGTGCCTGCCGCCGCCCCGCCCTTTTCAGGTTAGGCCCGGACCCCTGGCTTGCGGCAGTATGCATGCCAAACCCGAACCCGCGGAGGGACAACCCTGCTGCGGCTCGGCCCTTTCCTTCCACCCGCACGAGGCCTATAACCGGACCATGACGCACCATGCACCGCTGGAAGTTTCCCTCCCCTTCACCGGGAAATGGAAAGTGCAGAACAGTCCCCTGCGGCGGGTACCCAGCCACGGCACGCATCTGCTCGCCACCACCTATGCCATCGACTTTGTGGGCGTGGACGACGACGGCCGTTCGGCTCCCACGGTCAGCTGGCACTCCGCGTTCGGAACCGAGCCTCCGGAACTGTTCTTCGCCTTCGGACGGCCGATCCTGGCTCCGGTCAGCGGGCAGGTGGTCACCGTGCACGACGGCGAAGCCGACCACGAAGCCCGCCGGTCGCAGCTGGCCCTCATCCCGTATGTGCTGGGCCAGCAAGGCCGGCTGCGGCAGGGAGCCGGTGCGATTGCCGGAAACTACGTCCTCATCGAAACGGCCGACGGCGGAGCGGTGGTCGGGGTGATGCACCTGCGGTCCGGGTCGATCCGGGTTTCTACCGGGCAGCAGGTCCGCGAGGGCGAGCAGATCGGGGACTGCGGAAACTCTGGCAACTCCACGCAGCCCCATGTGCATGTGCAGGCCATGGACGGAGCGGATCCGTGGACCGCCTGCGGATTGCCGCTGGTTTTCCGGTCCTTCGGGGAGAAACCCGCCCGCGGCAGCACGTTTATCCCTCGCGAGAACATGCTGCCGCAGGAGGCTTCGACGGTCGAAGCATCCTGAGTGCCCAGGGTCCTGCGACAGCTGCCACCGCCGCGGACACCAACACGGGCACCAACCTCGCCAGCACAGCATCCCACCGGGTGGTACGAAGGTTTCCTGGTGGGGACACAGCAGCCCCACCCGCCCCACGTCGTGGGACGCTCTGCAGCGGAGCGCCCGCCGCCAGCACAGCATCCCAGGGAATGGTGCGGATGTTGCCTGATGGGGACACAGCAGCCCCACCCGCCCCACGTCGTGGGACGCTCTGCAGCGGAGCGCCCGTCGCCAGCACAGCATCCCAGGGAATGGTGCGGATGTTGCCTGATGGGGACAGCAGCCCCACCCGTCCCATTTCGTGGGACGCTCTGCAGCGGGAGGGGTCAGCAGCAGCACAGCATCCCATCGGGTGGTACGGAAGTTTCCTGGTGGGGAACCATCTGCCCCACCAGCACCACTTCGTGGGACACTGTGCGGCCGGGGACGACTGCGACGAACGAGAAGGCACAAATTACCGATTTTCGGACGGAAAACGGTAATTTGTGCCTTCTCGATTCCCCGGACGCCCGGCCCGGCCGGCCCGGTCATCCCAGACGCCGGGCCGTCCCGGAAACAGCTAAGGCCCGGCAGCTTAGGGGAATCGACCCCCTAAGCTGCCGGGCCCCCAGCTGAGGAGCTAAACGTGCGGGCCAGTGCCCGTATTGGACACGCCGCCGCGCGGCCCCGGCTCGACGGCTAGCGGGTTGCCACTCCGTCGCCCGTACCCGAACCGACAGCCCCCGAACCGGCATCATCCGTAGACACCCCGCGGCGCTTATCGAAGATGGTTGCCCCAACTTCCTGCTCCGCCTGGTTCCGGATCGATAGGTCGATGCCCGGCCGGTCGCGCAGCATCATAGTGGCGGCTGCAGCGAGCACGATCATCACCAGCAGGTAAGCGGAAACCGCCGTCGTCGAACCTGTCTCCTTGACCAGCGCAGCGGCGATGGTCGGCGCGAACGCCCCGCCGAGGATCGCGCCCAGCGCGTAGGACACCGAGACGCCGGAGAAGCGGATCGACGCCGGGAAAATCTCGCTGTACCAGGCCGCCTGCGGCCCGTAGGTCAGGCCGAGTCCCACGGTGAACAGGGCCATGCCGAGGAACAGGATCCCGATGTCGCCGGTGTTGATCAGCCAGAACAGCGGGAAGACGGTCAGGGCCAGGCAGGCGAACCCGATGAGGTAGGTGTTCTTCCGCCCGATCCGGTCCGCCATGAAGCCGCTGACCAAGGTGAAGACGAACCACAGGGCCGCGGAGCCGGAGACGGCCAGCAGCACATCCGTGCGGTCCAGCGCCACCGGGCCGTCCGGGTTGGTGGAGTAGTTCAGGATGAATCCGCCGGTGGTCATGTACCCGGCGGCGCTGTTGCCCGCGAAGACCAGGGCGGCCAGGAGAACCAGCTTCCAGTGGTTCTTCATCAGTTCCACGATGGGCATCTGGGTCTGCTTCTTCTTCTCGGCAATTTCCTCGAAGACCGGGCTTTCGCTGACGGACATCCGCACCAGGAAGCCGACCACAATGAGAACGATGCTCAGCAGGAACGGCAGGCGCCAGCCCCATTCCACGAACTCGTCGCCCGGGGAGATGACGCCGGTCATCAGCGCGGTCACGCCGGAGGCCAGCAGCATGCCCAGCGGCACGCCCAGCTGCGGGAAGGAGCCGAAGAGCCCGCGACGGTTGCGCGGGGCGTGTTCCACGGACATCAGCACCGCGCCGCCCCATTCGCCGCCGGCGGAGATGCCCTGGATGATGCGCAGCAGCACCAGCAGGATGGGTGCCCAGATGCCGGCGGTGGCATGGGTGGGCAGGACGCCGATCAGGGTGGTGGCCCCGCCCATGAGCAGCAGGGTCAGCACCAGCATGGCCTTGCGGCCGATCTTGTCGCCGTAGTGCCCGGCCAGGAAGGCGCCGAGCGGACGGAACAGGAAACTCAGGCCCACCGAGGCGAACGTGACGAGGGTGGCGAACTCGCTGCCCGCGGGCTTGAAGAACAGCTCGGAAAAGACCAGCCCTGCAGCGGTGGCGTAAATGAAGAAGTCATACCACTCAACGGTGGTGCCGATCAGGGTTGCGGTCGCAACCCTGCGGGTGTCCCGCGGAGTGGATCGAGCGGTGGATTCAGCGGTGGATCGAGGGGAATGGGAGCCGGCGGCAGTGCCGGAAGGTGCAGCCATGGGAATCCTTATCAGTAACTCGCGCGGACGTCGTCGTCCGCGGCAGGGAGATATTTTGCGGCTAGGGCTTCGCTGCCCCGGGCCAGGAGTGCGACGTCGGCGCCCACCAGGATGAAGTCCACGCCGGCGTCGATATAGCGGCGGGCGGTGGCTTCGGCGAACGCGTTCACGCCCACCGGTTTCCCGGCAGCCTTCACCACCCGGATGCAGTGCTCGACGGCGGCAATCACGTCGGGATGCTCCTGCTGGCCGAGGTGGCCCATGGACGCGGCGAGGTCCGACGGCCCGATGAACAGCCCGTCCACCCCGTCGACGGCGGCAATCGCCTCCACGTTTTCGACGGCGGCGGCGGTCTCGATCTGCACCAGCAGGGTCACGGACTCGGCGGCGTTTTCGAGGTATCCCTCGATCCGGTTCCAGCGCGACGCGCGGGCCAGGGCGCTGCCCACCCCGCGGATGCCGTGCGGCGGATACCGGACGGCGCGGACCAGCTCGGCGGCCTGCTCCGGGGTGTCGACCATGGGAATCAGCAGGTTCTGCGCCCCCAGATCCAGGTACTGCTTGAGCAGCACCGCGTCCCCGATGGGCGGGCGGACCACCGCGGTGACCGGATAGCCGTGCACCGCCTGCAGCTGGGCGAGCAGGGATTCCAGCCCGTTGGGGCTGTGTTCGGCGTCGATCAGCAGCCAGTCCAGCCCGGATCCGGCACAGATTTCGGCTACCAGCGGACTGCCGGAGCAGACCCACATGCCGGTTTGCCGGCCCCCGGCGGACAGCCGGGCGGCGAAGGTTTCCTCTACTCGAAGCGGCATGTAATGGTTCCCAACGGTCCGTAGTCGGCAAAGACGGTGTCGCCCTTGTATACCCACATCGGGCGGGTGAAGGAGCCGGCGAGGATGATTTCCCCGGCCTCCAGCGAGGTGCCGTGCACGGCGAGCTTGTTCGCCAGCCAGTACACGCCGGCAGCGGGATGGTTCAGCACCCCGGCCGCGACGCCGGTTTCCTCAATGCCCTGGTTCCGGTAGAGCAGCGCGGACACCCAGCGCAGGTCCACGTCGGCCGGTCGCACCGGGTTCCCGCCGACCACCATGGCGCCCATCGCCGCGTTGTCCGCGATGGTGTCCACGATGGTCCGGCCCTCCATCTCGATCCGCGAATCCAGGATTTCCAGCGCCGGCACCACGTAATCCGTGGCATCCAGGACGTCGAACAGCGTGCAGTTCGGCCCGGAGAGCGGCTTGCCCAGCACAAACGCCAGCTCCACCTCGATCCGCGGATGCGTGTACCGGTCCCACTCCAGGGTGCAGCCGTTTTCCAGCACCATGTCATCGAGGATGACGCCGTAGTCGGGTTCGGTGATGCCGGTGGCGGCCTGCATGGCCTTGGAGGTGAGGCCGATCTTGTGGCCGGCCAGGGACCGCCCGGAGGCGATCATCCGTTCCCGCCACAGGTTCTGCACGGCGTAGGAGTCCTCGATGGTCATGTCCGGGTAGCGCTCGGTCAGGCGCGGCACCGGGGTGCGGGTGCGTTGGGCTTCAAGCAGCTCATCGGCCACCGCCCGGAGAGTCTGTTTATCTAGCACGGCGATTCCTTTGTCTTCGGAGGGTGCAGTGTTCGGAGAGTGCGGCGTGTTCGGGGGTGCGTGGGAGAGGGTGTGACGACGACGGCGCCGGCTTCAGCGCCGTCGTCGGGCGCGGTCTAGAGCTGGGTGCCGATCTTGAAGCCCTTGGCGGGCTCGCCGGAGGCACTGCCGGCGGCGTCGTCGGGGCGGGTGTAGGAGAACCCGTCCGCGCCGATGGTGACCGCCATTTCCGAGGTTTCCGTGCGCTGGGTAAGCGGCTGCGGGTTGCCGTCCAGGTCCAGCACCAGGGAGGCCTCGGTGTACCAGGACGGGACCACGGGGTTGCCCCACCAGTCGCGGCGCTGGTTGTCGTGGACGTCCCAGGTGATGGTGGGGTTGTCCGGATCGCCGGTGTAGTAGTCCTGCGTGTAGATCTCGATGCGGTGGTCGTCCGGATCCAGGATGTAGAGGTAGAAGGCGTTGGAGACGCCGTGCCGGCCGGGGCCGCGTTCAATCCGGTCGGAGATGCGCAGGGCGCCCATCTTGTCGCAGATCTGGATGATGTTGTGCTTTTCGTGCGTGGCGAAGGCCATGTGGTGCATGCGCGGGCCGTCGCCGCCGGTCAGGGCGGTGTCATGGACGGTGTGCTTGCGGTGCATCCAGGCGGCGTAGGTGACGCCGTCGGAATCCTTGATGTCCTCGGAGACGCGGAAGCCCAGGTCCTCCAGGTAGGCGCGGCCGCGGGGCACGTCAGGGGTGACCTGGTTGAAGTGGTCCAGGCGGACCAGTTCCCCGGCGGAGTAGAGGTCGTAGCGCTGGGTGAGGCGTTCCACGTGGTCCACTTCGTAGAAGAACTCGTAGGGGAAGCCCAGCGGGTCCTCCACGCGCACGGAGTCGCCGATGCCCTTCACGAAGCCGTCCTTGCGGCGCTCGGTGCGGCAACCCAGTTCCTTGTAGTACGCCTCGGCTACGTCCACGTCTTCGGGGGTGCGGACGCGGTAGGCCAGGGCGGCGACGGCGGCCACCGGGCCCTTGCGCAGCACCAGGTTGTGGTGGATGAACTCCTCCAGGGAGCGCAGGTAGATGGCGTTCTCGTCCTCTGCGGTGACGTGCAGGCCGAGGACGTCCACGTAGAACTTCCGGGACCGTTCCAGGTCGGTGACCACCAGGTCCGTGTAGGCGCAGCGGACAATGTCCGGCGGGGCGATGCTCGGGGTGGGAATGCGGTTTTCGATGTCCATGGTTTTGCTCCTTTGCAAACGGCGGGGGAAGTGTCGGGGAGGGGTTAGCCGTCGACCTTGGCGGCGTCGTCGGTCCCGAACTTGGGGGTGTGGACCTTGCCCAGGGTGATGTGCACGGCCTGCTGGTCGGTGTAGAAGTCGATGGAGCGGTAGCCGCCCTCGTGGCCCAGGCCGGAGGACTTCACGCCGCCGAACGGGGTGCGCAGGTCGCGGACGTTGTGGCTGTTGAGCCAGACCATCCCGGCCTCGGTGTTCTGCGCGAAGTTGTGCGCGCGGGTGAGGTCCTGCGTCCAGATGTACGCGGCGAGCCCGTACTTGGTGTTGTTGGCCAGTTCCAGGGCTTCGGCTTCGGTGTCGAAGGGGGTGATGGCGACGACGGGGCCGAAGATTTCTTCCTGGAAGATCCGGGCGTCGGGGGCGACGTCGGCGAAGACGGTCGGGGCGATGTAGTTGCCTTCTTCGAGGCCTTCGGGGCGTCCGCCGCCGGCGAGCAGGCGGCCTTCGGTCTTGCCGATTTCCACGTAGGAGGCGACCTTGTCGAAGTGTTCGGGGTGCACGAGGGCGCCGACCTGGGTCTTCGGATCGTGCGGGTCGCCGACGACGATGGTCTTGGCGCGGGCGGCGAAGCGTTCGCAGAACTCGTCGTAGACCGGGCGTTCGACCAGGATGCGGGAGCCGGCGGTGCAGCGTTCGCCGTTGAGGGAGAAGACGCCGAAGAGGGCGGAGTCGATGGCGGCGTCCAGGTCCGCGTCGGCGAAGATGACGCAGGGGCTCTTGCCGCCGAGCTCCATGGACAGGCCCTTCAGGTTTTCCGCGGCGTTGCGAAAAATCGTCTGCCCGGTGGTGGTTTCGCCGGTGAAGGAGATCAGCGGGACCTGCGGGTGCTTCACCAGGGCATCGCCGGCTTCCTCGCCCAGGCCGTTGACCAGGTTGAAGACACCGGCGGGGACGCCGGCTTCGGTGAAGATGTCGGCCCAGAGCGAGGCGGAGAGCGGGGTGAATTCGGCCGGCTTGAGCACCACGGTGTTGCCGGTGGCCAGGGCCGGGGCGAGCTTCCAGGACTCGAGCATAAACGGGGTGTTCCACGGGGTGATGAGCCCGGCGACGCCGATGGGCTTGCGGTTCACGTAGTTGATCTGGCTGCCGGGGACCTTCATGGCATCGTCGAACTGCGCCACGATCAGGTCCGCGAAGAAGCGGAAGTTCTCCGCGGCGCGCAGGGCCTGGCCCTTGGCCTGGGTAATGGGCAGCCCGGTGTCAAAGGTTTCCATCTCGGCCAGGCGTTCTTCCTGGGCCTCGACGGCGTCGGCAATCTTATTCAGCACGCGGGCGCGTTCGCGCGGCTTCATTTTCGGCCAGGGACCGTTGACGAAGGCTTCGCGGGCGGCGGCGACGGCGGCGTCGATGTCTTCCTTCTGGCCAGCGGCGGCGGTGGCGTAGGTCTTGTTGGTGACCGGATCCAGCACGTCGAAGGTGGCGCCATTGGCGGAGTCCACGAACTTGCCGTTGATGAAGTGCTGGATGTGGGTGGGCAGGTTCTCCGGAACGAAGTGCGTGCTCATGGTTTCCTCTTTCGTGTGTTTCTTTAGATCGGGAGGCTTTAGCTGTTCTTAGATCGGGGAAGGCGGCTGGTGGTTCTGGGCCAGGAACGCGTTGAGCGTGCTGGTGCGGTGCGCGCGGGCGGCGTGTTCGACGTCGGCCGCCGGGGCGCCGGCGTCGATCAGGTCCAGCAGCGCCTCGTGTTCCTGTACCGAGGCGTGCGCCCGGTCCGGGACGTACCGGAAGACGGAGGAGCGCATGCGGCCCAGCCGGTTCCAGCCGCGGTGGACCAGGTCCAGGATGTGCGGATTGGGGCAGCGGGCGTAGAGCAGGGCGTGGAACTCGGTGTTCAGGGCGGTGAAGCGGACCGGGTCGAAGTTGTCGAGGACCTCGCGCATCTGGTTGTTCAGTTCCCGGGCCTTAGCCAGTTCCTCGGCGCTGATGCTCGGGGCGGCCAGGGCGGTGGCGGCACCTTCGATAATGCTGAGGGTCTGCATGGTGTGCAGGTACAGGTCCGGATCGATGCCGGCCACGGTGGCGCCGACGTTGCGGACAAAGTGCACCAGCCCTTCGGCTTCGAGCCGGCGGATGGCTTCGCGGACCGGGACCACGCTGAAGCCCATCTCCGTGGCGATGCTGCTGAGCACTAGGCGGTAGCCGGGGCTCATTTCGCCGCCGAGGATGCGGTCCTTCAGCTGGGTGTAGGCCTGCTCCGACTTGGAGCCGGCGGCGGGGCTGGTTTTCGTGGCTTGCCCGTTGCTGTTGGCTGCTGCGCTCATGCCTGTTCCGCTGCCCAGGCCTCGTACTTTTCCTTCCACGCGGCGTTCATCGGGTACAGCCCGTCGACGCCGTGTCCGGCCTTCACCATTTCGGCGATGAACTCTTCCTGGTGTTCCTGCCGAATGCAGGCCTCTACCAGCTCCTCCGCGATGGCCGGCGGGATGACGAGGATGCCGTCGTCGTCGGCCACGATGATGTCGCCGGGCTGCACGGTGGCGCCGCCGCAGGCGATGGTGATGTCGGTGTCCCAGGGGACGTGCTTGCGGCCGAGGACGGCGGGGTGCGGGTTGGCGCAGTAGACGGGCAGGTCGATGCCGGCCACGGTGGAGTAGTCGCGCACGCCGCCGTCGGTGATGATGGCTGCGGCGCCGTTGTGCTTGGCGCGGAGGGCGAGGATGTCGCCCAGGGTGCCGGTGCCCTTTTCGCCGCGGGCTTCCATCACGAGGATTTCACCGTCGCCCACGGAGTCGATGGCGCGTTTCTGCGCGTTGTAGCCGCCGCCGTGGGTTTTGAAGAGGTCCTCGCGGTTGGGGACAAAGCGCAGGGTGCGGGCGGTGCCGACGACCTTGCGGCCGGGGCGGGTGCCGGTGAGGCCGTCGATGGAGACGTTGTTCAGGCCGCGGGCGCGCATCTGCGAGGACAGGGTGGCGGTGGCGACGGATTCCAGCTTCGCCTTGAGTTCCGGGGAGAGGGTTTTGGCCTGTTCCTTGGGTGCGAGGCCCGCCTTTTCCGCGGAACCCCAGGCTTCTTCGCGCTGCTTGTCGTCAATCTTGGGCTGTGCGCCGAAGGGGGCCAGCGGCGTCGTGCCGTCGGTGACGGTGGTGGCGAGGCGGCCGGTGGTTTTGTCCGTGCCAGGGACGTCGACTTCGACTTCGAGGCGGTCGCCGGGGACGGCCACGGAGGCGCCGGCGGGGGTGCCGGTGAGGATCAGGTCGCCCGGTTCCAGGGAGAGCAGCTGGGAGAGGTCGGCCACCAGCTGGGCGAAGGGGAAGAGCAGGTCTGCGGTGGTATCTTCCTGGGCGAGTTCGCCGTTGACCCAGGTACGGACGCGCAGTGCGGCGGGGTCGACGTCGGCCGCGTCGAGGATGTGCGGACCGACCGGGGTGAAACCGTCGCCGCCCTTGGAGCGGAGGTTGGAGCCTTTGTCTGCCCAGCGCAGGTCGTAGACACCCAGGTCATTGCTGGCGGTCACTCCCCCGACGTAGCTCCACGCGTCCTCGATCGAAATGCGGCGGGCGGTCCTGCCGATGACCAGGGCGATTTCGCCTTCGAAGCCGAGCAGTTCACAGCCCGCCGGGCGCTCCACGCTGCCGCCGGTCAGGGCCAGGGAGGAGCTGGGCTTGAGGAAGTAGGAGGGCTGTTCCGGGGTGCGTCCGCGTTCTGCTGCCCGCGAGGGGTAATTGATGTGGACGGCGATGACCTTGCCGGCCTGCTTCAGCGTGTCCGTGGTGGCGTCGTTGCCCATGTCTCTCCTGGATCAAGTACGAAATCGTATATGATCAGGGTTACATGTGGTGCGGGTCACGTCAAGGGGCTTGGAAGCAACGATTCAATGTTGAGCCCTCGTGTCGTCGGCGATAGCCTTCGGCGGCCAGACATAATGAATCACACAGTCGCAGCTATCTGGCGTTTGCATGGAATGACTCGTAACAATGTGTCAACGAATAGCTGGTTTGATGGTCGATGGAGCATCGACTTGGGGGAAAGATGAAAGACACAAGCAAGGTAGCTGTGGAGCGCTCGCCTCACACCCGGACGCAGCATGCCCTTCGGCTGCTAGTGCTTCTTGACCGCACCGGCGGGGAGGTTCTTGAGGGGGATCCAGTGGGTGCAGTCAAAGCTGTGCGTAGCGAATTGCGTCTCCAAGCAATGGACTTTTGGATGCGCAACCCTGACTACCTGGCCGACGAACTTATTTCGCAGGTTGAAGAAGGAAGGCTCGACTCTCGCTACTTGAACGTGGCGCGTTCCCTGCTGGACGATCCTGAGCCGGATTTGCATTACTATCCGATGCCCCGGTGGTTCTATGGGGCGTATGAGGCGATCGATGATGCGATGGCTCTACTCGAAACCTACGGGCTGGCAATTTTCCGCCGGTCGGGAGAACCAGGAACGAGGAGCCTCCGAAACCAGTTGTTCATAACTGATGCGGGTTCGACCGCCGTGACAGAGATCAGTCATGACCCGGTGCTCGGCTGGTACACGCGCCAGGCAGAACTAGTGGCCGCCGCTGCCGGTGAGACGGTCGGGAGCAAGTTGAAGGAACGGCAGTACGAGCAAGCGACTTACGCCGGCACAGAGTTGGGATTGGACATAGCACCAATCGCGGAACGAGTGCGAGAGCACCTTGAGAATGCTGTGTTTCCTGTAGCCAAAACAACCGGAGGTGGACTGTGAGTCTTCTTGCTGATGAGATCGTGAAGGTGCTCGGCCGCAGGAGAAAGGGTAACCGTCTTGAGATGAGTTCCGCCCGCGTCGATGAGATTCTCACGGACCTCGGCATCCCGACTTCAGCCTCCAAGGGAGTACCGGTGCATCTCCGTGTGGCACGTGTTACTTTCAGGGGGACGAAGCGGCTGGATCCATCGCATCCCGATGCAAAGGGATGTCAGTTGGAGTCAATGGATGCTGTCAGCAGTCCGCTGCCAGATGGCACTGATCCTGCTACGAATCCGTCCGATTTGACAGTCCCTGGCATGAATTCGGAGGGCGCTACAAGCGATGGGCCTATTGTGCGCGCACTGGTCCCCTTTGACTTTGTATGGGAGCCGGTTGACGGCGTAAACGGTATTGGCTCAGAACACAACTTGCGTGGCAAATCGAGCATTATGAACCTCTTGTTATGGTCGCTTTCTGGAAGATGCTCGGAGTTTTCCATTCCAGTGAAGCGGTGGATCGAACACGTCGAGGTTGACTGGTTCGTTGGGCCCGAGAGGCTGCGAGTAGCCTTCGATGCTGACAATGGCGAAGTCAGAAATGGTACGGTCACCGTTGTCGGAAAAGACGGTGCAATGGGGACAGCTCTGGTCTCATTCGATAATGACTCCTTCGAGGACGCGATGAGTTCGGTGATGATGAATCGTCTCCGGCTAGAGCCATTCACCGTGTCGCAGTCTGGGAAATCGGTGACGCACAGATGGTCGTCTTATGTAAACGCGCTGTGGGTTCGCCCTAAGTATTTGAAATCCATCATCGGCAAAGAATCAACTCTCAGCGTCCGGCTGATGCAGATGTTTATTGGCACTGACTGGGTGCCAGTTCTGGCAACCGCTGCAACTGTCGCAGGGACACTAGGGTCTGAGCAAAACCTCTCGGAAGCCCGGACAAGAACTGCGACCGAAGCTGTGGAGAGCGCCAGAGCTGAGGCCCTTAGGAATGTGGGGGAGGTCAAAGCGAAAATCGGTGCGCTCCCGACTGACGTTCCCGACGCCGCGAAAACTGCCAGCGCTAACGCTGAGATCAGCGAGCTGATCCGTCAACTACATGACTTGGATACTCAGCTTCTGAAGCGCTCGATTGCTGCGGATACGGTGCGGCAACAGCTGAAGGTTGCAAAAGCGCATCAGAACACCCAGTATGAGGACGCGCTGCTGAAAAAATTCTTCCATCAGATGGCACCAACGGTGTGCCCACGGTGTACTGCAACGGTCACAGCCGAGCGTCGTGCTGCTGAGCCGGAGGAACACAAATGCTCAGTGTGCACCAGTGATCTCAATCTGGCGGCGCTTGAGACTGACGTTATCGTGGCCGCCTCTGCTGAGCAGAGCACCTCTAGTGTCTTGGTTGCGTCCGCGGCCTCCGCTCTTGACGGGAGCGAAGCAGACGATGCGCCGGTCGACGAGATTGAAGCACTTGAGCGTGCGATGGCGGATATCGAGAACAACATGGATTCTCTACGTTCTCAGATCAGTGCGCTGCAGGTGCATCGCGATGAACTTGTAGAAGAGACAGAGACAGACGCTTCGCTACTCGCGGCAGCTGAAGAGCGGAGGTTATTAGAAATCGAGCTGGCTCGGGCTGAGGGAGCTGCCGCGGCTTTGGCTGATCCGGTCCGCCATACGGATGAATCTCGTGTAGACCCGATACACCTTGCTATTGCTGAAGTTGCGAAAGAGGTCCTCGCTGATTGGGTCAAGGCTCACCAGGATCCTCTGCTTGATCAGATTTCCGCAGAGATCGAGCGATTGGTGGTGAACTTCGGCGCCGACAGTTTAAGCAACATAGCGCTCGACGGCGCTGCGAACATGAAACTGCGGCAGAACGGTGATCTGTCAATGTACAGCGCGGTGACGCCTGGCGAGCAGTTGCGGTTGAAGATCGCGACAGTTATTGCGCTAATCAAACACGGATATGCAGAAAATATTGGCCGCCATCCAGGGTTCCTACTTCTGGACTCGCCCGCGGCGGAGGAGATGCCTGACGGGGATCTGGCGACAATGGTCTCTGCGCTTCTGGAAGTTGCGGCAGAAGCGCCGATGCAGATCATCGTTGCTACTCGCAGTACCGGCCCCCTCATGCACCTTCTGCCGAGAGAGAGCCGCCTTATTGCTGACGACAACGCCTTCGTCTGGTGATACCGATACGTTCGATCTGTAATCCGAAAACCATTATGTGAATCGTCAGTTTATTGAGGAGTCTAAATGAGCTGCCCCGATGCTGAAACGCTCGCTGGCGCTGTGCTGGCCGTAGCTCGGAACTCCCAAGGAAAACCCTTTCCAAGCTCTGCGGTCCAAGACCTCGGCGGGTGGGGTCGAATCGCCTCCGGGGCCACCACTCTCATCGGCCAATCTGCACTTCCGATAGTTGCGAATCTCGTCGCCAGGGATGCGGAGGAAGGGGATGGCGACGCAGCTGCGGCGGTGGAAGCGGTCGCCGACGCAGTTATCGCTACCGAGCAGCCATCCCTACTTCGGGACTCGCTTGAAGCGCTGCTGGCGAGCTCTGTCATCACCCAGATTGTCGGTGAAAGGCTCGTCGAGGGCCTTGAGCCGGTAGCTGCCGGATTTCTTAGACGAGAAAGATCAGAGGTCGCCGACCTGGCATCGGCGGACGCACTCGAGGTCATGACACGGCTCGTTGCGGTTGGGTACGGGTCACACTTCTCATTGCTGGCGTTGCTCCAGAAATTTGGCGCTCCAACAGTCGCTCCGATGGCGCGAGCTGTCATCCGTTCGGTGAGCATAGCCGTCGATGTCTGGCCTGAAGCTGATCGGCTCGTCGAGGTTGTCCGCGTCATAGGTGGCGTTGACGCGGTGGTCGGCGGTGATCCGTCGCTCACCCATGCCGTGGAGTCAGATGCCGCATGGGCTCTCGCAATGGTGTCCACGGTCCGCTCGTTGAGGGCCGCATCGGTTCAGGAAATGGCCCCGCACCTCCAAGACGCTGCCAGGTTTTTTGCAGTCTCAGCGCACGCCCATAAACGACCGGATGCACACCCAATGCTCAGCGTTGTCGAAGCTCTCCGCGAACTCGTCGCCGGGATCGTGTCCAGTGACGAGATCGGAGCCATGAGCACAGCACCGCTCTCGGGGAATTTATTGACGGTTTTGCGTGAGCAGATACGAAGATTCAGCGTCGACTCCAGCGGCTTAGACCATTGGTACGGCGACGCCAAGCGGGTGACACTCACCGCGTGGTCGGCTTTGGCCGATGATCTCGAACGGATGGGTAAGCAACTAGGCAAGGATGGCTTTTATCAGGCTGAAGTCGTCATCCGGGATCTGCTGGCCATTTATACCAGCGCAAGAACGTTCCCTGTCGGCACCCACAGCATCGACATCTCCGGCGTTCAGGATCTGATTCAGCCGGTCATCACTAGCGGCTTCGCCAGCAAGGCTAGCCATTTGAGCAACCTTGAGGAGTACGTCGCCGACCTTGCTTCGCGCGGAGCTGGTGGACTCAACGATGAGGCGTCCGCTCAGCTCCACGCTGCCAATGGCATTATCGAGATCGCTCGGCGGGTGTCGAGGGGAGATGATGCCTCGGAAAAAGCAAGCAGCGGCGTCCTATCCACGCCGCTGCCACCTACGCTTAGACTTCTTGTGCCTGCTGGTTCAGTTGACGAATACCAGCTGGCACAGGTCTCGCCGAAGACGCTTACCGATATAGCGCAACGGCTGGATCACGTAGCGGCCGGTCGCGCACATTTGAATCTTGTACAGCAAGAGCTCTTTGATCAGTTGCGCGAAGCGCTGTCCACCAGCCCGGATTACAAAGGTCAAGTCGTATCAGTCGTCGACGAAGTCCTGCTGCTTATCCTCAACTTCCTCGTCAGCAGAACCGCATCCTCGGCTGGGCATTACAAATACCTTTTCGATGCCAATGCGAAGGAGGACGCCATCCAGGAAGATCTATACAACTACCTGACAGGCAACCTCGGCGGCCGCGTCGAGTATGAGGTCTCCCATGTCGGAGGTGGGCGGGTTGACATCAGGCTGAAATTCGATGCCTGCGCGCTCCACGTAGAAATGAAGGTGGATGAAACCAGACTTCCGCTAAGCGATCGAACGGCATATCTGAAGCAGACAGTTACATATCAGACGAATGACATTCGGATTGGTTTCTTAGTCGCGCTGCGCCATAAGGCATTCGATCCCACAGGTCCGCCGCCGCACATCAAGTCTCTAATCGGGCATACCATTTTTGGTATTGACGGCGACTCGGTGCCCCGCCACGTCATTCACGTTGCTGTGCCAGGCAGCAGGACCAATCCATCGAGTTCCAGATAAGTTATGGAAACACGAATAGTGGTTATGGTTTTTGACCTAACTCAGATGCGTAAACCGATCATTAATGCCCATTCATGGCGCAAGTTGCAGCTGGAAAACAGGCTTTAGAGCTGATGCATCGGGGTGCCGGCGGCAGTGCTAGCACCCGACGCATGTGATGCGCCGCGCCCGTGGAATATCTGCAGCGGTTCGCGGCGTTGCCACGCTGTAGAACCTTCAGCCCAGGCTCCTCCTGCGCTGAAGCACGCAACAGAAGGAACCACTTAGTGAAACTCTTTACCCCCCTCACCGTCGGCACCATGGAACTGCCCAACCGCCTCGTCATGGCACCGATGTCCCGCGTACGCGCCGACCGCAACGGCGTGCCCACCGACATCATGGTCGAGCACTACCGCCAGCGCGCCTCCATGGGCCTGATCATCACTGACGGCATCTACCCCTCCTTCACCGGCCAGGGCAACGCCCTGATGCCCGGCCTGGTCACCGAGGAACACGTCGCCGGGTGGAAGCGCGTCACCGACGCCGTCCACGAAGCCGGCGGCCGGATCGTCGCCCAGCTGATGCACTCCGGACGCGTCGCCCACGAAAACATCAACGGCGGCCGCCCCGTCGTCGCCCCCAGCGCCATCGCGGTTGAAGGCATGGCCCACACCTACGCCGGCAAGCAGCCCTTCCCGGTGCCGCACGCCCTCACCGAAGCCGAACTCCCCGGCGTCGTGCAGGACTTCGTCTCCGCCGCGCGGAACGCGATGAAGGCCGGGTTCGACGGCGTCGAGCTGCACGGTGCCAACGGCTACCTGCTGCAGGAATTCCTCTCCCCCGTCTCCAACACCCGCACCGACAACTACGGCGGATCCCCGGAGAACCGCGCCCGCCTGGTCATCGAGGCCTTCCGTGCCGTGGCCGAGGCCGTCGGCGCCGAGCACACCGGCATCCGCATCTCCCCGGAACACAACATCCAGGGCGTGCTGGAAACCGACCGCGCCGACGTGACCGCCACCTACACCGCCCTGGTGGACGGCATCGCCGATCTGAAGCCGGCCTACCTGAGCATCCTGCACGCCGACCCGGCCGACGAGATGGTCCAGGGCCTGCGCCACCGCTTCGGCGGCCCGGTGCTGATGAACACCGGCTTCGGCACGGTCACCAGCCGCGAGGACGCCGTCATGCTGCTCGAGGAGGACCTGGCCGACGCCGCCGTCGTCGGCCGTCCCGTGATCGCCAACCCGGACCTGGCCCGCCGCTGGCAGGAGGACCACCCGTTGAACGAGATCGACCAGACCACCGTTTACACCGACGGTGCCGCCGGCTACACCGACTACCCGGAACTGGCTCCGGTTTCCTAGTCGAAAAACGAACGACGACGGCAGGCCCTCCACGAGGGAGGCCTGCTGTCGTCCTGCCAAACAGATGAATTGGGTGCAAACCATAAGCATCGATTCCATCTGAGGACAGTCTTCGGATGGAGAACCCATTAGCTTAAGGACACTTGGGATAATGAAAACCAAATGAATCTATGTCGGATCGATCGGCAAAGACATCCAGATTTTGCAAAAGATCACAGAAGGCCACGGGGCCCTGTTATAGATAGGGAAACCGCTAGTGTTTTACGGAATCGGTCAAAATTAGATTATATACCGGCTTCCTAAAGGGGAACCTGAGCGGGCTCTTCAGTTCCTCATAGAATACCTGCCACTCAAAAACAAGTGAGTCGATAAACATCTTGCCACTGATATAATATAATCGCTGTTCTTTAAAAACTCCGAATGCAGTGTCGCTAATTGATTCAGCAAAGTGAACATCCAAGTCCGGAAGAAATACCCGAAGCTCAAATTCCCCCGCTGTCTCAGAAGCAACAAGGTTCTGGAGGGATGTATCCAAGTGCATACCTAGGTGAATGCCAGGAAGTTCGGCGGCCGGGGAGTTCAAAAAGGCAGCCACGCTCTCGTTCACTTTGAAGCCTTGTTCGGCGATTCTACAGCCAGCGTGTTTTAGCAAGTATTTACTTAGGTGCAGCACTTCTCGCCGCCAAGTGCTGCGTCCATAGATTTTCCGGAAATCTATGGAACGTTCATCCATGATGCGTTCGCGGTGGCGAGCGTAGTAGGCAATGAAATCGGTGTATGCGCGATCAAATGGTTGACTTTGAGCATTGTTACAGACTTTACAGAGGATATTTGGAAACTTTATCAGTTTACTATCGGGGCCTTGCATAATCCGCAGCTTACTGTTTGTTTCGACTGCTGTAGGACTCAGGAATATTGATTCTGACTCCTTTTTGTTCGTAAATATGCGGCGGAGGTCTGTTTTCTTAACCTTGTGCTCGCCTGAGTCACCCGGTTTCCCGCACCACCAACATTTTCCTGCGGGGTGCGGTTGCACTTTCCTTGCTTCGGTCATCCCTGAAGAATAATTAGTGAGACTGCAGGGAGCAAATGCGACTTCAATTATTTTTGCAGTCGATTGCCGGGGGGGGGGTATCCGACTCCCTGACTAATCACCCGCACTCGCACTCGCACCGATAACTATCGCTGATCACGGAGAACCGGGTCCGCCTCCTGTCACTGCCAGGAAGACCACCCGCTGCACGAGTTCGCCCGAGGCACCGTCTACGCCGACGGAGCGCCGACTACACGGACTACCCGGAGCTGGCTCCGGTCTCGTAGCCGGCCGGCGAGCGTCATTGGCTCCTACCCGGGTCATTTGGAGGTACCGGCCGGCGCGTGCGGGTATTGATGCGGAATTCCGCATTCTGCGGAAGACCGGTCAAATCCACCTCAGCAACGTCGACATTCCGGTCCGTCCACGCGGTGGCCCTTCTCAGCACCTGCTCCTGGATGTCCTCCAGATGAAGCTTCTCCCCGCCCTCCAGCTGCTCTTCGATATGGCGTCCCACAACGGTTCCCTCGTCATCGAAAACGGCCAGGCTGACCGTCTTTTTCACGCTGCTGAGAGTCTTTTGGCTGCCGCGGTCGTGGAGGAGGCCGAACGCCGAGCAGCCCTCGATCCCCTCGGTTTTGAGCACGAAGGTGAGTTCATCGGCGGCTTCCATCCAGACAAAATTGTCGGTTTCCTCATTGGCCATAGGCCCCCACGGTCCTATGGTTGTTTCCTTTGTCTCGATATAGGTTTTTGCGAACTGCCGCTTGAACGGCTGGAACCTTTCGCCGTTCTGCATGCTAAGCGCGGTCAATTGGATATGGGCCAGGATGGGACGGGGCTCAAATCTCACCCGGTGGGTTATCCAGTGCAGGTTTTCGCCGCGGCGGACCAGCCAAACGGGGTTGAAAACGTTGGACATCGTAGATCTCCATTGGCTCTAGGTGAACATCGGCCCTCGAAACCGCCCAAGGTCAGACGGCGGGAGCGCGGAGAGCTGCGGTCAAGGCTGGTCGTTCGTTCCGTGGCCACATACCAGCGGGCAACACCTTCATAGTGCTCCGTCAGATTAGCGAGCGGTAGGTGGATCGGATTCGAAGCCGTCGCGGGATATGAAATGATCCGTCAATGACTGCCAGCTCCAATTCCCAAGGACCGAAAGTGGTCTCGGTCAGTCAAAGCAGCAAGCACAACTTCAGCAAGGACCGGGTCGAATCGGTTCTGCTGGTGGAAGGGCTGGGCGTTGACGGAGACGCACATTCCGGCAGCACCGTGCAGCATGTGTTCAGAAAGCGATCCCATCCGACGGAACCCAACCTCCGGCAGGTGCACCTGATCCATGCGGAACTGTTCGACGAACTGGCGCAGGACGGCTTCGAGCTGCATCCCGGTGACCTCGGGGAAAACATCACCACCCGCGGCATCGACCTCCTGAACCTGCTCGAGGGGACACTCCTGCGGATCGGACCCGACGCCGTCGTGCAGGTAACCGGGCTGCGGAACCCCTGCCGGCAGATTGACCCCTTCCAAACCGGACTGCTCAAAGCGGTGCTGCCCCGCGACAGTGCCGGAAAGATCGTGCGGAAAACCGGAATCATGGGCATCGTGCTGAGCGGCGGGGCGGTGAACATCGACGACGAGATCCGCGTCGAGCTTCCGGCCGGGCCGCAACGCCGGCTCAAGTGCGTCTGATTCCCCAGTAAAAGGCCCCAAAAAAATCCCCTCAGACCCCGGGTCGGAGGGGATTTTTCCTGCCCGTTTACGAAACGTCATGGATCCCGCACACCTCCGCATAGGGTGTGACGCAGATCGCGCAACCGTTTACGTAAACCGTTTGCGCCCACGGATGAGTCCACGAGGAGGCGGGCCATGGCAACCATCAGGGATGTGGCGAAGTATGCCGGCGTCTCCCCGGCCACCGTGTCCCGGGTAGTCAACGGTCTGGTGGGCTATTCCGAGGAGACCCGGCGCCGCGTCGAAGAGGCCGTAACCCGCCTCAACTACGAGACCGACTTCATGGCCCGCGGGCTAAAGACGCGGCAGACCTCAGTCATCGGGCTCCTCGCGCCTATGGTGTCCGACGCGCTGGCCTCCGAGGTGATGCGCGGCGTCGAGGAAGCAGCACGCGAGCAGGGGTACGCCGTGATGCTTGGCCGGACGGGACTGCAGTCCGTCTTTATCGATGGCTACCTGCGGACGCTGCGGACCTACCGGGCCGCCGGCGTCATCCTGATTTCGGCCGTCATCACACCGGAAATGCGGCAGATCCTCGGTCCGAACATCCCGCTCATTTCCGTCGCCATCAGCGACAAGTCCGGCTCCCCCAGCGTCTCCATCGATGACGAGCGGGCCGCCTACGACGCCACCCGGTACCTGCTGTCCCTGGGCCACCGGCGGATCGGCCTGCTCGCCGGGGATCCGGCATCGGTCTTCGTCGCCCACCCGCGCCAGCGCGGCTACGAACGGGCCATGGCGGAGGCAGGCCACACCTCCGTCGTCGCCCACGGCACCTTCTTCTACGACAGCGGCGCCCCGGGCCTGGATGAACTGCTTCGGCAGGAACCGGACCTCACCGCCGTCTTCGCGGTCAGCGACGAGATGGCCGCCGCCGCCGTCAACGAACTGCAGGAGCGCGGCCGCCGCGTGCCCGACGACGTCTCGGTGCTCGGCTTCGACAACACGTCCACGTCCCAGCACGTCCACCCTCCGCTGAGCACCGTCGCCCAGCCGCTGGAGGAAATGGGCCGGACGGCGGTCGCCAAACTGCTGCGCACCCGCGACCTCGGGCCACGGATTATGCCGCACACCCTCATTGCCCGCGGGTCCACCAGCCCGCCCCGAAACCAGCCCGCCCCGAAACCAGCAGCACTGAGACCAGCACTAAAAAGCCAGCACCACTCGCCACTACAAGGAGCACAGCATGAGGCAACGACGCCACTTTCGACAGATCCTCCTCGGAACAGCAGCACTGACCATCTCCGGCCTGGTCCTCACCGGCTGCGGCGGAGGAAGCAGTGAAGAACCCGAAGCGCAGCAGGACGCGGCCGCAGCGTTCGAGGGCCGGGGACCCATCAACTATGTCTCCTCCCGGGATGCCTCCGGCGCCGCGCAGGACACCATCGACAAATGGAACGCCGAGCACCCGGAGGAGCAGGTGACGTTCGTCGAACTGCCCGATTCCGCGGACCAGCAGCGCCAGCAGCTGGTGCAAAACGCCCAGATCAAGTCGGAGACCTTCAGCGTCCTGAACCTCGACGTCGTCTGGACCTCCGAGTTCGCCGCGAACCGGTGGATCCTTCCGCTGCCCGAGGACGCACTGCCCACGGACACCATGGTCCCAGCCGCAGTGGAGACCGCAACCTACCGCGGCACGCTGTACGGCGCCCCGTACTACACGGACGGCGCTCTGCTCTACCACCGCACGGACCTCCTCCAGGCGGCCGGCATCGACGCCCCGCCCACCAACTGGGAAGAGATGACGGCGGCGTGCGAGAAGGTCCTCGCCCTCCCCGAGGCCGAGGGCATGTCCTGCTACGCGGGCCAGTTCGACAAAAACGAGGCCCTGACGGTGAACTTCACTGAAGCCGTCGGATCAGCCGGCGGCCAGGTCTTCGACGATGAGGGCGCCCCGACGGTGGACACCCCCGAGGCCCTCGCCGGACTCACCCAGCTCACCGACGCCTTCAACGAGGGCCTGGTTCCCAGTGACGCCATCACCTACATCGAGGAGCAGGGCCGCCGCGCCTTCCAGGAAGGCGATCTCGTGTTCCTGCGCAACTGGCCGTTCGTCTACTCCTCGCTGACCGCCACGGACGGCTCAAGCGCCGTTGTGGACAAATTCGGCATCAGCTCGGTTCCCGGCATCGGCGACAATCCGGGGGTCTCCACGCTTGGCGGCCGGAACCTCGCCGTCTCACCGTTCACGGAGAACAAGGCAACGGCCCTGGACTTCATCAAGTTCTTCACCAGCGAGGAAGAGTCGAAAGCACGCCTGGACAAGAGTTCGCGGGCTCCCGTCTACCCCTCACTGCTCGAGGATCCCGCCGTCGTAGAAAAGCGCCCGTTCTATCCCACGCTCCTGGAATCGCTGGAGAACGCGCAGGCGCGCCCGCAGGTCGTCAAGTACGGCGCGACGACGACGGCAATTCAGGAAGAGGCGTACGCGGCCCTCACCGGGGAGAAGGATCCGGAAACCGCCCTCGCCGACATGCAGGCAAAGCTCGAAGAGCTCTCGGCCGAATAGGCCGCCGGCGGCCGCCGACGTCGGTGCCGGCGGCCGCCTCCGCAGCTTGATTCCCATTCCCGTGCACAGTTAGGAACTCCATGAGTACCAGCACCGCTGCGCCCCCGCGCCGTCCCGACGGCCAGCCTCCTGGAAAACGCAAACCCGACTCCCGAACCTCCGGCGAAGGCAGGATGGCGGCGCTGCTGCTGTCCCCCACCCTGCTGGTCCTTGCCCTGGTGATCGCCTACCCCCTGGTGTCCGCCCTCTACCAGTCGCTCTTCCGGGAAGAATCCGGGCTCGACGAGAACGGGTTCGTCGCCGAAGGCGAGACCTTCGTCGGGCTGGCCAACTACACCGACCTCCTTGTCGGAGAGTCCGGTGAACGGTTCCTGAACGCCCTCGCCAACACCACCTTCTTCACCCTCACCACCGTCACCCTCGAGACCGTGCTCGGCCTGTGCCTGGCCCTGGCCATGAACCGGGCGTTCCGGGGACGGGGCCTGCTGCGCGCCAGCATCCTCATCCCGTGGGCTGTCCCCACCGCAGTCTCGGGACTCCTGTGGCGCTGGATCTTCCAGTCGGACGGCATCGCCAACACCCTGATCGGTACGGAGATCCTCTGGACCGCCGAAGGTTTCCAGGCGAAAGCCGCGGTGATCATCGCCGAAGTCTGGAAGACGGCACCGTTCATCGGCCTGCTCGTCCTCGCCGGGATGCAGGTGATCCCGGAAGAGGTGTACGAGGCCGCACGTATCGACGGCGCCGGCTGGTGGCGCACGCTGGGTTCAATCACGCTCCCGCTCGTGAAGCCGACGCTGCTCGTCGCCGTCCTCTTCCGTCTCCTCGACGCCCTGCGGATGTTTGACCTGCCGTTCGTCCTGATCGGCCCCGGCAAACAATCCGTGGAGACCCTCTCCATGCTCGCTTGGGATGAATCCAACCAGCTGCGCTACGGCTCGGCGTCGGCGTTCGCCGTCGTCCTGTTCCTCTACGTTGCCCTGGTCGCGATCGTCTTCGTGAAGCTGCTCGGCGCCGACGTCGCCGGAGCCAAGGAGATGCGCTCCCTCCGCAAGACCGGCCGCTCCCGGAAGGCAAAGGCACTCTGATGACCCAGATTCCCGTCCTGACACGCGCGGACACCCCTGACGACGCCCCGCAGCGGAAACCCAAGAAGCGCGGCACGAAGAGCTACCTCACGTACCTCGGCCTCGCGGCGATCTTCGTGTACTGCCTGTCCCCGTTTTACTGGATGCTGGTCTCCAGCTTCCGCCGCACGGCAGACATCTTCGACAACAGCCTCATTCCCCAGCCCTTCTCACTCGAGAACTACCTGAAGGTCTTCGACGGATCCACGATGTTCGGCCAGGCCCTGCTGAACAGCCTGATCGTCGCCGGCATCACCACGACGGCGGCACTGGTCCTCGGGATCTTCGCCGCCTATGCCATCTCCCGGCTGAACTTCCGGTTCAAGTCCGTGATCCTCGGCCTCGTTATTGCCACCTCCATGTTCCCGGGCATCTCCGTGGTGGTGCCGTTGCTGCGCCTGTTCACGGACATCGGCTGGATCAACACCTACCAGGCGATGATCGTGCCCAACCTGTCCTTCGCCATCCCGCTTGCCGTCTGGAACCTCACCACCTTCATGAAGGCGCTTCCCTTCGACCTGGAGGAGGCGGCGATGATTGACGGCTGCACCAAGTGGCAGGCGTTCCGGAAGATCCTCCTGCCGTTGGCAGCGCCCGGCGTCTTCACGACGGCGATCCTCACGTTCATCCACAGCTGGAACGAGTTCATCATCGCGCTGTCGATGATCAATGATCCCGAACGGCAGACTGCCACGGTCGCCATTTCCAAGTTCACCGGGGCCACGGAGTTCCAGGCACCCTTCGGTGAGCAAATGGCAGCGGGAGTGATCGTCACCGTCCCGCTGGTGATCATGGTTCTCATCTTCCAGCGGCGGATCGTCGAGGGACTCACCTCGGGTGCCACCAAATGAGCCGGCCGACCGTCCGGGGACAGAGGCCCGGCTGGTGGCAGGACGCCGTCATCTACCAGGTCTATCCACGCTCCTTCGCCGACGGCGACGGTGACGGGGTAGGCGATCTTGCGGGCCTGCTGGACCGTCTGCCTTACATTGCCTCCCTCGGCGTAGACGGCATCTGGATGACCCCGTTCCAGCCCTCCCCGCAGGTGGACCAGGGCTACGACGTCAGCGACTACTGCGCGGTCGATCCCCTCTTCGGCACCATGGAACAATTCGACCAAGTGCTCGAGGCGGCGCACGCTCTGGGGCTTCGGATCTTCCTCGACGTGGTGCCCAACCACTGCTCATCGGAGCATCCCCTGTTCCAAGCTGCCGTCGCCGCCGATTCAGGCTCACCTGAACGGGCGATGTTCCACTTCGAGAACGGCGTTGATGACGACACCCCGCCGAACAACTGGCAGAGCGTTTTCGGCGGCCGCGCCTGGAGCCGGGTGAATCCTGGCTCGGACACGGACAAGGAGTGGTACCTGCACCTCTTTTCCCCGGAGCAGCCGGACTGGAACTGGCGCAACCCCGCAGTGGGCGACTACTTCGAGGGCGTGCTCCGGTTCTGGTTCGACAAGGGCGTGGACGGCCTGCGGATCGACGTCGCACACGCCCTGTTCAAGGCCGACGGCCTGCCGGACACCGCCAGCACCGACGGCGTCGTCAACGGCCTGCGCTCCAACCCGCAGGTCTCCGACCAGGATGAAGTGCACGAGGTGTACCGGCGCTGGCGCCGCGTTGCCGACTCCTACTCCCCCACCCGGGTGCTGGTAGGCGAGGTGAACCTGGAACCGCACCGCGCTGCCCGGTACACCCGGCATGACGAGATGCATCAGGCATTCGCGTTTGCCTTCGTGAAGCTGGGCTGGGATGCCGCTGCATGGGCCGCAGTCGGCACTGAACTCGAAGCCGCTCGGAAAGAGCACGGGGCGCCGCTGACCTGGGCACTGGAGAACCACGACATTGTCCGCTCCGTGACACGGTTCGGCGGCGGTGAACGCGGAACCCTCCGTGCGCGTGCGGGCCTGCTCGCCATCCTGGGACTGCCCGGTGGCGCGTACATCTACCAGGGCCAGGAGCTCAACCTGCCCGAAGCTGAAGTGCCGCTCCACGCCCGAGCGGATCCCATGTGGACCCGGGCCGGGGTATCCCGTGACGGGGCCCGTGTCCCGCTGCCGTGGACGGTCGCAGCCGAGAACACCTACGGGTTCTCACCCGCCGGGGCAGCAGATCCGTGGCTGCCGGTACCGGCGGCCTGGGGATCCAGGTCGGTTCAGATGCAGCTGGATGATCCGGCGTCGACCCTGCAGCTGGTGACCGAGGCGCTGAGGGTGCGCAGGGAACTGATCGAGAAGGAGATCCTGTCGCCCGACGATGCAACCACCTGGCACGTCCAGGACAACGGATTGCTCCTCTGCGAGCGCGGGGACCGGTTCCTGCTTGCCGTGGCCATGGGTGAGGAGCCCTGTGCCCTTCCGCAAGGCAGCGTTGTGTTGGCATCATCGCCCCTGACCGATGCGGGACTGCTTCCCGCGGACAGTGCGGTCTGGCTCCTCAGGGAGGAGTCCCGCACCTGACCGGGCAAAGGAATAGCCAGAAGCAACCGTGCGCTTCTGGCTATTTCCATAAAGGTGCCGGGGCTCCGGCGGAATCAGGCTACTTCAGGTTCTGAATGGCGTAGTCGGCTTCCTCCGGGGTGAACTTCTCCCCGTATTCACTGACGAGCATGTGGTGGATCTCCTCGGGGGAGTCGCCCCACTCCTTGTACTCCTGGGCCTTCTTCAGCGCATGTTCCTTGAAGTCCACGCCCAGGTTGTCCACTGCGTACTGGGCCTCCTCCGGGGAGTAGCCCGTGTAGACCAGCTTGTCGATCATGTCAGCCTTACTCAGGGACATGTAGGTAAAGCCCTGAGCGCTCTGCATAACCTCCTGGTACTCCTTCGGAACGGAGGGGTCCAGGGTGGGCGCATCGGACACGAAGGGAATGTACGTCTCAGCCGGAGTCGCGGTCGGAGCCGGAGCCTCGACTACCGTGCCGCTGTCCTCCTGGGACACTGCCTGGCTGTTCTCGACGGCCGAGCCGACTGCCAGCGCTCCGGTGAGGAGCATGATCAGCGAAACGACGACGCCGAGAACCCAGACGACGGCGGTGACGATCCACGCCGTCTTCTTGCTCTCCTGGTAGCCGGCGAGAGGCTGACCGTGCTTATCCTTCTGGTTTCCGGTCAGGGTGATGATCAGGTCGACCAACGCCCAGATACCGAAACCGCCACCCGTCAGGAGCTTCAGGACGCCTGTCCCGATCTTGCCCAGGTAGAAGCGATCGGCGCCCAGCGTGCCCAGGAAGAGTGCGAGCAGCCAGGTCACAACGAAGGACTTCTTGGTGGCGGTAGTGGTCATATAACTTGTGTCGGTGGTGCTCATTAACGGGCTTGCCTTTTCTGTGATCAGGGTCGTTTCTGTTTATCGAAGGGAATCCTGCCATGTGGTTCCGGTTAGGCGAAATCCGGCGGCCCGACGCATATTCGCCGGTGGAAAACCCGCGGCTTTCCGCACCGAAAGAAATTGCGGCAACTGGAATGTTGTATCGCGGTCAGCAATGCTGAATCAGGGAAATACCGAGCTTCCTTCCTCAAGCCATCCCGGCGGAACTCAGTGAGGGAGCCTTAGCAGGCCGTCAGTCCACCCGGTCCCCCGCCGCGTATATCCAGAACCGGAAACCTTCGATAGCATCCGGCCCCATGGAAATCCTTGAGTACCACCCGCGTCCGGACCAGCTGGTCTACACCTTCGGCGGGGCCGAGCCCGTGATGAAGGTTCGACCGGGAACCGCCTTGAAGCTCTGGTCGGAGGACGCCTTCAACAACGCACTGACCACGGTCGAGGACCTGTCCAGCGAGAAGGTCGACCTCAACTTCGTAAACCCGCAGACCGGACCGTTCTACGTTGAAGGCGCCGAACCCGGCGATACCCTCGCCCTGCACATCGTGGAGCTGACCCCGGCGCGGAGCTACGGCGCCTCCGCCACCATCCCGTTCTTCGGCGGACTCACCAGCACCGACCGCACCGCGTTCCTGCAGGATCCGTTGCCGGACACCACCTGGATCTACCACGTGGACTCCGCCCGCTCCACCGTCGGTTTCTCCGCCCGGTTCGGGGACTTTGAAGTGGCCCTGCCGCTGGAACCCATGCTGGGAACGGTCGGGGTGGCTCCTCCCGGCGGGGAGGTCCGCTCCTCCCTGGTCCCCGAACGCTTCGGCGGAAACATGGACGCCCCGGAGGTGAAGGCCGGCACCACCGTGTACCTCGGGGTGAACCAGCCGGGCGCGCTGTTCTCCATCGGCGACGGGCATTACCGCCAGGGCGAAGGTGAAGCCTGCGGCACCGCCGTGGAAGGGGCCATGCATTCCACGATCCTGGTGGACCTGATCAAGGGCGGCGCACCCGCCTGGCCGAGGCTGGAGACCGACGCAGAGTGGATGGCCGTCGGCTCGTCCCGGCCCATGGAGGATTCCTGGCGCATCGGCCAGGTGGAGATGGTGCGCTGGTTCGGCGAGCTCTTCGGCCTGCACCAGATGGATGCCTACCAGTTGCTCACCCAGACGGCGCAGGCACCGATCGCCAACGCCGTGGACGCCAATTACTCCGTGGTGGTCAAGGCACGCAAGGCCCTGTTCCCGTCCGCCGCTGCCTACGACGGGCTGCACGCAGACCTGCGCCGGCGCAGCGAAGAACTTCTCTAACCCCGACAACCCGCTCCGGAGGAACGATGGATCTGCAGTTGAACGGCAAGACGGCACTGGTCACCGGCGGCACCCGCGGGATTGGGCGGGCGATCGTGGAAGCGTTCGCCGCGGAAGGGGCCAACGTTGCCTTCTGCGCCCGGAACAAGGCGGAAATCACAGCCACCGAAACGGCATTGGCCGGCACCGGGGTCAAGGTGGAAGGCGCAGTCCTGGACGTGGGCGACGGCGACGCCGTGGCCGCCTGGGTGGATGCCGTCGCCGGGCGCTTCGGCGGATTGGACGCGGTGGTCAGCAACGTCAGCGCCCTGGCCATCGATGACAGTGCCGAATCGTGGGAGGCGTGCCTGCGGGTAGACCTGATGGGGACCGTACGCCTGATGCAGGCGGCGGTCCCGCACGTTGGGCGCAGCGAGTCGCCGTCGCTGGTGGCCATCTCCAGCGTTTCCGGCCGGGAGGTGGATTTCGCGTCCGGTCCGTACGGCACGGTCAAGTCGGCGCTGATCGCCTATATGGCCGGGCTGGCCTTCCAGTTGGCCGGGACCGGGATCCGCGCCAACACAGTGTCGCCGGGCAACACCTATCACGACGGCGGCGTCTGGCAGAGCATGGAACGGAACAGTCCGGAGATGTTTGCCTCGTCCATGGCGCTGAATCCCACCGGGCGGATGGGCAGCGCGCAGGAGGTGGCCGACGTCGTTGTGTTCGTCTCCAGCCCGCGCGCCTCCCGGATGACCGGAGCGAACGTTCTGGCGGACGGTGCCCTCTCACGGGGGATCCAGTTCTAGGAGAACGCGGTCCGGGCATAAGCGGCGGCTACTGCCAGGTGCCGCCTACGCCGCCATTTCTTACCCTGTTTTGACGGCTGCGGCTAATGCTCCTCACCGGAATACTGCGCTTCAATTTCTTTACTCCATGCACGCGCGTATAGGCCAAGGGTCGCCTGCTCCCTGAGCGCGAATCCCAGCCCGTTGAGTGCGTGCTGGCTAGCCCCCATTGCCAGTTGCTGCGCACTGCGGCTGACGCGTTGTTTGTCTGCCCGGTACAAATACTCATCCATGGCCCTCGCCCACCGCTTCCGCCAGATATCCACTGCCTGCTCTGAGGCAAGAGCGGCCATCACCCGATGTGCGGGCATAACCCGGGGTGCAATCCGGGCCATCATTGCCCTGCGCGCTTGCGCAGCGTTCGGGCCAAAAGAACCTGTGCAGGCGTGCAGATGAGCGTTCCAGTAGAAGTCCCAGCTAGTGGTTCTGCGGTCGGGCCAAACAGAGGACCGGGGGCCCCGCATCATGGCGTGGCCGGCGTCGAAGAGAAGCAGGGCAACCAGCATCGAGCGCGTGTTGAGGCTGGGAAAGCGATTGACCGCCCACAAAGTCAGATCCATGGAGACCTCGCCAATCTCAGTTACCAGGTCCAAGCCCTTTGGCCCACCGAACCGTGCAAATGCCGCTTCCACCACCTCAGGTACCGGTTCGCCCGGCAGCGGCGGATAAACGAGCCCCGGCGAGTGGGAGATCTTCACAGTACCCAGCGTGGCAACGTTTTCGTCCGCCAGCGCGTGCGCAAACTTCCATAGGCGCTTAGCGACGTCGTCGGTGGCAAGCAAATGCAGGAGCACGGCGTGACGGTCGGATTCCGGGCTGCGTGACAACCGAAACCGGTTCCCCTCCCCGGCCCGCAGTTGGGAAGACAAAGGGGAAACAACATGGCGGATAATGTCGTCGCCGGCATTCTTACGCTCCGGCTCAATAGTCAGGATGGACCACAGGGTTGTGCTGGGGTGCTGCTTCCCAGGGCGGGAAGCTGCACCTCGATGAACAGTATTCGACTGCATTACGCGGCTCATTTCATCCCCAAGAATGATTGGCTGACATGGGTACTTTTGCTGTGTTTATCCTGTGTTCCCAAAACGTGTAAGTCCATACCGCCCCCCCCCCCCAAATCATTACCTGTTCGCGTCCTATTGGGCCGGTGCGCACCGAATGCCGGGAGGTACACGGTCTAGGTCGAGTTGGGAAAAACCGACTTCCCGTCACGGTTGGCGTGCTCCGGGGCCCTTTCCGAAGGCCGTGGCGGGATATGAAATGATCCGTCAATGACTGCCATCCGCAATCCCGAAGGATCGAAAGTGCTCTCGGCCAGTCAAAGCAGCAAGCACAACTTCAGCAAGGACCAGAGCGTCCGCGACGAAATCCGCGTCGAGGTTCCGGTCGGGCCGCGTCGCCAGCTCAAGTGCGTCTGACCCGGATCCATCAACCGGCTCTCAGCTGGCGTCTTTGGCGCCGGAGGCCAGTACGCTAACCCGTGGCCACTAGCCGGCGCCGCCGACGCCGTCATTCCTTACCTTGCTTTGGCGGGAGCGACTAATGCTCCTCACCGGAATACCGCGCTTCAATATCCTTGCTCCAGGCACGCGCGTATATCCCAAGGGCCCCCTGTTCCCGGGGTGGAAAGCCCAGCCGGTTGAGTGCCAGCCCGCTAGCCCCCATAGCCAGCTGCTGCGCACTGCGACTGATGCGTTGCTTGTCTGCCCGGTACAAATACTCATCGATGGCCCTTGCCCAGCGCTTCCGCCAGATATCCACTGCCGACTCCGAGGCAAGGGCGGCCATCACCCTATGCGCAGGCATAACCCGGGGTGCCATCTGGGCCATCATTGCCGTGCGTGCCTGCCCGGAGTGCGAACCAAAAGAACCTGTACAGGCGTGCAGATGAGCATTCCAGTAGTAGTCCCAGCTAGTGGTTCTGCGGTCGGGCCACACAGCGGACCGCGGCCCGCGCATCATGGCGTGCCCGGTGTCGAAGAGAAGCAGGGCGGCCAGCATCGAGCGCATGTTGAGGCGGGGAAAGCGGTTGACTGCCCACAAAGCCAGGTCCGAGGACAAGTCGGCAACCTCAGAAACCAGTTCCAAGCCCTTCCGTCCACCGAACCGGGCAAATGCCGCTTCCATTACTTCGTGCACCGGCTCGCCTGATCGTGGTGGATAAGTGATGTCCGGCCACCGGGAGATCTTCACGGGACCCAGTGAGGCAGCGCTTTCGTCTGCCAACGCGTACACAAACTTCCAAAGCCGCTTAACAACGTCGTCGGCGGCACGCACATGCAGGTGCACGGCCGGATGGGCGGATTCCAGCCTGCGGGAAAAGCCAAACCAGCGCTCTCCCCCGGTCCTCGTTCCGGACATCAGCGGAGCAACAATACGGCGGACTATTTCATCACCCGCATCCCTGTGCTCCGGCTCTACAGTCAACATGGACCACACAGCCGTGCTGTCGTGCTGCACAGGACGGGTAGCTGCCTCACGATGACCAGTGTTCGATTGCACTACGCGGCTCATATCATCCCCAAAATGATCGTCTTGACTTCGGTAGGTGTGTTCCCAACAGTGCGTTCGAACAGTGTGTTGCCAAAACGTGAATGTCCATACGGGTTCTAAGAAATTTTCCATTTGTGTCAGGGACTCTTTTCCTGCGCACGCTGGCCGACTATGGGTTTTGCGAACCAGCGACGCGCACTGCACCACACCGGCTTCGGCACCGTCACCACGTGTAGCAATGCCACCGCCTTGCTTTGGGAGGAGCTGGCACACACTTTTAGAAGCGACAGCGGATTCCGTCCCCCAACCACCGGGCTCTGATGCCGACTCCCGCGTACGCCGCCGGCCGCAGAGCGCCCTGCCATACTCTGACCATGACCGTCTACTTCGAGTGCACCACCCGGACAGCCCTGCCCGCATCGGAGCTGTTTGACCGTGCCCGGAGCATTGATGCGCACAAGGACTCGATGGCGCGGTCCCGGGAAGAGGCGGTCGGCGGCGTGACGTCGGGCCTCATCTCCCTGGGTGAGGACGTCACCTGGCGGGCCTGGCATTTCGGTGTTCCGCTGCGGATGACTAGCCGGATCACCGAGATGGAGGCGCCGGACCGTTTCGTCGATGAGCAGGTCAGGGGCCCGTTCCGGCGGTTCCGGCACGTCCACGAGTTCCGTCAGGATCCCGCGGGCAGCACCATGGTTGACCGCATCGAGTTCGAGGCGCCGTTCGGCGTCGTCGGGCGCCTGGTCGAGAAACTGGTGCTGGCCCGCTACCTCCGGAAGCTCATTGAGTCGCGGAACCGCTACCTCGCCGGGGAGCTCACCTCCAGCTAGCCCCGGCCCGGCCCGGGACTACGCTGGAACAATGACACACAGCTTCGACAAGGACTACTGGGAGCAGCACTGGCACGAGGCTCCGGACACCGATCCGGCCGCGAACCACCAGCCGCCGGCCAACCCCTATGTGGCCCGCCTCGCGGCGGAGCTCCCGGCAGGCATCGCGCTGGACGCCGGCTGCGGCACCGGCGCGGAAGCCCTGGAACTGGCAGCGCACGGCTGGACGGTAGTGGGTACGGACGTATCGGCATCTGCCCTGGCCGCAGCGTCCCGGCGTGCCGAAGCGCAGACCCTGTCCGGCAGTGTGGACTGGATCGAGGCCGACCTGGTCTCCTGGGAACCGGGACGCCGCTTTGACCTGGTCACCACCAACTACGCCCACCCGGCGATGCCGCAGCTGGCGTTCTATGCCCGGGTCGCGGAGTGGGTGGCCCCGGGCGGCACCCTCCTGATTGTCGGGCACGCCCACGACGACGAGGCGACGACGGCGCACGGGCACCATCCGCCGGCCGAAGCGACCGTGACGGCCCGGGACATCCAAGCACTGCTGGATCCGTCCGCGTGGTCCATCACCGTCGCCGAGGAGCATCCGCGCTCCATGACCGCACCGGACGGCAGCCAGGTCACCCTGCGCGACGTCGTCGTCCAGGCCGTCCGCCAGCGCTAATCCGGAACTGCCTCTAGGTCGCGTTCCTTCCGGGTGCTTCCGGACCGGTGGGCCAGCGCAGCAGCGCGGCGACGCCGGCTCCGCCGGGCAGGACGCCGTCGGGCACCAGGAGAAGCTTGGAATCGGTCAGGGCCGCGGCGCGAAGCAGGGCCACAGTCGCGGAAACCTTGCCCAGCACGTCCGCGCCGAGTGCCTGTTCCTCCGCGGTGGCTACCCACGGCTCGGCACCGAGTGCCAGCAGCGGGTGGTCGGCGAGCGCGGTGTCATTCAGGATCAGCACGTCCACCTGAGCCTGTTGGAGCGCCTGGACAACAGCGCCGATGCCGGTGGTCGACTCGGGGTTGGCCTGCCCTTGCTGCAGGGCAAGGCGGTCCATGATCTGTTCCTGCTCGTCCGCCCACTGCAGGGCAATCAGTTCCTGGACGCGGTCCTCAAAACCCTCATGATGGGCGCCGCCGGTACGGGTATGCGAATCGAGCATGCGGACCAGGGGCCGGTGCGCTTCGGCGAGCTGGTCCTGCACCAGTCCGCGGGCACGGACATCACCCGCGAGCACGATCAGCCGGGCACCGCTGCTATCCACGATGCTGTCGATCTGTCCGGCGACCTCGTCCGCGTTCCGGCGCCAGATATCTTCGGTCCTGCGCTGCTGCTTGTCCTGCGCCCAGCCGTCGCCGACGGAGAGTTTGCGGATATCCTCACTGGAGCCTGCAACATCAGAGATGCTGGCGGGACCGGGGCGGCCCACATATTCCAGCCGGATCTCGGCGCCTTCCCGCGACACTTCCGCAACGATGTACGGGAATTCTTCGGGGCGGTGCTTGAGCAGCGGCAGCAGGTCCGGAACTATTCCCGCGGAAAGGTGCTTCGGGCCCATCAGCGGGCCGGGCAGGAGTTCGTTCAGTTCCACCGTTCCCTGCCGGACGAGGACGAAGCGCGACACCGGGGCGGGTACTCCGTAAGCAGGAGCCACCGCGGCTTCCATGGCCTCAAGGTCCGCCGGCGAGGCCCCCTTTTCCGCCAGCGCCGTCCGGACGTTGCCCGGGCGGACTTCAGCGGCTTCGCGGCCTTCCACGGTTCCGGCCCCGGCATCGACATAAGCGGCACACCAGGGTCCTTGTTTCCGGTAGAGGTCAGCGAATTTGTGGAGATGCTCGGTCATGGCGATCTCCTTCCCGTGCGGGTGTTCCCGCACATCGATTCAATCCGTGCCTCTAGCTAACACCGGCGTCCGCGGCAACTAAAGGGTTGCGCACGCCGCACGCCTGCCACGGCCGGTCTAATCCGCGAGTGAACGGATAACCCGGGCAGGTGACCCGACGGCGAGGGACCGCGCCGGAACGTCCTTGGTGACGACGGCGCCGGCGGCCACCACGGAATCGTCGCCGATGGTCACACCCGGCAACACCGTGACGTTGGAACCGAGCCAGACATTCCGGCCCAGTGTGACCGGCGCCGGATGCATGTCCGCCCGGCGCACCGGCGACAGATCATGGTTGAGCGTGGCCAGGACAACGTTGTGGCCGATCAGGCAGTCATCGCCGATGCGGATCCCGCCCTGGTCCTGGAACCGGCAGCCGGCGTTGATGAACACCCGTTTCCCCAGGCTGATGTTCTTCCCGAAGTCGGAGGAAAACGGCGGGAACAGGGCCCCGGATTCGTCCACCGGCCTCCCGGTCAGCCGGGAGAGCAGCTCCCGCACCCGGGCCGGTTCGTGGTAGCCGCTGTTGATCTCGCCGGTAATCTGCAGGGCGGCCTGGCTGGCGTGATGCATGGCCTCATGCAGGGGCGATCCGGCGGTAATGGTCTCGCCTGCGTTGAGCGCCGCGAGCAGTTCCTCGAGGTCCATGGTGCCCCTAGTCGGTTGGCCTACTCGTCCTACCGTCGCACCGGGGCGGCGGGGTGGCAACAGCTCCCGGATCGGCGGGACGGATGCCGCGGCACCGTCCCGCCGTCGTCGTCCGTCGGATCGCCTGCCGCCGGCCAGCATCGGAGTCTTGCGGGGAAGGGGACTACTTCAGGTTCTGAATGGCGTAGTCGGCTTCCTCCTGGGTGAACATTGCGCCGTACATATCGGTGCTGGCGAGGTAATCCCGCAGCTCATCCAGGGGCATCGGGTTTTCCTTCTGCAAAGACTTCGCGGCTTCCAGCGCGTTGGTCTTGTAATCGGCCTTGAGGTTATCGACGGCGTACTGCGCGGCCTCCGGGGTGTACTGGCCGTATTCCCCACCCAGCTGCTCCTGGATGGCTGCCTTGCTCATGTGCAGGGAGTCGCTGTAGAACGTGGCACTGTTCAGCGCCTGCAGATTGTCATCGTTCTTTGGAACGGCAGGAGCAGCGGGGGCCTCCTCGGTCGGCGCGGAGTAGACCGGAGCCGGGCTCGACTGCGTAGTGCTGTTCGTCTCCGATGCCTTCTGGCTTTCCTCAATGGCCGCTCCGATCACCGCCATCATGGTGGTCGCCATGACCACAGACAGGATCACATTGAGAACCCAGACGACGGCGGTGACGATCCACGCCGTCTTCTTATTCTCCTTGTAGCCGTCCAGCGGGCGGCCCTGCTTGTCCTTCTGGTTCCCGGTCAGGGTGATGATCAGGTCGACCAGCGTCCAGATACCGAAACCGCCACCCGTCAGGAGCTTCAGGACGCCGGTCCCGATCTTGCCCAGGTAGAACCGGTCGATACCCAGCCCGCCCAGGAAGAGCGCGAGCAGCCATGTCACGACAAAGGACTTCCCGGTGCCGGTAACGGGCTTATAGCTTGTTTCGGTAGTGCTCATTAAGGGGTATGCCTTTTCTGTTATCAGGGTCGTGCTTCAGTAGTTGACGATGTCAAAGCGTCATATCTTCGCCGCAGCGGAGATTGCAACTACGGTCGAATCCGCAGTTTCCGCACACCGGAACAATTAGGTCGACCCGGACATATTATCCGACGGAGCACCCCTGCTCTCACGTCGAAAGCGCGGGATCTCCTATAAATTACTGATTATCGGAGTTTCATGTTGCGATCAGCGACAAAATCAGGGGATATTGAAATCCATGCCTCAAAGCCACCGTATTATTCAACCGGCAATCGCTGTGCTTGCCGTACTGTTTCTGGGGGCTTGCGCTCCGTCAGTCCCGGATGCCGAGACTGCGGGACCGGGGCCGACCGAAACACAAACCGCTGCGGCTGAGTCCCCTTCGAAGGAACAGGACCTACCCCAACCGGCGGTCTCCACACCCCAGGTTTCGACGTACATCACCCCCGACGGCATGTTCGAGTTCGATTACCCCTCCGAATGGTCAGTACTCTCCAATCCCGCCTCGAGCCCGAACGAAGTGTCCACGTCCCTCATCGTGCAGGACGCGCAAGGAAGGCAGATGGCTGCTTTTGTCGCAGGTTTTCCTGCAGTCAATGACTCGGTGGTCGCCGGGCCTACCGCACCTGTTCCGCTCGAATATCAGAAAATTCCGGGTGAGCAGATTGCCCCAACCCATGAAGGGACGGCAATCGCTTATCACTATGAAACAAGGTTCAACCCGGTCCGTGGTGAAGTGGGTGCTGAGATGAGTATCAATACTTTCAAGTCAGACTTCCCGATCTCGTCCTCCCTGCCCGGCTTCAATATTGACTCAACAACCGGCGCAGCATTCTCCCGGTGGATTAGCCCTTCAGAGGACCTTCCTGATATCGATCCGAGCCTCAAAGCTGCCGGGAGCAGCAGTTTTTTCGAGGCGTATCAGCGCACTGCTGAGTATCAAGCCGTCAAAGAAATGATGATCTCGCTCCGCCGAACCTAGCCGTCGCGCCAGGAGCTCCGCAGAGTTTCGATGCCGTCCAGCAGGACGTCGAGCCCGACGTTGAATTCGGCGTCATAGTCATAGCCTTCCTTCGCCAGCTCGCCCACCACTTCGAGCAGGTACGGATACAAGGCCGCGGCCTCCGCCGATTCCCCGTTGAGGGTGTCGGCGGCAGCCTCGGCCGACTCCTCCGGGGTTTCAAAGGACAGGGTCTTCTGCTGCAGGGCAAAGCCGTATACGTAGGCATCCAGCAGGCTCATGACGTGGACGGTAGTGCGGAACGAGAATCCGCTCTGCCGCAGGCAGCCCAGCATCGCGTTGTGCTGGCGCAGGCTCTCCGGTCCCGGCCGGCCGGCCGCTTCCATCCGTCCCACGGCCCAGCGGTGCCGGACCAGTGCGGCCCAGAGGGAGACGGCGCGGCCGCGCATGGCTTGTTTCCAGCCGCGCCCGCTGTCCGGTTCCGTGACCTCGGCCCAGACCAGGTCCACCATGCCCTCGAGCAGTTCCTGCTTGTTGGCCACGTGTTTGTACAGCGCCATGGGAACCACGCCGAGTTCGTCCGCCAGCGTGCGCATAGTGAAACCGTCAGTGCCCACCTGATCAGCCAGCACGACGCCGGCGCGCAGCACGGCGTCCCGGTTCAGGCGCGGACGCCGCGCGGACGGTTCCTGCTGCCGCGCCTTGGGTACCTGTCCCACAGTGCCACCTTCCCGGGAAGAGATCCTTGACAAAGTGTACGACATACACCTAGGTTCATCGCATCCGGTGTACGCAGTACACCTTTGGCTGACAGGAGCGTCATGCAGACCTCTAACCGCACGGCCCGGACCGCCGGGATCCTCTTCCTCCTCACCTTCGCCTCCGCCATCGCCGGGGCTGCCCTGTACGCACCGCTGCTCACCGACCCCAACTACCTCGCCGGACCCGGTGCGGACACCCGGATCCTGCTCGGCGCCGTCTGCGAACTGGTGCTGATCGTGACCAACATCGGCACCGCCGTCGTGCTGTTTCCCGTGCTGCGGCGCTACAGCGAGACCGCCGCGGTCGGCTATGTTGCGGCCCGGATCATGGAGTGCGCGCTTATTGCCGTCGGAATTCTCAGCGTGCTCACCGTGGTGACGCTGCGGCAGACCGCGGGTGCCGACGCCGGGGAGTACCTGCCCGTAGCCCGGGCGCTGGTGGCGGTGCACGGCTGGACGTTCCTGCTCGGCCCGGGGTTCGTGGTGGGCATCGGCAACGGGCTGCTGCTCGGGTTCCTGATGTACCGCTCGCACCTGGTGCCGCGGCCGATGGCACTGTTCGGCCTGATCGGCGGCCCGCTGATGTCGCTGTCCGGCCTTGCCGTGCTTTTCGGAGCCTACGGGCAGACCTCGGTTCCCTCGGCCCTGGCCACCCTTCCGGAGATCATCTGGGAGGCGTCGCTGGGGATTTACCTGACGGCCGTCGGCTTCCGGCGGCCGCGGGAAACCGCTGCCGAGACCGACGTCGACAGCAGGCAGCAGACGGCGTAGATTCCGCCTTGGGTGGGATCACCGTCAGACAGTGGCCGCCCCCGAGCCTGCGGCAGCCGGACCATTGATGAGGAGACACCCATGCGCGGTTCAGCACTGATCGTCGGAGCGGGCATCGGGGGAACCGCCGTTGCGCGGGGACTGCTGCGCGCAGGATGGTCGGTCCAGGTGCTCGAACGCGGCGCAAACCTGCCCGGCAGCGGAACGGCACTGGCCATGTGGCCCGAGGCGATGCGCGCCCTCGACGCGTTGGGCGCCGGTGACGCAGTCCGCGCCGGTTCGGTGGAAGAGCGCGGCGCACGGATTCTGAAACCTGACGGCAGCCAGATCGCAGCCATGGGCCGCGGCCGGACCGCTCGCCTTGTTCCACGCACCGTCCTGCTCGAGGCCCTGGCCGGGGACTTTCCTGCCGGGGTTATCGAATGGGATTCACCGGTCGCCGAACCCTCAACCCTGCCTTCTGCCGATGTTGTCGTGGCCGCCGACGGAATCTTCAGCCGCCTGCGCACCGCCGGCAACGGAGTATCGCCCCGGGCACTGGGAACAGTGGCCTTTCGGGGCGTTGTCCCCGGCCCGGCCCGCGGAGTCAGCGAGACCTGGGGGCGCGGCCGCCTGTTCGGCATTACGCCGCTGGATGCCGGCAGCACTAACTGGTTTGCCTGCCTCCGCTCCACAGACCTTCCCGCGCTGGGCTCCCCGGAGGCTATCGGCGCCCAGGGGGCCGACCTGCTGCGCAGCCTCTACCGCGGGTGGCATCCGGATATCGCCCAGGTCCTGGGGAAACTGGACGGGAGCCCGATAGATTACCGGGAACTGTTCGACATTCCGCCGCTCCCGTCCTACATTTCCGGCAACTTGGCGCTGCTCGGCGACGCGGCGCACGGTATGGCGCCGAACCTTGGCCGCGGCGCCTGCGAGGCACTTCTGGACGCGGTTGCCCTGGTCGACGCACTAACCGCGGCTCCCGACGTTGCCGCCGGCCTGCAGCGCTACGACGCCGGCCGGCGTCGGCGGGGAAACCTCATGGTCCGCGCGGCACGGCTGCTGAACCGTGTCGGCACGGCCGAACACTTCACCGGAGCTCGAAACCTCGCAATGTCCGCCGGGTCACGGCTCGCCTAACACTTCCGCCGCCCGGGAGCACCCGCAGGGGCGCCGCCGCCCGGGGGAATTCCTCCGCAGCAGCGGCAGTTGCCTCCTTTAGGGGCTGCCGGAGGACACCCGCGCCAGTCCAGCCGAACATTATCGAAGGGATACGCAATGCCGACATTGGGCATCATTGGAAGCGGGAACATCGGATCCGCAGTCGCGCGGCTCGCGGTTGCGGCGGGCATGAACGTCGTTATTGCCAACTCGAGGGGACCTGAAACGCTCTCGGAACTGGTGGCCGACCTCGGGCCGCTGGCCCAGGCCGGAACGGTGGAAGACGCCGCGAAACTCGGTGACGCCGTCGTGCTGTCCATTCCACTGAACGCGGTTTCCGCTCTTCCGGACGGACTCCTGGCCGGCAAGATCGTCCTGGACACCAGCAATTACTATCCGTCCCGGGACGGGCGCATCGCCGAGCTCGATGACAGCACGGTGACCACCAGCGAACTGGTGCAGAGCCGGCTTCCCGGGGCGCAGTACGTCAAGGCCTTCAATAACGTCCTGGCCCACCACATTCCGCTTCTGGCCCGCCCCGCCGGGTCCGCTGAGCGCTCCGCTCTGCCCATCGCTTCCGACGACGATTCGGCCAAGGCTGAGGCGGCCGCACTCATCGACGGGCTGGGCTATGACGTCGTCGAGGCGGGCACCCTCGCCGAGAGCTGGAGGTTTGAGCCGGACTCCGCTGGCTACACCCGTCTGTACCTCGCGGATGCCAGCATCCCCGACGACCAGCTGATGAGCTCGGTTCCGGGCACAACACCCAAGGCGAAGGTCGAGTCCGCACTGGCGTCGGCCACCCGGGTGAACGTGGCGGAACGCCTCTTCTAAGCAGTAGACGGGTGCAGGGTGCGCGGCGGTTAGATCCGATCCGGCCGCCGCGCGGGGAAGCATCGCCTCAGCCCACGGCGTAGGTCACCCGGACTCCCCCGTTGTCGAGGCGTTGTTCCCGCAGCAGGCGAAGGTCCAGTGGCACCCCGTCGGGCAGGGCCCGCTGACCGCCGCCGGCAATTACCGGACAGATCACCAGCGACACAATGTCCACCAACCCCATGCGCATGGCGCTCTTAGCCAGTTCCGGTCCGCCGATCATGACGTTTCCCGCGGCTTTGGCCCGCTCCACGGCTTCCGGGGTCAGGGTGGGTTCCAACGATGTCCGGCCGGTGAAAACATCCTGCAGTGTGGAGGAAAACACCACCTTGGGCACCGCCGACCAGGCGTCCGCGAACCTGTCAGTCCCCGGAAGGCCAACTGACGCGGCGCGGTCGGTCTCCCACACGGACAGGGTTTCGTACATCCGTCGCCCGTAGAGCACGGCGGCCGCGTCCTCCAGGTCCTCGGAATGTGAGGCAAGAAAATCTTCGGTCGGCTCCAACCAGGCGAAGTTACCGTCAGCGTCGGCGCTGTACCCGTCCAGTGAGCAGTTCATGGAGTACGTAAGGGATCCCATTCCCCAACTCAACTCTCCGGGTTTCCGCTGCACAAGGGTGCAGGTGCGCAGGGCACGCATGCGTCGCTAAGCAGTGCTCACGCAGGGCCTGGAACGGGCCTAGTGGAGCGACTTCAGCCCGATCACGCCGCCCACGATCATCGCCAGGAACACGATCTTCAGCAGGGACACGGATTCCGCGCCGGTGGCCATGGCGTAGATGACGGTCAGTGTCGCGCCGATCCCTACCCAGACGGCGTACGAGGTGCCCAGCGGCAGTTCCCGCATGGCGTAGGCGAGCCCGGCCATGCTGGCGATAAGGGCGGTAACGAAAATGGCCGACGGCCAGAACCGGCTGAATCCCTGCGATTTGTCCAGGGCGGTGGCCCATACTGCTTCCAGGACGCCGGACAGCACCAGAACAATCCATGACATGAGAGTCTCCCTCGGGCCGTCTTGTCGCACACCGGGTACGGCACCCCTCGTCCGGGAGACCGTGTCGCGGCCTCCCCTCCACGGTCGCACGTCCGGTTTTCCGGGGCAACCTGGCTTCGCGGCGGGTGAACCCGGGAGCTACTAGAGTGGCGCCCATGCTGCAACTGATTGCCCCCGACGCCGCCTGGCAGGACTCCTGGCGCGAGGCGCACGCCGAATGGGGTCCGGGACAGCATGAGGACGGCTTTGGGCTCCTGCCCGGCGACGACGTCGAGGCACCGGACGGGTTCGACGCGCCGGTACGCCGCTACCGGCTCACCGCTGAGCCCGCGGGGATATTTCCGGCCGGCCGGTAACCGGGAAGCGGCGGCCGTCGACCAACCGGCCCGAAAGTGCCAGAGTTTTAGCCATGACTTATGAACAGTTTGAGCGCGATGACCTGGACATTGCCCTCTGGTGGCCGATGCTCACCGCCGAGTCCCGCGAGTGGCTGACCGCCAATAACGGTGACGCCGTAGAGCCGTGGGTGGTGGAGGAAATCTCCCGCAGCCGCGGCATGGCTTCCGACGGCAGCGGAGCCTACTACCTGCCGGATGCCGCCGTGGACTGGATTGAGGCCCGGGCAAACGGCGAACTGCCGGGGCTATGACTTCCGGATGACCCAGCCGGGCACCGCAGCGGAGTCCGACGGCGGGCCGGCGGCAACCGCCGTCGACTGGGCTTTCTTTACGTTCAGCGGCATCGGTGCAGCCTGGTTCGCCGTGCTGCTGCTGGAGGAGAGCCTGCAGCAGCGGCATATCTGGTTCCTGGTGGTGTTCTGGGCCGCGCTGGCGTACTTGGTGCTGCCGCGCCTGGACCGGGTCCTGACACAGATTTTCATTCCCAACTACTTCATGGGCCGCACCCGCACCAATGCCGGCCTGTTCGGCGACGCCGTCAACCTCGCCTTTCTGGGCAGCGAGGCGCAGTTGCGGGGCGCCTTGGAAAAGGCCGGCTGGCACCTCGCGGACCCGGTGACCCTGGCCAGCAGCTGGCGCATTGTCTCCTCCACCCTGCTGCATCGCAGCTATGTCCAGGCCCCGGTGAGCCCCCTGCTCCTGTTCGACCGGCAGCAGGATTTTGCCTACGAGCAGGAAATGCACGGCAACCCGCGGCAGCGCCACCATGTCCGTTTCTGGCGCTGCCCCGAGGGCTGGATGCTCCCCGGCGGCATTGCCGCGGACTGGCTGGGCGCCGCGTCCTTTGACCGTGCCGTCGGTTTGTCCCTGTTCACCCTGCAGGTCACGCACCGGGTCGGAGAGAACATCGACGCCGAACGGGACTACCTGATCAGCTCTCTCCGGGAAGCCTCCCCCGCGGTGTCCGTGGAGGTCATCAAGAACTTCTCCACCGGATACCACTCCCGCAACGGCGGCGGGGACTCGATTGTCACCGACGGGGACCTGCCGGTGGCGGACCTGAGCAGTCTCCCGGACATCGGCCCGACCGTGCCCATCGGCGCAGCTGCTGCCCGGGACCGGCCGCCGGCCGCGGTTATTTTGGGTGCCGTTCTGGTGTTCCTGCGCGGATTCGCCTCCCTGGCGATGGCGGCGCCCTTCCTGGTCCACTTGGCCGATATCTCCCCGGTGATCAACCTGCTGGGCACCCAGAGCCGTGGGATTGCCGAGCTGGGCAGTGCCTACGCTCCCACCAGCGTCTCGCTCACCGTTTTCGCCGGGGTGGAGGCGGTGCTGGCCGTGCTCATACTGCGCGGCAGTAACAGGGCCCGGATCACCGCGATGTGCCTGAGCTCAGTCGCCATGGCCCTGCAGGTGGCCGCCGTGTCCGCCGGACCCGAGGCGGCGCTGCGGACCAACTTGTTCGGCTACGCCTTTGACGTCCTGCTGATCCTCGCCCTGTCCGGCGATCAGGCTCGGATCTACGCCCACTCCCGCCGTCGTCGTCCGGCCAGCGCGAGCTAATCCACCGGCTCCAGCGCCCGCACCCGGGACCGGTAATGCAGCGGCGATTCGCCCACACTGCGCTTGAACGCCGTACTGAAGGCGCTCTCGGAGGAGAAACCCAGGTCCAACGCCAATGAACGGATCCGGGTATCCCCGGACCTCAGTTCCCGCTGCGCTACGAGCATGCGCCAGTTATTCAGGTAGGACCGCGGCGGAGAGCCGGCAACTTCCCTAAACCGTTCGGTGAAGGCGGTGCGCGACATGGCCACGGCACCGGCCATGTCCTCCAGGCTCGGAGGCCGGGTCCCCTGGGCGTGGATCAACGCCAGCGCCGGCCGCAGCCGTTCGTCGGCAAGCAGTTTCAGCCATCCCGGCGGCAGTGCCGCATCGGTGATGAATGCACGCAACACCTCCAGCAACAGCAGCTGGCCGTACTGTCGTGCCGCAAACCCCGACCCGACCCGCTGCCCGGACACCTCCTCGAACAGCCGCTCGACGAGTCCGTGCAGGTGCGGCGCGGCGTCGGTTCCGGAACGTATGTGGGCCACGGGCGGCAGGGCCCGCAGCAGCAGTTCACGCCCGGTGGCGTTCACAGCCACTCGGCCGCCGATGACGATGTCCTCGGTGCCCGGTGCACCCTCCCCCACCCGGACGAACGTCCCGCTGGCCGGCGGTTTCAGGCGCAGCGGCGAGGCGTCCCCGCTGCCGCCCTCCAGCTTGAGCCAGCGGCGGCCGTTGAGGAGGGCAACATCGCCAGCCTCCAGGATCAGGGGCATGTCCGGCCCGTCGGTCGAGAGCCGCATCCTGCCCTGCACAACCGCGAAGAACTTCAGGTCCTCATCGAGACTGCTTTCGGTTTCCCACCGCCCGGACACCGCAGTGCTGCCCGAAATAATGCTCCTGACCTCTATCAGGTCGAGGACTTCCGATAACCGGTCATTCACCATCTTTGTACTGTAGAGCAAAAAATACGGACTTTTCGTTATTCCAAGTACACGCCCCTGCGGACAGACTGAAAGTGCCTTCCCGGTCGGGTTGGCCGTGTTTTCTCTAGGAGTCCCATGAATAACAGCATGATTTCCCTCGTCACCGGCGCCAACAAAGGTATCGGGCGCGAGATTGCCGGCCAGCTGGCGGCGCTCGGCCACACCGTGGTGGTAGCCGCACGGAACGCCGACGCCGGTGAGCGGGCTGCTGCGGAGGTGCGCGCGGAGGGTGGAGACGCCGTCGCCGTCGTCCTCGATGTGACCGATCCGGCCTCGGTGGCGGCCGCTGCGGACGAGGTAAAGCGCCGCTTCGGGCGGCTGGATGCCCTGATCAACAACGCCGGGATTGTGGCGACGCCGGGAGTCAGCTTTGCTGCCCAACAGCCGGGCTCGGCCGACGTGAATGAAATCCGCTCGGTCTTCGAGACCAACTTCTTCGGCGTCATCTCCGTGACGGCGGCCTTCCTGCCGCTGCTGCGCCTCTCCGAGGCCCCTCGGATCGTCAACGTCTCCAGCGTGGCCGGATCCCTCGCCGCAGTATCCAATCCGGCCAACACCGACCCGATCGCCGCCGGGTACGCGCCGTCCAAAACCGCCCTGACCTCCCTGACGCTGCAGTATGCGAAGGGACTTGCTCCGGAAGGCATCCTGATTAATGCGGTCTGTCCGGGTTTTGTTGCCACCGATCTGAACGGTTTCCGGGGAACACGCACACCGGAGCAGGGCGCCAGGGCAGCCGTCCGGATGGCCACGATCCCGGCGGACGGGCCCACCGGCACCTTCAGCGATGAGGACGGTCCCCTGCCCTGGTAACGCGCACCCGCGCCTGGGCGGGTTAGCCCCGGCCGGCTCGCCAAAAATGCGGCTATCCCCCCGGCCCGTGCTGAGCTATGGTCTGCGTAGACCGGGGGGACACATGAAAACTCGATTTACCGCAGCGATGGGCGTTGCCGCAGCCGGCGCCCTGTTTACCGGCGTGCTCGCCGGTTGCGGAACCACCGACGCGGAAAGCAACGAGGCGTTGGCCCGCGCGGAGGCCAGCGCCCGTCCCACGCCGGAGCCCACCATGACCCTACGGCCCTGCCCGGGCGGCGAAATTATGCGGATCGACCCGGCCGGGGGCTACGTGAGCATCAAACCCGATTGCTTCGACCAGGCGGTGGCGGAAGCCATCGCCGAGTTCCCGGAGCCGCTGCCGGCCGGTATGGATTGGCGGATCGAACTCAGCAACTTCAGCGACCCCGCGGCCGGAACCCAGCAGGGACAGATCAGCATCCAGGACGGAGTCCAGGACACCACGGTCGCCGGCTACTGGCTCTGCGCCTGGATGGATTCCTACCTCCAGGCCCTCGACAGCGGAGACGCGGCCGGCCAGGGACACAGCATGGAGTACCTGGCCAAGTACACATCCCTGCCCGCAATACAGGAACACATGGTCAACCCCGAGGTCTTTGATGCCTCCGTCATTGCCCCGGCACGGGCCGGAGATCCCGCTCTGTTGCGGGAGTATTTCAAGGGCAGCTGTTCATCCTTCACCCGATAGGCCAGACCACCTCGAAGCGTTCGAACACCAGCTCGTCCTCCTCTGACCAGCTGCCACCGCGCGCTGCGGCCGTGCGTTCCCAGAACTTCCGGTGCTCGCGCTGCCAGGACGCCAGGCTCCGGTCATCTTCACCCTCGTCGTAGGCGAAAGCCTCATCCGCGTCGGCAAAGGTCCCGAGCCGCAGTTCGGTGGTGCGCAGGATCGCTTTCGGCGCACCGGCGCCGTCGCAGACAATCCAGTGGATGCCGATGCGCGGAAGCGGTTCGCCTTCCGCGACATACTCAGCGACGTGCGAGGAGGTGGCCCGCTTGCGGCCATCCAGGACCAGGGCCAGCAGTTCATCGGCCAGTGCCGGGGAATCGCCGAAGGTTTCCACGGTGTATTCCCCGGCGGCCGCAGCCCGGGCGGGGAATGCCGCGGCGTAGGCGTCCCAAAGGAGCGCGGCGGCGTTGAAGTCGAGCGTGATTTCGGAAGGGTCGGAGCTGTCCATACTGGTCAGTCTGCCAGCCCTGCCGCCGTTAACGCGGGACGACGGCGGCACCTAAGGCGCCGCCGTCGTCGTGCGTTGGGAACCGGTTACGCCTGCTGGCGGGCCGGCAGCAGGGGTGCGAAGAACCCCGCGAGCTCCGCGGTGGCCGTCAGCGGCAGCACGTTGGCGACGTACTGGTCCGGGCGGACCACCACCACCGCGCCGTTCCGGGAAATTCCGCGCTGCTCGAAGATGTCGGCGGTCGGGTCGGCGCCGTAGACCTTCGCCAGGTCGTCGAGCTGGAACGGTCCGACCTGCGGCTTGAACACCGCCGGCACGGCACCCAGATCAATGCCCGTGTGGTCCTGCTGGTAGATCACCTTGACGTCGAACCAGGCATCCCGGTCCGCTCCTTCCGGCGTGGCCGCGAGCGGGGAGTCCGGCGCGGTGTCCAGCCAGTCCGCCAGCTCGGCCACCGGCGAGGGCGTGCCTGCAGCCGCGGCGTCGGCGAAGACGTAGATCCGCCACTTGCCGTCCGCCCGCGCCTGGTGGCCCAGCTGCACCGGGTTGGTGTCGCACACGCGGAGCACAGGCGCGGACTTGAAGCGCTTGCCGATGGGGAAGCCGGCGGCCAGGTCCTGGTGCTTCGGCTCGGCAATGAGCATGGAGGGGGTGTACTCGGTCATGAACCCGGCCGGGAACTCGGCGGTGCGGACGTAGAAGTCCTCCAGGTCCGAGGGGTTCTCGAACTCTTCGGGCTTCTTCGCCATGAGCGTGGACCACTCTTTGTCGAAGTCGATGAGGTTCTTTGCCACCACCTGGCGTTCCGCAGAGTAGGTGGAGAGCAGGGTTTCCGGGCTGCGGCCGTCCAGCACGTGGCCGAGCTTCCAGCCCAGGTTGAAGCCGTCCTGCATGGAGACGTTCATGCCCTGGCCGGCCTTGGCGCTGTGCGTATGGCAGGCGTCGCCGGTAATGAAGACGCGCGGGGTGCGGGTGCCGAGGTCCTCGGGCACAACGTCGTCGAACCGATCGGTGAGCCGGTGGCCCACCTCGTACACGCTGTGCCAGGCGACGTTGCGGACGTCGAGCGTGTAGGGGGCCATGATGCCGTTGGCCTTGGCGATGATCTGGTCAATGGAGGTCTTGCGGACGGCACCATTGTCGCCTTCGGGCACAACACCGAGGTCAACGTACATGCGGAACAGGTGGCCGCCCTCGCGCGGGATGAGCAGGATGCTGCCGCCGTTGGAGGACTGGATGGCGCACTTGGTGCGGATGTCGGGGAAGTCGGTGTTGGCCAGCACATCCATCACGCCCCAGGCGTGGTTGGCCTTGTCTCCGGCCAGGGTGCAGCCGATGGAGTCGCGGACCTTGCTGCGGGCGCCGTCGGAGCCGACCACGTACTTGGCTTTAACCGTGCGCTCCGTGCCTTCATCCGTGCCGGCCGTGGACAGGAGGGTGACGGTGACCGGGTACTCGGCGTCGTCGTCGACCTCCAGACCGCGGAATTCGAACCCGTAGTCGGGCTGCATACGGGTGGGCGAGTTGGCCATGAACCGGGCGAAGTAGTCCAGCACGCGGGCCTGGTTGACGATCAGGTGCGGGAATTCGCTGATTCCGGCGGGGTCATCCAGGGCGCGGCCGGAACGGACGATATTCTCCGGATTTTCGGGGTCCGGGCGCCAGAAGCACATCTCGGTAATGCGGTAGGCCTCGGCGGTGATTTCCTCGGCGAAGCCGAATGCCTGGAAGGTTTCCACGCTGCGGGCCTGGATGCCGTCCGCCTGGCCGATGGCGAGGCGGCTGTCCCGCCGCTCCACGATCCGGGTGGTGACACTGGGGAACTGCGACAGCTGCGCGGCGGTGAGCATCCCGGCGGGACCGGAGCCGACGATCAGCACGTCCACTTTGTCGGGCAGGTCGGCGGGGCGGTCGACGCCGGTGCCGGCGGCGGGCTGGATGCGGGGGTCACCGGATACGTAGCCGTGGTGGTGGAACTGCACGGGGTCCTCACTTCGTTGTGCCGTTGGTGGCCGCCGATCGTGTTCGTTATTTGAACAGAACGTTCGATAGTCGAACCGCCGGCGGTGTAGTCACCGTACCGGAGACATGACGTGGGTCACAAGCGGAACGGTTCGGTGTGACGGTTCAATATTCAGCCGGGCCGGATGCCGGTTTGCGAAAGATCCTGCGCTTTGTCGCAATTCCTGCGCCGCGCGACGCAGGAATTGTCACAAACTGCAGGGATCACGACAAACCGTAGGAATTCCCGAATTTCACGGACGTCGGAGTCCAGCCCATCCGACCGCGGCCGGACATTGTCGACGCCGCGGAACGTTTGGCTTTTCGACCGCATTATCTTCTAGGCGGGGCCACGGACTTCTATTCTTTGTGGCATGCCGCATCTGCCGCGCCCGCCGCTTCCTGCTGCCCGCATCTCGGATGAAACGCACCGGGTGACCACCTTCGAGTTGTTCTTTGACCTGGTGTTCGTGTTCGCCTTCACCCAGGTCACCGGATTCATGGTGCACGAGCATTCATTCCTGGGCGTGTTGCAGGGGATGGTCATCCTGGTCCTGCTCTGGTGGTCCTGGGCCCCCTTTTCCTGGCTCGCCAACCAGGCACACGTCGACGAGGGGTTGATGCGGTTCGGCCTGTCCGCCGTGATGGTGGCGGCCTTTATCGCCGCCCTGGCTATTCCGGAAGCGTTCGAAGACCTCGACGGCGGCCTCCACGGCCCGATGGTCCTTGCCCTGGCCTATTCTGCGGTCCGGATCCTGCACCTGGTCCTGTACGTGTATGCGTCCGGGAACGATCGGCCGCTGCGCCGGCAGATAGCCAAGCTGACCTTCACCGCCGTCCTGGGAGCGGCGCTGGTCGTCACCGGGGCGCTGCTGGGCGGCACCGCACAGACCTGGTTCTGGCTGGCCGGCATGGTGCTGGACACCGGCCTCACCTTCCTCATCTCGTGGCACGGCAACTGGCGGATCCACTCGGCGGCGCACTGGACCGAACGGTATGCACTCGTGGTCATCCTCGCACTCGGCGAATCCATCGTGTCCATCGGCGTCGGTGCCTCCGAACTGCCCGTGAGCGTGCCGGTGCTGACCGGTGCGGCGGCGGGAATCTGTCTGTCCATCGGGCTTTGGTGGCTCTACTTCGACGTCACGGCCGTCGCGGCCGAACACCGCTTCGCCGCTCTGCGCGGATCCGCCCGGTCTTCCGCCGCCGTCGTCGCATACACCTACCTGCACCTACCCCTCGTAGCCGGCATTGTGCTCACGGCCCTGGGCGTCGAGGACGTGTTGGCGCATGTGGAGGAGGGGAAGGGCCTGAGCAGCGTTGGGGTTTTCGCGTTGTTCGGCGGCCCGGCACTGTACCTGCTGGGCACCGCTGCCTTCTGGCGGAGGATGGGCGGCGGATGGAAGAAGTGGCGGCTGGGTACGGCCGCGCTGCTGCTGGCGTTGGTGGCCGCTGGTCCGCCGTTGACCTCCTTGGCGGCGCTTCTCCTCGTTACCGCCCTGGTTGCGGGGCTGGTTACCGTGGAGAGCCTGCTGTACCGCGAGGTCCGGCACCGGGTGCGGGGTGCGCAGGCGGCCGGGCCCGGCGGCGACCAGACCCGGTAACGGGGCGGCGGGTGACGTTTCCCTCCGCACCGGACGACCCTTGACGCAGCACGGGTTGGATTCCCTGCGTTTTGGGCAAAACCCTGCAGGATGGATGCCATGACCATTGCAAAAACCGTCCTCCTGTTCCTCCTGGCGGCTGCCGCCGAAATCGGCGGAGCCTGGCTGGTGTGGCAGTCCGTGCGGGAGGACCGGGCGTGGTGGTGGGCGGGTCTGGGCGTGATGGCCCTGGGCGCCTACGGATTTGTGGCCACGCTGCAGCCGGACGCGCACTTTGGGCGGATCCTGGCCGCCTATGGTGGAGTGTTCGTGGCCGGGTCGCTGGCCTGGGGCATGGTCTTCGACGGCTTCCGGCCCGACCGGTGGGACATCCTCGGGTCGCTGATCTGCCTGGCGGGCGTCGCCGTGATCATGTTCGCACCCCGCAGCCCGGTGTCGTAACTGCTTCCGCATCCGGATACTACTTTCCGGGATTGGCCTCGGACCAGCGGTGGTAGGCAGCCACGAGCGGCTTGGCCGAAAGCCCATGCGCGAAGACACTCAGGCCTACCGTGACAACCACCGTCGTCAGGAGCGTGGTTGCCGCCGGGATTCCCCCCTCAAAGGCCAGCAGGCCGAACACCACGGAGGCCAGCCCCCGGGGGCCGAACCACCCCATGAACACCTGGGTTTGCCACCGCACACCGCTGCCGGCCAGGGCGACGGCGACCGGCAGCATCCGCACGACGGTGAGGCTCAGCACGGCGTAGGCCACAACCTGCCAGGTGATGTGCGGGACGGCGGTCAGGACCGCGACCGCGCCGAAAATCATCCAAGTGGCCGCGGCGAGAACACTCCCCACCTCGGCGGTGAAGGAAGTCGTGTCGATGTTCCCTGCACGGCTGGACAGGCGGAACGCCATTCCTCCCACAAACGCCGCGATGAACACACTGCCGCCGAGCGAACCCGCCGCCGCGTAGGCGCCGAGGGCAACGGCCAGCGTGAACGGCTGGCGCCACTGCGTTTCAATCCGTCCGGCAGCGGCCCGCAACAGGTACCCGCCTGCTCCCCCGACACCGACCCCGGCCAGCAGCCCCCATCCGATTTGCTCCGCGATGGCATCCACGACAGCCGACGGTACGCTGCCGTCAAGCGTCGCCAACGAGATGTCCAGCGACACCAGAAAGAACGGCACCGCGATGCCATCGTTCAGGCCGCTTTCCACAGTCAGTGCCTGGCGCACGCGCCCCGGCACCGCGGTATCCTCGACGACCCTCTGCCCCAGCGCGGCGTCGGTCGAGCAGAGCATCGCGGACAGGAGGAAAACACTGGCCAGGGGAAGTTCGGGGAAGAGGAGCAGCCCGGCCCCGAAGCCAAGGACAAGGGTCAGCGGCAGCCCGATCAGCAGCAACCGCCCCGGCCACCCGAGAGTTCGGCGCAGGATTCCAAGATCGAGCCGGGCGGCGTCGGTGAAGAGAAGGAACACAAGGGCCAGTTCGGTGACCCGCTCGACGGCGTGGCTTTCCAGGGTGGGTGATCCGCCCAACGCCGCCGCGAGGACAGTCCCGGCGAGCACGAACGCCATGGCACTCGTCACCCCTCGGCGGCTCAGCGGCGCCGAAAAAGCACCGAAAACTATCAGCACCGCGGCTCCGAGCAGTAGCGGAATCATCCTGTTCCTCCCCGTACCTGTCACAGCGGCGGCGGTCCTTGCCGTTGGGGTATGACCACGACTCAAATTACGAGATAGTGCCGTGGCCGTCGAGAGCGGGCAGCCAGCGGGCCGCCGGAGCAGCCCCGGAAGACGGCGGCGAAACGGGAGGCGGGGCCCTCCCCGGACGCCGGACCCATCCCCTCGGGGAAGGCAACCCGATATTCTATGGACGTCAGCCGCCGTACAAAGTCTGACCCCGCAGGACCTGCCGGATGGCGCAAAACGCCGTTGTAGAGAGGTCGCCGATCATGGCCAGTATCGAGGTCACGCACCCGAGCGTTACGGAACGCGTGGCAGCAGGCAAGGACCGCCGGGAGACAACACCCGTCTCCGCCCATCAAGGGTGGGTTCCAGCAGCCGACCGCCCGGACCCCGTCGCGCTCATCGAAGAACAGAACCTCACCCGCGATGCGGACCTCGTGCCGGTGCGCCACGGCCGGATGCTTGACTCTCCGTTTACCTTCTACCGGGGTGCAGCCAAGGTCATGGCCGCCGACCTCAAGGACACACCGAGATCCGGCCTGACCGCCCAGCTCTGCGGCGACGCCCATTTGTCGAACTTCGGGGTATTCGCCTCACCCGAGCGGATCCTGCTGTTCGACCTCAATGACTTCGACGAAACACTTCCGGGTCCGTTCGAGTACGACGTGCTGCGGATGTCCGCGAGTTTCACCATTGCGGCCAGGAACAACTCCTTCACCAACGAAGAGGCGCGCTCGGCAACCCTTGCCGCGGTTCGGGGTTACCGCGAAGCGATGCGCGAGTTCGCACAAATGGGAACCATGGACATCTGGTACGCGCGTCTGACGGAACAGGATATTTTGTCCACGATCCAGCTGGGGGCGGACAACGGGAAGGGCAAGGTGGAGAAAAAGGCAGCGAAGCAGATCGAAAAGAGGGCGCAACAGGCCGTCCGGAAGGCGCGTTCCCGGGACAGCCTGCAGGCACTGTCCAAGCTGGCCGAGCGCGTGGACGGGAAGTACCGAATCGTCAGCCAACCGCCGATCGTCATCCCGCTCAGGGAGTTCGGTGATTCATACGGTTTATCCGCGGACCAGATGTGGGAGGAATCCCGCGAACAGCTCCGGTCCTACCGGGCCACGTTGCAGGACGACAGGCGCGACCTCCTCGAGCGCTTCGAAATCGTCGATATCGCCCGCAAGGTGGTGGGTGTGGGCAGCGTCGGCACCCGGGGCTTTATCGCGTTGCTTCAGGGCCGCGATTCAGATGACCCGCTGTTCCTGCAGGTCAAGGAAGCAACACGGTCAGTCCTTGAGGACCACCTGCCCAAAAGCAGATACCGCCAGCCGGGCCAGCGCGTAGTGCAGGGCCAGCGAAGGATGCAGGCCGCCAGCGACATCTTCCTGGGCTGGACCAAGGGCGTGCAGGAAAACCGGTACCTGTACTGGCGCCAGCTGCGGGACATGAAGGGCTCAGTGGTCGTGGAAACGATGAAACCCCGCGGGATGGAGTTTTACGCCCGCACCTGCGGCTGGACATTGGCCCGGGCCCACGCCAGATCAGGAGACCCGGTCGCGATCGCCGCCTATCTTGGCAAGAGCGAGAAGTTCGATAACTCGATCACCGACTTCTGCGAGCGGTACGCAGATCAAAACGAGCGGGACTATCAAGCCTTCGCCGATGCGGTACGTTCCGGGCGCCTGCCCGCGGTCGAAGGGGTCTAGCCCCAGATCACCCCGCCACGTAGGCGGCCAGATGCTCTCCGGTCAGCGTGGACGCGTCCGCCACCAGATCCGCCGGGGTCCCCTCGAACACGATGCGCCCGCCGTCCCGCCCGGCACCGGGGCCCAGGTCGATGATCCAGTCCGCATGCGCCATCACCGCCTGGTGGTGCTCGATCACGATCACGGACTTCCCGGAATCCACCAGCCGGTCCAGCAGGGCCAGCAGTTGTTCGACGTCGGCCAGGTGCAGGCCGGTGGTCGGCTCGTCCAGCACAAAGACGGCTTCCTTGCCGCCCATATGGGTGGCCAGCTTCAGCCGCTGCCGTTCGCCGCCGGAAAGCGTGGTCAGCGGCTGTCCCAGATGAAGGTATCCGAGTCCGACGTCGGCCAGCTGGCTCAGGATCTTATGTGCGGCCGGGGTGCGGGCTTCGCCGTCGCCGAAGAACTCCTGCGCCTCGGCCACTGACAGGGCCAGCACCTCGGCAATATCCTTCCCGCCCAACGTGTATTCCAGCACCGAGGCTTGGAAGCGGCGGCCCTCGCAGTCCTCGCATACCGATTCCACCGTGGCCATCACGCCCAGCTCGGTGTAGATCACCCCGGCGCCGTTGCAGGACGGGCACGCCCCCTCGGAGTTGGAGGAAAACAGGGCGGGCTTCACGCCGTTGGCCTTCGCGAACGCCTTGCGGATCGGTTCCAGCAGACCGGTGTAGGTGGCCGGGTTGCTGCGCCGGGAACCGCGGATGGCGGCCTGGTCCACTGTCACCACGCCTTCCCGCCCGGACACCGACCCGGTGATCAGCGAGCTCTTGCCGGAGCCGGCCACCCCGGTGAGGACCACCAGGACACCCAGCGGAATGTCGACGTCGACGTCGCGCAGGTTGTTGGTGGCGGCACCGCGCACTTCCAGGGACGACGACGCCTGCCGCACCGAATCCTTGAGCCGCGCCCGGTCCCCGAGGTGGCGGCCGGTCAGCGTGCCGCTCTTCCGCAGTCCCTCCAGCGGTCCCTCGAAGGTAACCGTGCCGCCCCCGGCGCCGGCGCCCGGGCCCAGGTCCACCACGTGGTCCGCAATCGCGATGGTTTCCGGTTTGTGTTCCACCACCAGCACCGTGTTCCCCTTGTCCCGCAGCTGCAGCAGCAGCTGATTCATCCGGGCAATGTCGTGCGGATGCAGGCCGATGGTCGGTTCGTCGAAAACGTAGGTGACGTCGGTCAGCGAGGAGCCCAGGTGGCGGATCATCTTGGTCCGCTGCGACTCGCCGCCGGACAGGGTGCCCGAGGGGCGGTCCAGGGACAGGTAGCCCAGCCCGATTTCCGCGAAGGCGTCCAGCAGGTGCTGCAGCCCGGCCAGCAGCGGCGCCACCGAGGGTTCCTTCAGCCCGCGGACCCAGCCGGCGAGGTCGCTGATCTGCATGGCACAGACGTCGGCGATGTTGAGGCCGCCGATCTTCGAGGACCGTGCCTCCGGGCTGATCCGGGTGCCGTCGCATTCGGGGCAGGTGCTGAAGGTGATGGCGCGATCCACGAAGGCGCGGATGTGCGGCTGCATGGCTTCGGGGTCCTTGGACAGCATGGACTTGGAGATCTTCGGAATCAGCCCTTCATAGGTGAGGTTGATGCCTTCCACTTTGATCTTGGTGGGCTCCTTGTACAGCAGGTCATGCAGCTCGCGCTTATTGAACTTTGCAATCGGCTTGTCCATGTTGAAGAACCCGGAGCCGGCGTAGATCCGCCCGAACCAGCCGTCCATGCTGTAGCCCGGCACCGTGATGGCGCCTTCGGACAGTGATTTCGCGCCGTCGAACAGTGCCGTGAGGTCGAAGTCGGTGACCGCTCCCGTCCCCTCACAGCGCGGGCACATGCCGCCGAGCCGGTTGAACACCGCCTTTTCCGCCCGGGTCTTCCCGTCGCCCCGCTCCACCGTGATGGCGCCGGAGGCCTTCACGGACGGGACGTTGAAGGAATACGCGTTGGGCGGGCCGATGTTCGGCTGCCCCAGCCGGCTGAACAGGATCCGCAGCATCGCGTTCGCATCGGTGGCGGTGCCCACGGTGGAGCGCGGGTTCGAACCCATCCGTTCCTGGTCAACAATGATCGCGGTGGTCAGCCCCTCCAGCAGGTCCACCTCCGGCCGGGCCAGGGAGGGCATAAACCCCTGCACAAAGGCACTGTAGGTCTCGTTGATCAGCCGCTGGGATTCGGCCGCCACGGTTCCGAATACCAGCGAGCTCTTGCCGGAGCCGGACACGCCGGTAAACACCGTCAGCCGACGCTTGGGAATCTCGATGCTGATGTCACGCAGGTTGTTCACCCGCGCACCCTGCACCCGGATCACGTCATGGCTGTCCGCGGCGTGCGACGCCTGCCCGGTGCCGGTGCTCGTCGTAGTGTCCGTGCTCATTGCCGCTCCATCCGCCCGGGTCGGTCCCGTGCCTCATTGTCCCGCGCCTTCACCGACGGTCCGATTCTGCCCGGTCGCTCCCGGCGCGGCAACGGCTAACGGGAACGACGACGGCGGGTCCCGGCAGGCGCGGCCTTTCCGCACTCACGGAAGGCCTGGCCGATCCTGCAAATCGGCGCCTGAGCTACACTCGGCCGCATGCCCGCACACGCTGCACCCCCTCCCCAGGCACCGCTGACCTTGGGCATGACCGTGTGGGCCATCTGCGGGGTACCGGCCCTGATCGGGGCGGTCCTGGCTGCAGCTTCCCTCCAGTCCGCCCTCGCCGGGACGGGCGCCACCCGGGACCAGGCTCTGCGCTTCCTGCCGTTTCTTCTCACGTTTTTCGGGGCGGTAGCTGCCTATATCGTGTTGCGGCGCGCCACCTCTGCGGGCCAGGCCTGGCTGTGTTCAACGCTCACCGGGACGTTGCTCCTTGTGGGTGCGCTTCCCGTTACGCTGAGCCTCGGCGGGGCATTGGTGAGCGAGTGGTGCGAGGATGCCCCGGGCGGCCGGGGGTACAGCCCGTCCGGAGCAGCGGAGGAAGTTCCCTGGCTGTGCCGGTAAGCAGAAGAAAGGCACGAAGATGGCAAAGCTTGATCTCCGGGTACGGCTGGTGGGCAAGGTGCTGGCGCGCTTCTCCGTGGCCCGCAAGAGCGAGGAACAGATTCTCGCTGACCAGCAGCGCACCATCAAGCACAACCCGGTTCTGGACTGGGTGCTGGGCGGCGTCGCATCCGGCGTAAAAATGACGGACGACACCGCCGCGGGTGCGGAGGGCCGGATCCCCGTCCGGGTGTACCGGCCGAAGGACGCCGATGGAACCTTGCCCCTGGTGGTCCTGATCCACGGCGGCGGCTGGACCGTCGGCAACCTGGACATCTATGACTCGCTGGCCAGCACTATCGCCCGGGACGCACGCGCCGTCGTCGTTTCCCTCGAGTACCGGCTGGCGCCGACGCATCCCTGGCCAGCCGCCGCGGAGGACTGCTATGCGGCGCTGGTCGAGGTGGCCGGACGCGCTGCCGATTGGGAGGCCGACGCCGGCCGGCTCGCCGTGGTGGGCGACAGTGCCGGAGGCAACCTGGCGGCGGTGCTGACGCTGATGTCCCGGGACCGGTCCGGTCCCGCCATCGCGTTCCAGGGGCTGATCTACCCCGCTACCGACCTGACCTTGGGCAGCCCGTCAATCGAGGAGAACGCCAACGCGCCCATCCTCACCAAGGAGGAGATTCTCCGCTACGGCAGCCTCTACGTTCCCGATCTGGCAGACCGCAGCAACCCGTATGCCTCGCCGCTGCTGGCCCTGGACCACACCGGGCTGCCGCCGGCACTGATCCAGGTAGCCGAACACGACCCCATCCGCGACGACGGGCTGCGGTACGCCGAAGCGCTGCGCAAGGCCGGCGTTCCGGTTCGCGTCACCACGTATGTGGGAATGCCGCACGGTTACCTGGCCTTCCCGCGGCTGTGCCGCAGCGCCCCGCAGGCGCTGGCGGAACTGTGTGCGGAGCTGCGGCGGCAACTCGTACCGGCAACGGTGCGGTAACTTCCCGCACCCTCCGCTGCCGGATCCGGCTTGAGGATGGCGGGGTACCCTCGCTGCATGGGGAACTCTGCCGCAGGCTTGAAACCGCTGCTTCTGCCCGCCGTCGTCGCCGCCCTCTGGCTGATTTCCGGCTGGGCCTTCGAAGCGCTGCTGACCGCAGGGAACGGCCGGATACCGATCTTCCTGGCTTCACTGGTCTCCCCGGACACTATGCCGGTCCGCATCAAGTCTCTCCTGGACGGTTCCGGCCTGGTGCTGGTGGCCGGGTTAACAGCCCTGGCCGTGGCCGCGTTCACCTTGGTGCTCCTGCCCGATAGCAGGAAGACCGGCACCCGGGGCGCGCTCTTCCTAGCCAACTGGATGAGCGTGACGCTGGCGGCCGTGGCCGGTTCAGCGGTGCTGGCCGTGGCTTCGGTCCTGGCCCAATGGCCCCTGGGCAGGGCACAGTGGATTTTTGACCTGCTTGGGCCCTCACTGCTCACCGGAGCGTATTGGGGGGTTGCATGGGGCTGGGTGCCGGCCCTCGTGGCCACCTTCCTTTCCGCCCGCGCTTCCGACGGGGCGGGTTCCCATCTGCCGGAGAAACGTCACGCAGCCCGAGTTCCGGAGGAACCCGCTCCCACCGCCCGGGTTCGGCAGCGTGGCTGGGCCCTGGGCGCATTCGTGCTGTTCTCGGCGGCCGTGCTGGTTGCACTGCCGCTCACCGCCCGCAATCCCTCGCAGCCTGTTCCGGAGCCTGCCGCGACGCCCACTCCGGAGCCAACGGTTTACGGTGCCGAGCCGGTGGGTGCCGCCCTCTCCGAGCCGGATCCGCTGTGGTGCACCGGTGAAGAAGTCGAGTCCTCGATCGGCGGGTGGGATGCAGCCATGGGCCACCGGGCAGCGCAGATCACTGTGCGAAACACGGGAACACGGTCCTGCACGGTGCAGGGCTACCCGGATCTGGACTTCGAGAGCAGCGACGGCTGGGTCATGGGCATCACTGCGGTGCACGGCGGCTCCCACATGACCGAGGATTCTCCAGTGCAGCCGGTGACGCTGACCCCCGGGGAAGCAGCCACGGCCTCGATCGGCTGGCGCGGTACCGCCGGGGCGGGCATGGTTCGGGTAGGCACCTTGCTGGTGGCCCCCTACTCCGGGACCGTGCGCCAGGAACTGGAGGCGGACATCGACTTGGCGGAGCCCGGCTTCCTGACGGTCACAGCCTGGGAGGCCGCAGGCTAGGCCTTGCCGGCGGCCATGACCCCGGCCTTGGACCGCAAAGACATGATGGACCCGACGGATAGCCAGGACATCACCGCCACCGCGGACAACGCCGATCCGATGGACAGCGCCGAGCCAAAGGACCCGATCGAGCCGATGGAGCACGCCGACCCCACGCTGCCGATCGACAGCACCGAGTTCTTCGACCCGATGGACAGCACCGACCCGGATGACCACAACGACAGCACCGAACGTTCCACGTCTGCTCCTCTTCTCTTCTCTTCTCTTCTCTTCTCTCCAGTGCACCGCTGATGGCGCACCAATCCCTGCACCCTAGCCGCCGCGGATCCCCGATACGCGAGTACCGGAAGCCGAATCAAGAAAGTGTCAACAAATCCTTGACGTTTCGAAGATGTCAAGCTTTGATTGACACCATGAGAACTTTCCGCATCTTCACCGCCGTTTACGCCGCAGTGATGTTTCTGGTTGGCGTTGCACTATTTGCCCTCTGGTTGCTGCTCGACCTGCATGGATTCCCCAAGGGCCTCTGCCAGGGTGCCGGCGGCGCCCTGATCGTGGGCAGCGTGTACCTTGCCGTCGCGCACGTCCGGCGGAGAAGCACGGACAGCAGCGGCAGGGAGTACTGGCTGCCCAGCCGCGACGCCGGTGAACAGCCGTGACCCGCGGTCCGGTCACCGACCTGCAGGAGCAGATCGGCGCACTGATCCTCGGCGACTACGACGACGCCGGGACCCTCACCGAGGAGGACCACCTCGCCCTCGTGGCTCGGGCAGGGGCAGCCGAGCAGGCAAGCCAGCAGCTGCAGCACCGGGCGGTCGCGGCGGCCCGGAGCGCGGGAGTCAGCTGGGCTGCACTGGGCCGCGAGCTGGGGATGACCCGGCAGGCGGTACAGCAGCGTTTCGGTACGCGCCCGGAGGAACAGGCCCCCGGTTCCCGCGAGCGCTGGCTCGGCCCGGTCACGGCCTTCGATGAAATGCCCGAGCTGGAACTGGCCGGGCGGATGGGCTGGCGCACCATCGGCGTCGACATGCTCCGGCACCGGATGCTGCAGACGGACACCCAGTGGGAACACCGCCGTGTGCTCTGGACCCGGCCTTCCTCCCACTACGAAACGGACGGCTGGCAGGTGGGGAGCCGGTCCTTCCCGTGGCTCTACCTCGTGCGGGACCTGCATCGGGCGCCCGAACCTACTCCAAAGTGACCCCGCTCAAGCGGGCCACGGCCTTGGGGTCCCGGTGGTCGAAAAACATGGACTTCCCGGTATCGAGGTCGGCTATGGAGGCCATTTCCTGTGGGCTGAGCTCGAAGTCGAACACATCGAAGTTCTCCGCCATCCGGTCCGGGCGGACCGATTTCGGGATCACCACTATTCGGCGTTGAATCAGCCAGCGGAGCACCACCTGGGGAATGGACTTCCCGTGGGTGTCGCCGACGGCCGAGAGCGTGGGATCGGAGAAGAGATTGTTCTTACCCTCGGCGAAGGGCGCCCAGGACTCGTGCCGGACGCCGTGGTCGCTCATCAACTGGTTTTCGACCGCCCGCTGGTAGAACGGGTTGGTTTCAATCTGGTTCACGGCCGGAACCACGTCGTGGTGCATGATCAGATCGATCAACCGGTCCGGGGCGAAGTTCGAAACACCGATGGCCCGCGCGGCGCCGTCGTTGTAGAGCTGTTCCATTACCCGCCACTCGCCGTAGACGTCACCGAAGGGCTGGTGGATCAGGTACAGATCCACATACTCCATGCCTAGGTTCTGCAACGAGTTCTCGAAGGCGCGTGTGGTGGTGGCCTCGCCGTTGTCCTGGATCCAGAGCTTGGTGGTGATGAACAGTTCGTTGCGTGCCAGGCCGCTCTTCTGCACCGCACGTCCCACGGCGTCTTCGTTTTGGTACGCCGCGGCGGTGTCCAGCGAGCGGTATCCCGCAGCCAGCGCGTTGGTCACGGCCTCTTCGGTCTCATCCGGCGGGACCTGATACACGCCGAAGCCCAGGATCGGCATTTCGACGCCGTTGTTTAAGGTGACGTTCTCCATCGGCTTTCCTCTCGGTGGTCTTCCGGAATACAGTCCCCGACACTACGCGTGACGACCCGCCGGACGGGAGGGTCTTGTCCCAGTCCCAGCCACCCCCGGCCTAACCCGAGCCCAGGATGCCTGCCCCTAGGCGGACGCCCGGCGCTCCTCGTCGCTGCGCAGGATGCAGAATTCGTTGCCCTCCGGATCTGCGAGCACCACCCACCCGGTGCCGTCCGCGTTGCGCCGGTCGTCGACTTCGCGGGCGCCCAGCCCCAGAAGGCGCTCGAGTTCCTGGTCGCGGGTACCTTCGGCGGGCTTCAAGTCCAGATGGACGCGGTTCTTGATCTGCTTGGCGTCCGGAACCTCAATGAACAGCAGCCGCTGCGTGCCGTCCTGGGAGAAGATCATGCATTCCTCCTCGCCCGGCCGGTTCGGGTCCTCCGGGTCTTCCCGGAAGCCGAGGATCCGCCGCCAGAACACGGACTGACCGTAGGCGTCGAGGCTGTCGAAGGATGTGTGGGAGATCAGGGATGCCATGGTGAGGAGCCTAAAGGGTTTCCTGCGCATATGACACTGCCCACAACGGGGCCCCTCCCGCGGATTTTGCCCGATTCCGCCGCCGTACGATCGGAAATGGGCCCCGCCCCACCACAGCGCCGAACGTGCCGTGGGAACCGGCAATCCAACCAGGAGGATCCAACCGTGAGCGAACGACTCAAAGACAAAGTATCCCTGATTACCGGCGCAGCCAGCGGTATGGGCGCCTCCCACGCACGGGCTTTCGTGCGTGAAGGCGCCAAGGTGATGATCGCCGACATCAACGACGACGCCGGTGCCGCCCTGGCCGCGGAACTGGGCGACGCCGCACGCTACGTGCATCTGAATGTCACCAGCGCCGAGGACTGGGCCGCCGCCGTGGCAGCCACGCTCGAAACCTTCGGCGGCCTCAATATCCTGGTGAACAACGCCGGCATCCTCGACGGCGGTCCGCTCGGCCAATATCCGGCGGAGCGCTGGCAGCGGGCACTGGACATCAACCTGACCGGCCCCTTCCTCGGCATGTCCGCAGCAGTCGAGGCGCTCAAGGCGTCCGCGCCGTCGTCGGTCATCAACATTTCCTCCACCGCCGGACTGGAGGGCATTGCCGGAATGCACGGCTACACGGCGTCGAAGTTCGGCCTGCGCGGACTGACGAAGTCCACCGCGCTGGAACTCGCCGCATCCCACGTGCGGGTCAACTCGGTGCACCCGGGGTCCATCCAGACGCCGATGACCGCCGTGATGGGCAGGCAGAAGCCGATCGACTTCACCGAAACCACCCTCACCCGGCCGGCCGCTCCGGAAGAGGTCACCAGTGTTGTCCTCTTCCTGGCCAGCGACGAGTCAAGCTTCTCCACGGGTGCCGAGTTTGTGGTCGACGGCGGGATCACCGCCGGGAAGATCTACAACGTCTAAACCGGCGGTGTTCCGCGGACCGGCACACGCGGTGCCGGTCCGCGGTCCCCTTACGCCGGCTGGGATATCAAGGCTGTCGACGGAGGTGCGGGAGATCAGGGAGGCCGGGGGGAAGAACCTAAGGACCGTGGTGACCGACTAGTCGCGCAGGAACAACCCGAGCACTTGATTGATGATTCCGGGAGTGGTTCCCCGGGACAGGTCCAGTGCAGCATTCCTTCGGTAGTACGGCGAAAGGTCCAACCCGACACCGAGCCCAATTATCTCCACTCCGCCGCTAACCTCGTGCGACGAAACGATGCTTTGCAAGTGTTGTTCCAGATAGTGGTCGTCGTTGGCAAGGGACGTGGCCCCGTCCATCGGACTGCCGTCGGAAAGAACCATCAGGATCCGCCGCCCTGAACCGCCGTCGCCGGCGGAACCATGCCCCTCCGAGGAATCCGCGAGCCGCCGGCAGGCCCAATCGACGGCTTCGCCATCCACGCCTTCCCGGAATAACTCCTTCTTCATCAGCCCTGCGATGCCCGGACGGGCCTGCCGCCAGGGGGTGTCGCCATCCTTGAACACCAAATGCTGCACCTCATTGAGGCGCCCGGGGTTCGGGGGCCGTCCGGCACCGATCCAGTCCTTCCCTACGCGGCCGCCGTTCCAGGTACCCGTCGTGAACCCAAGGACTTCACAGCGCGCGCCGACAAGGTCCAAGGCGCGTGCATAGACATCAACGAGGGCTGCAATAGCAGCACTGTGCTCTTTCATGGATCCGGAGCAGTCCACCAGGAAAGTGACTCGGACCTCGCTTCGGGATTGGATCCGATCCGTCCGGAAAACCCGATGGTCTCCGGAAGACGTAACAATCCGGGCGAGCCTGCTGCCGTCTAAGCGTCCTTCGAGGGCGTCGCCGTCCCAGCCGTCCGGGATGGCTGAGGACAGCACCGCGGCAAGACTGGATCCCAGCCTGTGAACGTTGATGCCCTGCCCGGCGATACTCTCATCCAACTGCTGCCGGTAGTGGCGGAGCAGCCCAGTGCGGACCAGGTCCGTTGCCATGAGCTCGCGGTCATAGGCTCTGGTGAAGCAGCGATATCCGGTGCCACCGGATTCCAGCGCCTGGCTGTTCCCATAGCTGGCAACCGGGATGGCATCCCCGCTGCTTTCCTGGTCGAAGAGCAGAGGAAACGAAGCACTCCGGCCACCTCGGGATGGCCTTTTCCCCGCCACGATCATGTGCTCTATAGTGGCGGCGATAGCCTCGGCGATGGCAAGAGCATGGCCTGCGAACACCCGCTGAGATGCCCTCTCCCGCCGAAGGGCAGCCAGATGCACACCGAGGCGAGGAGCCAGCCGGGCCCAGATGGATTCGATTCGGTCCTCATATTCCGGACAGATGGGGTCCAGCGTGATTCTCGCACGGCAGACCTGCGACACCGCAAAGACGATGACTCCCAAGTCGGTCCCGGACAAGGTGGACCCGTAAAACTCCCTAGACCACTGCTGGAAGCGCCGATTCAGGTTGACCCGGATACCTGGCATCTCCGGGTCGCTCAGGGATTCAACCCGGAACTGTTCGAGCATTTCAAAAACGAGCATGCGGGCTGGTTCTGTTGGACAGAGATATCGGTGCAAAACCGGGTCACTGTGCCGAAGCCGTAGGGCCATGCCGTCAGCCACGCCGCGGACGTCTTCCAAGGCCGGGGGGTCCTCCCCCATGTGGAGGTGCGGTGCAGGCATCGACAGTGAAGTGCTGCCCCTGTACAGCGTGGCGCCTCGAAAGTGCACGTCGGGCTGACCGGAAAGGGAACGTATGACCGCCGCGCAGAGCTCAAATGTCTGTTTTTGGCGGCGGAGCGCGGCTACAGCGCCTTCCCCGGAAACCGCAGGGTCGCGATCCTCCAGACCGGGTCCGGCATGCACGACGGGATCCATAGGTGGGTGGGCCTTAGCTAGCCATAACGGGTGAGTGGTTGCGCTTGGGCGGCACTGGTCCAGACGCCGGCGGGGCCAATTCGCGGTCGAAACAGCGCTGGAAGTATTCCGCAAGGAGAGTTTGCTCGGCCTCGTCACACCTGTTGGCGAAGGACAACCGGAATGCCTTGCCGGCATCGCCGAAGACGCCGACATTCTCGGCCCAGGTAATCACTGTCCGCGGAGACATCAGTGTGGAGAGGTCGCCTACGCGGAACCCCTCGCGTGTCAGGTTGGCCACTGCCACCATGGATGCCACCAGTTTTCGGCCGGCGGCATCCTCCAGTTCGGGCACCTGAGCCAAAACGATCCCGGCCTCTTCCGCCGCGCTGGGATGGTTTAGCGAAGCGATGATGTTCCAGCGGTCCATTTGGGCGTGGTTCAGCCGTTGAACGCCATGGTACATACCGTTGAGGTTCCCCAAACCCACCGTGTTGGCTGTGGCGAAGAGCCGGAACCCGGGGTGCACGTCGAGGACCCGGTTCTGATCCAGCATCGTTAACTTGCCGTCGCGCTCCAAGAGCCGCTGGATCACGAACATCACATCCGGCCGTCCGGCATCGTACTCATCCAAAATCAGGGCCATCGGACGTTGAACTGCCCATGGAACGATTCCTTCTTGGAACTCCGTGACTTGTTTGCCCTCCTTGAGTACCACCCCATCCCGCCCTATCAGGTCGAGTCTGCTGATATGGCCATCCAGATTCACGCGCACACAACCCCAGTTCAGGCGTGCCGCCACCTGTTCGATATGTGTCGACTTGCCCGTTCCATGCAGCCCCTGAAGCAGCATCCGCCGGTTCCGGGTGAACGCCACCAGGATGGCTAATGTGACTTCTTCGTTAAAGAGATAGGCGGGATCTATTCGGGGGACATGCTCACCGCCTTCCCGGAATGCCGGCACCATAAGGTCCGAGTCGACGCCGAATACGTCACGGACAGACACCATGTGGTCCGGCATCACGCAGTTCAGCTGGTCCACAACCCGTCCCCCTCCGCCAAGCCTGCGTCGTTGCCGCCCTTACCGCTTCCATCAGGGGCGGAAGAACCTAATTCAATCTCGCCAAGCGCCGCAGCAGCACGGTGCAGGGCGGGAAGAAGCTTCAATCCCTTCTCGGGGGTGAGCCGCATGGCTGGCGCCTGTACTGCCACACATAGGTTGGAAACCGGATTCCCGGTCGGAACCAACACGGCCACGCACACCAGACCTGGGAGGAATTCCTCGTCGTCGATGGCGTAGCCATCCCGGCGGACGAGTTGAAGTTCCTCGTCGATTAGGTCCGGGTCCGTCATGGTCTTATCTGTGTAGCGTTCCAACGGCGCGGCGGAGATCAGGCGCCTGCGCTGGGCGGGGCTGAGCTGGGAGAGGATCATCTTTCCACTGGCTGAACAGTGCACCGGGACGCGGGAACCAGGCTGGAGCGTTATCCTCAACGGCTCAGGGGTTTCAATGCGGTCTAGGTAGACCACCTCGCTGCCAGACACGGTTGTGACGTTGCAGCTTTCGCCCAATTCCCTCACGAGATCGCGCAGGACAGCATGTCTGGCCCCGTGATGTATGTCGTTGATTAGCAGTTTCTCCGCCATCCGGCGCAGCCTGGCCCCGGTGCCATAGTGCCGACCGTTATTTTCCCGAACCAACAGCCCTGAGCCCTCGAGTTGCTGAAGCATGCGATGAAGAGTCGGCTTGGGGGTTCCTGTTTCCTCCACCAAGCCCTGAAGCGTAAAGAGCTGATCTTTCGTGGCGATTAACTCCAAGAGGGAGAACAACCGCATGGTGGGGGTGTCGCCAACGAGTTCAGACGGTACCGGAGCAGATTCCCCGAGCCTGCGAATTTCTGCCATTCGATTGTCTCCGATCACGTAGTAGGCAACATACTGCCACATATAGCGAAATGCTGTACATCACGTTTCAACTATTTAAATTTCCGTTGACGGTTCGTCGTCCTTGGCATACTCTCGGCTCCAGTACCGAAAACAGGAACATTTTGTTCCATTTTTCTCAAAAGTCTGGGTGAACGCCTGGAGGAGGAGCATCATCATGGTCGACCTTTTTCCTGTTGCCGAAGACGGCACAACAGCTGCACCCGATACCGGTTCATCCGCGGTAGGGACCACAGGCCCACAGAAGCTGGCTGCGCCACAGAAATCCCCCAGGGAAGCCATCAAGGGGATGCAAAAAATGACCCCCTCAGAGGCTTTCGTTGAAACCTTGGTTGCCAACGACGTAACTGACATTTTCGGCATTATGGGATCGGCCTTCATGGATGCCATGGACATCTTTGCTCCGGCGGGCATACGGCTGGTTCCGGTCGTACATGAGCAGGGGGCCGCCCATATGGCGGACGGTTATGCCCGCGCTAGCGGGCGCCATGGTGTGGTCATCGGCCAGAATGGCCCCGGCATCAGCAACTGTGTCACTGGTATCGCTGCAGCATTCTGGGCGCATAGCCCCGTCGTCATCGTGACACCGGAGGCAGGCACCACGGGCATCGGCCTCGGTGGTTTCCAAGAGGCCAAACAGCTGCCCATGTTTCAGGAGTTCACAAAATACCAAGGCCACGTGACCCATCCAGCCCGGATGGCCGAGTACACCGGGCGGTGCTTCGACCGCGCCATGTCCGAAAACGGCCCGACCCAGCTCAACATTCCCCGCGATTACTTCTACGGTGAAATTACTGCTGAAATCCCTGAACCTCGCCGGGTTGACCGCGGCGCCGGCGGCTCCAAGACCTTGGATGAAGCGGCAGCATTGATCGCTTCCGCCAAGTTCCCGGTCATTGTTTCCGGCGGTGGGGTGGTAATGGCAGACGGTATCGAGGAATGCAAGGCTCTGGCAGAACGCTTGGGCGCTCCCGTGGTGAACAGCTACCAGCACAACGATTCGTTCCCGGCCAGCCACCCCCTTTGGGCCGGACCGCTCGGCTACCAGGGTTCCAAGGCGGGCATGAAGCTCATCTCGCAGGCCGACGTCGTCATTGCTCTCGGTACCCGGCTTGGCCCGTTCGGTACCCTGCCGCAGTATGGTCAGGCCTACTGGCCTACCGAGGCCAAGATCATCCAGATCGATGCCGACCATACGATGCTCGGCCTGGTCAAGAAGATCAGTGTCGGCATTTGCGGCGATGCCAAGGCAGTTGCCATCGAACTCATTCGACGACTCGATCAAGTCGTTCTGGACTGCGATGCGACCAAGACTGAACGTGCGACCGCCATCAAGGCTGAAAAGGAAGCCTGGGAAGAGGAACTGATTGCATGGACCCACGAAACTGACGAGTACAGCCTTGACATGCTCGAAGAGCACAAAAACGAGGAGGGCAACTGGTTGTCGCCTCGGCAGGTACTACGTGAACTTGAGAAGGCCATGCCGGAAGATGTCATGATCTCCACCGACATAGGCAACATCAACTCCGTGGCACACAGCTACCTGCGCTTTGAAAAGCCGCGCAGTTTCTTCGCTCCCATGAGCTTCGGTAACTGCGGCTACGCGTTGCCAACCATCATTGGAGCAAAAGCGGCTGCCATGGAGCGTCCCGCTGTTGCCTACGCGGGTGACGGGGCTTGGGCTATGAGCATGGGCGAAGTGCTCACCGCGGTCCGGCACGACATCCCGGTTACTGCGGTCGTTTTTCGCAACCGGCAGTGGGGTGCCGAAAAAAAGAACCAGGTCGAATTCTACAACCGCCGGTTTGTTGCCGGTGAACTGGACAACGAGAACGAGAGCTTTGCCGCCATGGCGCAAACCATGGGGGCAGAGGGCATTGTGGTGGACCGCTTGGACGAAGTCGGACCAGCACTTAAACGCGCGCTTGCTGCCCAGCTGAACGAGGGAAAAACCACCGTCATCGAAATCATGTGCACTCGGGAGCTCGGTGACCCGTTCAGGCGCGACGCCCTCGCCAAACCGATCCGCCTGCTCGACAAGTACAAGGATTACGTATAAATCCCTGGCTCCTGAAATCTGCGCCCTGCGGAGGCCTCCTGAAGGCCTCCGCAGGCAACTTACGAGAGGGTATGCCCGTGACGGCAGAAATCGCCGGGAGGCCGGAACTTCGGACAGGGGAGTCCGTTGCGAGCACCGTGTTTGACCGTTGGAGGCAGGAACTGTCCGGCCATGACCGAACCGTCGGCTTCGCTGACGGTGAGGACCCGAGAGCCATACGCGCCGCCGCCGTCCTTGGATCCCAGGGGATTCTCCTCCCCCGATTGGTGGGTAGGAGCGCAGAAATCCAGCGGCTAGCGCAACAGCTCGGATGTGAGGTTCCGCGCGGATGGATACTCGACGTCGGCGAACTAGCCGGGGACAGCGCCATCGACCGCATCGTCTCTAGTATTCGTATCCGGAAGCCCGAGCAGCTGGAGCAGGTTAGACAGGATCCCGTCTACCTGGCCGCTGCTGCACTGAAGGCCGGCTGCGTCGACGCATGCGTCGCGGGCGCGGGCTCCCCAACGGCTCTGGTCCTGCGGGCCGCGCTACGGGTTGTGGGGTTGTCGCGCGGCTGCAGCACCCTGAGCAGTTCTTTCCTGATGCTGCTGCCGAACGGCCGGCAGATAACCTTCGGAGATTGTGCTGTCGTCCCCGATCCTTCAGCCGAGGAATTGGCGGATATCGCCGCATCAGCAGCGATGATGCACCAGACGCTAACCGGAGAGCGCGCCAAGGTAGCGCTCTTATCGTTCTCAACCCGGGACAGTGCCGTTCACCCGCATGTAGACAAGATCAAAAACGCCATGGTAGTCCTCCGGGCCCGCCACCCGTCGCTGCAAGCGGATGGAGAACTGCAGCTAGATGCTGCTTTAGTACCCCAGATCGGCATGTTGAAGGCGCCCGGTTCAGCTGTTGCGGGCCACGCCAACGTACTCATTTTTCCTACCCTCGATGCGGCCAATATCGGTTACAAAATCACCGAACGGTTGGGCGGAGCCCTGGCTTTGGGCCCCCTCCTTCAGGGACTGGCGGCGCCAATGAACGACCTGTCCCGTGGCTGCACCACAGATGACATCTACTCCATGGGTCTCCTGAGCGCCAGGCAGTCCCTAGATCTGAACCGCTGATATTCCGAGTCCGCGGTACGTTCCACAACCTGCGCCAGAGAAAGGAAATCCGGCATGGGTCCGGCAGCTGCCGGACCAGCCTGGGCCAAATCGCTATGAGAAGAGACGGTGCCGTGTCCTCCCCAAACCCCAGCCAGCGAACACTTCCCCGCGGGTTCCGGAGCCCACTGCTGCCTGGCCTGGCGGTGGCTGCGATCGCCGTATCATCCGCATGGCTCATACACTTGGCCGTTCCCGTGATCCCTTTCCTCACAGCGGCCGTCATACTGGGCATCCTCAGCGCCAACCTGCCCGGGATCAGCACCGCCGTTGAAGGAATCCTGCAGCCGGGGCTGACGCTTTCCGCCAAACGGTTCATGCGGCTGGGAATTGTCCTGCTTGGCCTCAAGCTCAGCCTCGTGGATGTGGCTGAGTTGGGCTGGAAAACGCTAGGCATAGTGGTCGCAATCGTGGTGCTGACCTTTGCGGGCACGCTGATCCTCGGTAAGGCGCTGAGGCTCCCGGGCGACCAGCCCATACTGCTTGCAGCGGGGTTTTCCATCTGCGGTGCCTCCGCGATTGGGGCCATGGGTGGAGTAACCAGAGCCGACCACCGCGCTACGGTGGTGCCTATTGCGCTTGTCACTTTGTGCGGAACGCTCGCCATTGCAGCCCTACCTGCCCTGAAGGGGCCACTGGGCCTGGACACTGTGACGTTCGGATATTGGGTCGGGGCCAGCGTTCATGACGTAGGCCAGGTCGTAGCGACAGCACAAACGGCAGGACCGACCGCCCTCGCGGCCGCGCTGATCATCAAACTGACGCGTGTGCTGCTGCTGGCTCCGATGGTCACCGGGGCATCTGTGGTGGACCGGTACCGCCGTCGGCATAAAGCGAACGCTCCCATGGACCGTGGCACTCCCACCAAGGCTGTTGTAGCCCCCGGGATCAAGCTACCGCCGCTTATCCCGCTTTTCGTCGCGGGTTTCATGCTGATGATCGTTGTACGTACCCTGGGTTTACTTCCTTCCTCAGCCCTCGAAGCGGCCGGCATAGTCCAGGACCTGCTCCTCGCCGCAGCCCTCTTCGGCCTCGGAGCCTCGGTGCGGCTCCGGTCGATGCTTCGCACAAGCGGTCGGGCCATTGTGGCGGCCATGCTCTCATGGGCACTCATCGCCGTCCTGGCTTTTGTCGGCGTGCAACTCATCTGACCAAGATGGGCATTTCAAGGCTGCTGTTAAGTGGCCTCATCCAGGATCTGGGCCAGGTGCAGCCCACGTCGGTCAGTCAGGTCTTCCAGCTGCGTCCGGCACGAGTAACCGTCCGCAAGCACCAGGGCATCGGGGGCTGCGGCCTGGACTGCAGGAAGTAACTGCTGCTCGGCGACAGCGACGGAAATGTCGTAGTGCCCTTTCTCGACTCCGAAGTTCCCTGCAAGGCCGCAGCAGCCGCCCAGCTGTTCGAGTTCCGCACCAGCATCCTTAAGAAGCTTTGCATCCGCGCTCCAGCCCATCACCGCGTGGTGGTGGCAGTGCGGCTGGGCTACCACGGGTTGCCCGGCCAGGGACGGCGGGCTGTAGTCCGGGAGCGACCCGAGGTACTCGGCGAGGGTATGGGTGGCGTTGGCAACCTTTGCCGCGGCATCCCCACCCACCAGTTCGAGCGCGTCCGATCGCATAACGGCAGTGCAGGACGGTTCGATGCCCACGATTTGGATGCCATTCACCGCCGCGGCGGCAAGCGTCTCCACAGTCTGACTCAGAATTCTTCGGGCGCTGTCCAATTGACCGGTTGAAATCCAGGTGAGCCCGCAGCACAGCGGTTCAGCAGGAACGATGACTCGGGCTCCGCTCCCCTCCAAGACCCGTACAGCGGCCTGACCGATTTCCGGCGAAAAATAGTTTGTGAACGAATCCACCCACAGCAGTACCTCGCGGGCGGGCTCTCCGGCTATCTCCGGCCGTGAAGCAAACCACTGATGGAACGTTTCCGCAGCAAAATGCGGAATACTGCGCCTGCTGTCCACTCCGGCCATTCGAAGCCCAAGCCTGCCCACCCCCGGTAGACGCGTCATAGCGTTGACCAGCCTGGGAGCCTTGGACGCTAAAGCCGCCCAGCGCGGCAGCCATCCCAAGGTGTAGTGCGTCATCGGCCGGAGCCGGCCCTTGTAACTCTGGTACAAAACCTCTGCCTTGTATGAAGCCATATCCACGCCGGTTGGGCAGTCCGAAGCGCACCCTTTGCAGGAAAGGCACAGGTCCAGCGCGTCATGCACTTCCGGCGCCCGCCAGTCAGTAGTCCCTTTGCTGATCATCTCCTGCAAAACCCGAGCACGCCCCCGTGTTGAGTCTTTTTCTTCCCGCGTTGCGAGAAAGGAAGGACACATGACGTCGTCGCCGAGATTGTCCGCCCTGCATTTTCCGACTCCAGTACACCTGTGGACGGCTTGGCTGAAATCGCCTCCGTCGTCGTGGTATCCCAAGGCGAGTCCCTTGGTCACTGGGTGTGCCCGTGCTACTCGAACGTCGCCGTCTAATGCCGCCGGCTCCACTATCACGCCGGGATTCAGGATGTTGGCCGGATCCATGATGTGTTTCACGTGGGAAAACATCCTGAGGGCATCAGGGGAGTACATGTACGGCAGCAACTCGCTGCGGGCACGCCCGTCTCCATGTTCCCCGGAAAGCGACCCCCCATAACGGGCTACCAGTTCGGCTGCTTCCGTCATGAACTGCCTGAAAACCTGCAGGCCGTCCGGGGCTGCCAGGGGAAAGTCGAGGCGGACGTGGACACATCCGTCGCCGAAGTGACCGTATGGGAAGCCGGTAAGGCGATGACTGGTCAACAGCTTGTCGAAATCGCGCAGATAATCACCGAGTTTCGCGGGCGGGACGGCCGCGTCCTCCCATCCAGAGTGGGCGGGGGCACCCACCGGGGACCGCCCGGCGAGCCCTGCTCCATCCTCACGGATCTTCCAGAGTCTGGCAGCCTCGGCTTGCCCTGTCACAATTCGGTTGTCTACTGCCACATCCAGCAGTGCTACCTTTTCCGCCCGGTCCCTCACATCATTCGCGTCGTCACCGGAGAGTTCAACCAAAAGCCAAGCAGCTCCTGCCGGAAGGTCCGGTATCGCTGCAGCCCCTCTCCTACTGGCCACAACGTCGACGATCCTCCGGTCCATCCCCTCGCAGGCTGTCGGTGAGAAGCCCAAGACTGGAATGACAGCGTCCCCGGCAGCTCCGATGTCTTCAAAGCCCAGAACAACCAGCGTCTTGTATTGCGCGTCAGCAACCAGCCGAACACCTGCTTCCAGTACGACTGCCAGTGTTCCCTCGCTACCTACGAGAGCCCGACGCAGATCAAACCGCTTCTCCGGCAGCAGGTGCTCCAAGGAGTAACCGGATACCTGACGGCCGAACTGGCCCAGCTCTGTTCGTATGGTCTCCAGACCTCCTGCCACTAACCTCCGCAGGGCATCCGTTTGAGGGGTCACCGGCGTCCCGTCCTGGCCGAGGAAGATCCGCTCCCCGGAACCTGTGACGACGTCAAGGTGCATGACGTTATCGCTGGTGCGGCCATAAGCCAATGTGCGGGACCCGCAGGCGTTGTTGCCAATCATTCCGCCGATGGTGCACCTTTGGTGCGTAGACGGGTCAGGGCCGAAGCGAAGGCCCTGAGCAAGCGCCTTCTTCTGCAGCGTTGCATGAACAGTCCCCGGTTGAACGATCGCAGTGCGCGTATCGGCGTCAAGGGACAGCACTCTGTTCATATACCGACTGAAATCCATAACGACGCCGCTGCCGACTGCGTTACCAGCCACAGAAGTACCAGCGCCGCGCGCGGTAAGGGATATCCCACGCTCGCGGCAAGCTTCCATTGCGGTCTCCACCTCATCAGAGTCCTTAGGGAACATCACCACTGCGGGCTCCACCCGGTATAAGGACGCATCGGAAGAATAGGCTGCCCGAGAGAGCGCATCGTCCCGTACATCCGAAATTCCGAGGGACCGCAAAAGGGAAGGAAGTGAACGAGGTGTCTCCAGTGACATGACCATGAGTAGCATGTTACATGCTGCAGTCCACATAAAAAGGCCCAGTGAGTAAAATGAAAAACATGCCGCAAATTCCCATGACGCCGCTCGAGGGAAATCCCCCTTCCCTCACGGAACGTGCAATCGATGCCATACGAACGGCGATAAGGGAGGGAACACTGGTTCCCGGCGAGCTGTATTCGGTTTACAGCCTGGCTGAAAGCCTCGGGGTTTCCCGAAGTCCCGTGCGGGATGCCCTGCTACGACTGGCCGAGACCAGGATGGTCAGGTTTGAGCGCAACCGCGGTTTTCGTATTATCATGCCCGGCCCGAAGGAACTGGTTGAGATCTTCGCCGTCCGCCTGGCGCTCGAGGTACCCGCCGCACGCATGGCGGCACGCTCCGATGAGAGTGCCCGGGATGCGCTTCGTGCCGCGTTTGATGACCTGCAATCAGCCGCCGACGCCGACAACGAATCACTGTTTATGCTCCGCGACCAGCAATTGCACGGACTGATCCTGACGATGGCCGGCAACGTGCTGGTACGGCGAACAGTGGAAACGCTCCGCGATGCCATTCGCTTGGTTGGTGCCTCCACAGCAGAAAAATCCCGGACGCTACACAGCATCCAAGCGGAGCATGCGCCGATAGTGGAAGCCATCATCCGCGGGGACGGAACCAGCGCTGCATCGGCTATGGATTATCACCTGCGCGAAACTGGTCTGCTGCTGACGCGCGAGGCGAGTCGCCAGGAAGGCGAAGGGCGGGATGCGGAAGCTCTTTGGAAGGCCATGACCGCTTAACGCCCTACATCCCCGGAGCCTTTTGAAGGCTCCGGGGATGTTAACGGTTCGTCATACGGTTTTAGTATCCGTCAACGGCGTCTTTTCCATAGCGATCACCTCCGCTGCGTCGTCCGCTTCCGTATGCATGTCGCGGCGACGAATGGCCAGGGTCGACACGACACTAATTAGGGTGACGGCACCGATATAGCCCACGATCCAATGAACGCCGCCATCGGCTTGCCCCAGCAGATAGACCAGTATGAGCGGTGTTAGGCCCGAGGCGACGATCCCCGACATCTGGTAGACCACGGAAATGCCGCTGTACCGTACCCGCGTTGGGAATAGTTCTGCAAATAGTGAGGCCTCAGGCGCGTAAATTACCGGATATATGATGCCCAAGACTAGAACAATTGTTCCTCCAACGATCAAAACGTTGCCAGTGCCAAGCAGTAGGAATGCTGGCCAGGACGCTAGCCCCAGAACCACCACTCCCGCCGCATACATGTGCCGCCGATCCACCCGGTCCGAGAGCCGGCCCATGAGCGGAATCATGCCGACCATAACCGCGGCGGCTGTCATCACGGACAGCAACAGTGTTCCCTGACTTAGCTTCAGCGTTCCCGTTCCATAGGTAATGACGAAGACCGCCCAGGTATTGAAGGCAACACCTTCAGCCCAGCGGGCTCCCATGCCAAGCACCATGTTCCGCCTTGACTTTTTACTCTTGACCAGCTCAAGTGCAGGAATAGTTGCGCGAGCTTCGGCCTCCTGGAGTTTCTGGAATGCGGGAGTTTCCATCACCTTCAGCCGGATAAACAGCCCCACAATCACCAGTACGGCACTGAGCAAGAAAGCTATTCTCCATCCCCAGGCCAGGAACGATGCATCACTCATCACTGCGGCCAAGAACGCCAGGACCCCGGTGCCCATCATTAGCCCCAGAGCCAGTCCAATTTGGGGCAGACTACCGTACAAACCCCGCTTACCCTTAGGCGCATACTCAACAGCCATAAGCACGGCCCCACCCCATTCCCCGCCCACAGCTACTCCCTGGGCGAGCCTGAACACGATCAACAGGATCGGTGCAGCAGCGCCGATCATCGCATAGGGCGGTATGACGCCGATCAGGAACGTCGCGACGCCCATGATCATCATCGTGGCAACGAGGGTCTTCTTACGCCCCACCCTGTCTCCGATGTGGCCGAAGATAAGCCCTCCCACCGGGCGGGCAACGAAGCCAACAGCAAAAGAAGCGAAGGCCAACAGAGTGCCGACCAGCGGGTCCTCACTAGGGAAGTAGAGCTTGTTGAATACAAGTCCTGCGGCAACGCCGTAGAGGAAGAAGTCGTACCACTCAACAGTGGTTCCGACGATGCAGGAGACGATCACGGTGCGGAGATCTTTTTTTGAAATGACTACTGCACCATTCTGGGACTCCGACCCCGCGCTCACAGGGACTCCTGAAAGATGCCGTAAAGGGCGTCTCTGGTGACCAGGCGCGGGACCACAGCCAGTTGACGGGATTGTTTCATGGTCCCGTCCACGAGCTCGTCAAGGTCGGCCTCCGTATAGCCAAAACTTCGAAGGCCCTCAGGCATCCCTATTTTCCGCATCAGTTCTGAAAGGACGTGGGGAAGGGCATCAGCTCCATCCGTGGCTGTAAAGGTCTGCCCCGAAAGCAGCTCTGCAGCTCGAAGATGCCTGGCCGGGTCACCTTCATAAGTCCAGCGGAACACGGCTGCCGCCGTTGACGACACTGCCTGCCCGTGAGGCACCATCGGCATCTCGGGGTACCCTTCTGCCCGGTAGTTCTTCACGGCGCCCGCCACGGGATAGGCATTCGCATGGGGCAGATGGGTGCCCGCATTACCGAAACCTGTACCCGCGGACGCTGAGGCCAGCGCCATCTGGTATCGGGCCTCACGGTCGTCACCGTTGGCTACGGCAAGGGGGAGGTACTTGCCTGCGAGCCGCAGGGCCTGTTCACACCAGATGTCACTGATCGGGTTCGAACCGCAGAATGCTGGCCGTTTCATCGGGTCCGCCGGTTTGGGCTTTGAATCGAAAGGCACACAGGTATAGCTCTCCAAGGCATGGGACAGCACATCCATACCGCTTGATGCCGTTACCTGGCTGGGCAGTGTAAGAGTTGTCAGCGGGTCGACTATGGCCATTGTGGGTCGAAGTTTCGCATGACTGATGCCGGCTTTTAGGTGGAGCCCCAGAAAGTCGATTACACAGATTGTCGTGGACTCCGAACCCGTTCCGGCTGTAGTCGGAACGGCAATGAGCGGTTTCAGCGGTAGCCACGGCGCCTTGCCACCTCCGATCGGGGGAGTTACAAAATCCAACAATTCGCCCGGGTGCGTGGTGAGGAGGTTAACCGCCTTTGCGGTGTCGATGGCGGACCCGCCGCCAATCGCTATATAGCAGTCCCAATCCTGTTGACGTGCGTAGGTCACGGCCGCGTTAATGCTGGCGTCCGTGGGCTCAACCGCTACCCCATCGAACACTTCACACTTAATCCGGCACGCTAATACCAATTCCCGGACGCGTTCGGGAATTCCGGTGTCCCTCACCCCTGGGTCAGTGATTATGAGGCACGATGTCGCGCCCAAAGCCGCCACCTCAAGGCCGATCTCATCCAGCGCGCCATTCCCGAATTTCAGAGGAGGCGCGGCCCATGTAAAAACTGTTTCAGTTGAATCTTCAGTGTTCATAACGGACCTCGTTGTCTTCGCTATGTGTGGAGGGTCCCCACATAATGGACACACTCTAGGGCGAGAGAGGCAACTTGTGAAGTACCTCACATAATCAAGATGGTCCTGCCCGCCGTCGAGCAGCAGCGATATGGCACCGAGGAGCTCACACGCGTGGTTTGTGCGAGTGCATCTGCCGCGGATTCACATCGCTAGTGCAAGCAAGCGGTGGTTAGGGAGTCGCCGGAAACATTCGGCATGACCTGCTGACGTTTGCCCGCTCAGCGGGATATCGCCCGATCGACGGGGAGGAACCGGGCAGCTTCTGCTGCAATCTGGGCAGCGCGCTTACCGAGCTCGCTCGTGCGTTGCTTCGACATTCGGACCGCAGGGACCTGAACAACAATCGCCGCCTGAGCGTTTCCAGACCTGTCAAGTATCGGAGCGCCGACGCAGCGTACGCCGTCAACGTTTTCCTGCTCGTCTGTGCTGTAACCGCGTCGCCTGACCGAGGTAAGAGCCCGTTCCAGGTCCTGCGGTGTTTCAAGAGTATGGGGAGTCAGCTTCTCCAGCCGGGGTGGCAGATCCCTGATATAGGCGTCCCGCTCGGGTGTGTGAGCAAGTATCGCCTTCCCAGATGCAGTCGTATACAACGGGAATCGAGCACCGGGGCGCTGCTCGAACCTCAACGGCAGTGTGGACTGAACCCGCATCATCACCACTGATTCATTCCCGTCGCGAACCGATAGGTTTACTGATTCCCCGGTCTCAGCGTTCAGCTGCTCAAGCAGTGGCAGCATCTTGTCGATCCCAAAACTCCGCTGCGCAGCTTCGCCGAGGAGAACAGCACCCCTACCGAGGAAATAACAGTCAGTTCGCGGGTTGCGGGCAATAAAATCCTCTGCAACCAAAGCCCGGATGATCCGATTAGCAGTTCCCGAGGACAGGCCTAGCGTGGTGCCGATTTCGTTGCCGCTGAGCTCTCCAGAGGCAGAACCGAGGAGTTTCAATACGCTGAGCGCTCGGCCCACCGCCTGCGTTCCGGCGGGCGCTCGATCAGTCATTCCGACAGTCTACCGCTGGTTGAATCCTGATTCGTGTCACAAATCACCATTGTCTGCTGGCCCTGCTGTCGGTCCTGGCCATCGTGTTATTGGCCCCTCCAGCCGAGTCCGAGGATCGCCGTCGACTCCCCATGCTGCCGGCGTTTCATGTGCAGAGCTACCCCTCATGCGGGTCAAGCTGATCGACTTCACCGAAACCACCCTCACCCGGCCGGCCGCTCCGGAAGAGGTCACCAGTGTGGTCCTCTTCCTGGCCAGCGACGAGTCCAGCTTCTCCACGGGTGCCGAGTTTGTGGTCGACGGCGGGATCACCGCCGGGAAGATCTACAACGTCTAAACCGGCGGTGTTCCGCGGACCGGCCGGACGGGCTGCTGCAGCTCCGTGACCCAGTCCGCCTGGTCATCGGAGGCCGCACGGATATACACCTCGCGGCACGGACCCGAGAGCACAAAGCCGCGGGCAATGGTCTCTGTATGCACGGCCTGCCAGCTTTCCCCTATGCGGTCCATGGCGCCGAGGTGGACACCGCAGATGGCGGTCGGGACGGACGGCAGATCCACCAGCTCCACGCCGTCGGGACCCGCAGAGGAGACGGCATACCCGGCCATGATGTGCATGCCGTTTTCGCTCGTCTCGTACTGGGCGATCGGCCTATCCAGGGATGCACCCGTGGGTGCCAGGGCCTCCGCCACGGCATCGAACAACGGCCCGACGACGGCGGCCACCTCGTGCTGTTCGGAAACGACGGCGGTGCGGGCGGCCAAACGGACCGCAGGCAGGGACTTCTGCACGATTTCGATCTGGGACATGGCATTTTCCTTTTCAATGAGATGGAGCCGCCGTTCCACGTCGAGGAGCCTCGCGGCCGCCGTCCGCTGTTCGCTCTCCACCTCGGCCCGCCGGATGCGGAGCATCCGGGCGATCCGGTCGGCGTCGACGCCGGCATCGAGAATGGAGGCAACTTCCTCCAGGCCGAAGCCGAGCTGGCGAAGGGCGACGATCCGGTGCAGCCGTTCCAGCTGGGAGGGATCGTAGGAGCGGTAGCCGCTGAACTCGTTCACGTGGGCCGGGACGAGCAGCCCGGCGGTGTCCCAGTGCCGCAGCATGCGGTGGGTCACCTGGCCGATCTGCGCGAAGGCTCCGATGGATAACATGTCTCAGTTCTCCTGCCTGCCACTGTGTCAGGGTCAAGCACTTAGATGGCGCGGCCCCCAAACCCGGTAATCGCGGCGAACACCAGGAAGTAAATCAGCGTTTGGAAGATAGCCACGGTGATGGCGCACATAACCACGTTGACCCAGCCGAGCACCTTGCCCGCACTTGCAGGGACATTCAGCGCCTCGGCTTTCTGGGCGTAGTAAATGGCCATGGGACCGAGGACGAATCCAGCGACAAACAGGCCGAGCACACCGAAGAGCAGCGACTGGTTCTTGAAGCTCTCCCCCGCTGCACGCCCGCTGGGCCGCTGGGCCGACATCGGGTAGGACGGGAACTGCGTCTGCGTCTGGGTCCGGTCTTCCGTTTCCGTAGTCGACGGGTAGGGATACTGGTCATTCTGCGGGTCGGGGTGGGGCGTGGACACTGAAGCCTCGTTTCTGCGGTGCTGCGGAATTGCGTTTATCCTAGGGCTCTTCGGTCCCATCCGGAGCATAACGCCCTAAGCAGCAGGCCTTATTGTCGCCGGCCGCGCGCCGTCGTCCGCGGGCCATTCCCGAGCAGCCGCCCGGATAAGCTGTTGCAATGACAGCCCTTACTCGCGGAACCTCAGTTGCGGCGCAGCTGCAGCAACTCATTCTGGACAACCCGGGCATGGAGCTTTTTCTTGAAGCCTTCGCCGGACAAGCTGCTGAACTTTTCAGCGACCCGGACCAGCTGCTCTGCAGCATCACCCTGAAACGGGACAAACGCGCCCAGACGGTGGCCAGCAGCAGCACCGAGGCCAATCAGCTCGACGAACTCCAGTACGGGTACGGCGACGGGCCGTGCCTCTACGCGGCGGAGAGCGGAGAGCTGACGCTGGTGGCCGACACCCGCACCGGTTCACGCTGGATCGAGTATTTCGAGGCTATCCATGGCCTGGGCTGCTATTCCGTGCTCGCCGTACCCCTGCTCATTGGTGACGACGGCGGCGCGGCCCTCAACCTCTACGGCAAGAGCACCGGCATTTTCACCGATGATTTCGTGCATGCCGTTGAGGACTATGCAGCGGAAGCTGCCGTGACCCTGCAGGTTGCCGTTCAGATTGCGAACCACAAGGAGGTCAGCGACGATCTGCGTAAGGCCATGGAGTCCCGCACCGCCATCGACATTGCCGTCGGTATCGTTGCCGGACAGAACCGCTGCAGCCAGGGGGAAGCCTTTGGCATCCTCCGGCGGGCGTCCAGCCACCAGAACATCAAGCTCCGCGAGCTGGCTGAACGGCTGGTCGAATCGGTGACCGCCGCCAAGGTAGCAACCCACTTCGCGTAGGAAGCCCTCCTGGCCGCGGCCAACTAGGTAGCGGTGTTCCGAATACTCTCCCGCAGCTCCCCGAACGGTTCCCAGAAGAAATCGAAATGCTCCTGCGGGCTGCTCAGGAACCGCTGGGTGAACACGACGCCGATATCCCCGTTGGGAAAAACGGCGGCGCTGGTCCCGGATCCGCCGGCCCAGCCCCACATGCCCGGCTCGGACCAAGGCGCCCCACGCCCGGTCTGTACGGCGGTCATGAATCCCCAGGATTCGTCCGGGCCGGCCACTTCGGCCACGCCGACCTGCTGCGGGGAGGTCAACTGGTCCGCCGTCATTTCGTGCCGCAGCTCGGCCGGCAGCACCGTGTCATCCGCGAGCCCGGCGAGGAAGCGCACGAAGTCCGGCACGGTGGAAACCATCCCGCCGGCCAGGGACGCGAACTTCGGCGGTCCCGCCAGCGCATCCCGGTAGGACACCGCCTCGAACAACCCGCCGTCGTCGTTAACCGCGTACACCACCGGGAAATGTTCGGTGCCCGTCGGGAAGCCGGTGCCGGTCAGCCCGAACGGTTCGCTGATCCGCTCCTGCACCAGCTGGTCCAGGGGCGTGACAGTGGCTGCCGCGAGCAGGACCGAGAGCACGTCCGCGCTGGCGTGGTACATCCAGCGCTCCCCCGGCTGGTAGGCCAGCGGCAGGCTGCCGAGCCGGGTCAGGTACTCCTCGGGGGTCATGTCCGGCGGGTTGGGTCCCCAGAGGAAATCCTGGGTGGCCGCCACATACGGGGTCGGATCGAAGTCGACGCCCAGGCCGGCGGTGAAGGTCAGCAGGTGGCGCACCGTGACGGGTCCGCGGGCCGGGACCGTCAGCGTCAAAGGGGCATCCGGAGTGGCCAGCACCCGCAGGTTTGCGAGCCGCGGCAGCCACCGTCCGGCCTCGTCATTCAATCCCAGCGCGCCGTCGGCCACCAGGCTCATGGCCAGGGCGCCGCCGAACAGTTTGCTCAGCGAGGAGATGCGGAACGGAGTGTCCTCGGCCATCGGCTCGGACTGGTCGAGTCCCAGCGAGCCGGTGGCGAAGATTTCGGTCTGCCCGTTGATCCGGACCCCTGCCACCAGTCCCGGACACCAGCCCGATTGGACGGTCCCGGTCAGAGAATCCCAGAGGGGTGCGGCGATGCCTGGCATGCCTCAACTGTCCGCTTCCGCGGGGCGGGGAGTCAACGGATGGGGCCGCGGTTGCGTCGGAAAGGATGATTGCGAATGCGCCGTCCCGGCGCCGGCTACCCCTCGTGTCCCCTGACCGCTCCATAGATCAGCAGGTCCCGCCGCTGCCCGGAAATCTCCATGTAGCTGCGCAGTAGTCCTTCCTGCGCAAAACCCGCGAGTTCGGCCGAACGGATCGAGGCGGTGTTCCACGGCTCGATGTACGCCTCCACGCGGTGCAGCTCCGGAATAGTCCAGGCGAATTCCAGCAGTGCCCGCAGGGCGTTGGCAGCAAACCGGTGCCCCCGGGCGGTTGGCATGATGCCGTAGCCGGCCTGGGCACGGCCGTGCTGCAGCTCCCACCCCCAGAGTCCGATCTGCCCCACGCACTGATCGGTTTCGGCATCCGCGACGGCAAAGGAAAAGCCTGTTCCCGCGGCGTGCCGCTGCCGCTGCTGTTCCAGCCACTCCAAGGCCTGCCCGTGGGTTGCCCGCGCCGGAAGGCTCCCCACCGTGGGGACGTACTTGTCCTGGGCCAGCTCCATGGCCATCCCGACGTCGGTGTCCCGGAACGCGCGCAGCCTCACGTTGGCATACTGCGGCTCGGCCGAAGGCCATGGGGGAATGCCGGTGGTGGTTTCCATGGCCACAGCCTGCCACAGCCGCACCTGCGGTGGCCGGAGGCTCGGCTTGCCCCGGCCGGTCCTGCTTACTTCCGGCCGAACAGTTTCCCGAGCCAGCCGCCGGACGGCTGGGCGCCGGCCGTAGCTTTTCCGGCGTCCCCGCCGCAGCTGCAGCGGTCCGCCTTCGACACCCCGCGCATCACCTGGTCAACGTGGTTTCCGCATCCGGCCCACGTGGTCTTGCCGCATTTGCGGCACTTTACTGCTCGGCACATTTTGCTTGTTCCTTGGCTCGTATTCCTACCGGACATTGCGTCCCTCCACCATGGTTGCAGATACCCCCTAGGGTATGCAAAGCGCACCCCTCGGGTTTGCGGACATACCCCCCTGGGTATTACCGTCGAAGCAGGACGGATACCCCCGGGGGTGTCTAAAAACCCCACAAAGGAGATTCCATGCTGCTCGAACGCATCTATGACGAGGACCTGGCCCAGGCAAGCTACTTCATCGGCTGCCAGCGCCAGGGCGAAGCCGTGGTGGTGGACGCCCGCCGCGACATCAACACCTACCTGGAGCTCGCCGCCGCCAACGGCATGCGCATTGTCGCGGTCACCGAGACACACATCCATGCCGATTACCTCTCCGGCACCCGCGAGCTCGCGGCCGCCACCGGCGCCGAAATGTACGTTTCCGGCGAGGGCGGCACGGACTGGCAGTACCGCTTCGAGGCGGCCCGCCTACACGACGGCGACACGGTTCCCCTCGGCAACATCACCCTCCAGGCCCTGCACACCCCGGGCCACACGCCGGAACATCTTTCCTTCCTGGTCACCGACGGCGCCTTCAGCAGCGAACCCGGCTACCTGCTCTCCGGCGACTTCGTTTTTTCCGGAGACCTGGGCCGCCCCGACCTGCTGGATGAAGCCGCCGGCGGCGTGGACACCCGCTTCGAAGGCGCCCGGCAGATTTTCCGCAGTCTGCAGGAAAAGTTCCTGACCCTGCCCGACCACGTGCAGGTCTACCCCGGCCACGGCTCGGGCAGCGCCTGCGGCAAGGCGCTCGGCGCACTCCCCTCCACCACCGTGGGCTACGAACGCCTCTACGCGTGGTGGGGCAAATACCTTGCCGCCAATGACGAGCAGGGCTTCGTGGATGAACTGCTCGACGGGCAGCCTGATGCGCACGCCTACTTCGGCAGGATGAAGCGCGAAAACCGGCAGGGTCCGGCCGTGATGGGCGAACGCGCCCCGCTGCAGGAACTGTCCGCGGACGACGTCGCCCGCGGCCTGGCGCAGGACACCCTCACCTTCGTGGACACCCGCTCGAACGGAGAGGTCCACAAGGGAACCGTGACCGGATCGGTGAATATCCCCGCCGGCACCAAAACCGCCAGCTTCGGAGCCTGGGCCGTGGACCCCGAAACCGACCACCGCCCGCTGGTGCTGCTCGCCGCCGATCAGGGCTCTGCACAGGAGATGTGGGACCACCTGGTCCGGGTCGGCATTGACCGGGTGGCCGGCTTCGCCACCACCATGGACGGCCTGCCGCAGACTCTGCCGCGCCTGATCCAGCCGGAGGAGCTGGAAGGCTTTGACGCAGCCCTGGTCCTTGATGTCCGCAACCGCACCGAGCACACCGCCGGACACATCCCCGGTTCGAAGCAGCTCAGCGCCGGCCGGGTGCTCTGGAACCTGGACCAGCTGCCGGACGAGGGCACCATCGTGACCTACTGCCAGAGCGGCGTGCGCAACTCCGTGGCCGCCAGCGCCCTGCGCCGGGCCGGGTACGACGTCGTCGAACTGGACGGCAGCTACGCCGGCTGGTCCGGCATGCAGGCCCGTATCAACAGCTGATTTCCGCTGGCAGGGGCGGCCGGCGAACCGCCGCCCCTGCCGCCTAGGCCAGGGAGAGGAAGAGCTTTTCCAGGTCCTTCTTGTCCATCGAGCCGTCATCGTTGAGCAGGCACTGCTCCAGGCCGGCCGCGATGATTGCGAATCCCGCCTTGTCCAGCGCCTTCGACACAGCTGCCAGCTGCGTGACGATGTCTTTGCAGTCCCGCCCCTCCTCGAGCATGCGGGTAACCGCGGTCAGCTGTCCCTGAGCCCGCTTCAGCCGGTTGATGACGGGTGCGAGTTCGTTGTTATCCAGCTGCATGGACTTCTCCTCCGGTGGTGATTTTCTTACCGGAAGTATACCCCCAGGGGTTTCGCTCCGGCGTTTCCCGCAGAACTACCTATCTACAGAAATGAGGGCCCATGGCCTCCTCCGCTTCCCCCGTAACCGAGCTCGACGCCGCCACCCTGCAGAACTGGATGGGCCGGTACGAAGACCTCGTGGTCCTCGACGTCCGTTCCGCCGCCGAGTTTGAAAGCATGCACATCCGGGGCTCCTACAACGTGCCGCTGCCGCTGCTGTCCGAGCACACCGATGAACTGGCCAAACGCCTGGGCGACCGCGTGGTGCTGGTCTGCCAGTCCGGCGTCCGCGCCGAACAGGCCCGCGGGCGCCTCGCCGGTGCGGCCGTCACCAACGCCCGGGTCCTCACCGGCGGTGTGCCCGCGTTCGCGGCGGCCGGCGGCGACGTCGTCCGCGGCGCACAGCGCTGGTCGCTGGAACGCCAGGTCCGCATGGCCGCAGGCTCCCTGGTGATCGCCGGCCTCGCCGGCGGCCGGTTCGTGTCCCCCAAGGTGCGGCTGCTGGCCGGGGGAATCGGCGCCGGGCTGACGTTCTCCGCTGCGACCAACACCTGCGCCATGGGCCAGGCCCTGTCGAAGATGCCCTGGAACAAGGCGGCGTCCGAACCCACGGCGCAGTCGGCCATCAGCCAGCTGCCCGCCGCCCGCTAACCCGCCTGCCCCACCGCCGCTCCCCTTTCCAAGGACACCATCCATGACTGTTACCCTCGCCGCGACCCTCCTGCTTTCCGTGCTGATCGGGCTCTCGCTCGGCCTGCTTGGCGGGGGCGGGTCCATCCTCACCGTCCCGATCCTGACCTACGTGGCCGGCATGAGCCCCCGCGAGGCCATCGCCTCGTCGCTCTTCGTGGTTGGCGTGACCTCGGCCTTCAGCGCCGTCGGGCACGCCCGCAAGGGTCGGGTGAAGTGGCGCACCGGGCTGCTCTTCGGCGCGGCGGGGATGGCAGGGGCGTTTGCAGGGGGCCTGCTTGGCGGGCGGATACCGGGAGTGGTGCTGATGGTCGCCTTCGCCCTGATGATGATCGCAACCTCGGTGGCGATGATCCGCGGACGCAGGGGCGGGTCCGCGGAATCGCATAGCAAGGAGCTTCCGGTGGGGAAGGTCATTGTCGAAGGCCTGGTGGTGGGGTTGGTGACCGGCCTGGTGGGAGCCGGCGGCGGCTTCCTGGTGGTCCCGGCACTGGCCCTGCTGGGCGGGCTTTCCATGCCCGTGGCGGTGGGAACTTCGCTGGTGGTCATTTCCATGAAGTCCTTTGCAGGCCTCGCCGGCTACCTCACCACCGTGTCCCTGGACTGGGCGCTGGTGGGCGGTGTCACCGCTGCGGCGATTATCGGATCGCTCATCGGTGCCCGGCTGGTCGGGCGTATTCCGGAGGCCGCGCTGCGGCGGGGCTTCGGGTTCTTCGTGCTGGCCATGGGCGTTTTTGTCCTGGCCATGGAACTGCTGCCCTAAACCGAGCGGGTTTCCCCCGCCCGGTCACCGAAGGCGGCTTCCAGGTCCCCGGCCAGGGCCTCCTCCACCCGGCGGGCCATGTCGCGGACTTCCTGTCCGTCAGCCACCGCCAGGGTCCGCGAGGTGTTCTCGAGCACCAGCGAGGACTGCCGACGGATCTCCTCGCGCTGGTTCTCATTGACGGCAGTGGCCGCGCAGTCACGCAGCAGGCGCTGCACGGCGGTGAGCACAATCGGTTCGGAATCCGCGAAGCGGCGGACCGGCCCGCAGACCAGGTCCAAGAAGTACCGGTAGTCACGGCCCACAGTGACCAGGCGCAGCACCCCGTCGTTATCTTCCTGCCCTTCGGGGCCGAGCCGCCGGCGCGAGATGTCCACCAGCAGATCGGCACAGTAGCCCAGCGCGTGGGCGGCGGTGATCGGATCATTGATGCTTGGGGAAATGGCCTTGACCGCAATGTCGGTCAGCTGGCGCAGCCCCAGCGCGGCGTCCTGCTCAGGTGTCCGTTCATAGCCGATTTCCAGTGCACCCGCCAGGGACTCGCGCACGGCACCCAGCGGGACCGGGCCGCCGTCGTCGCTCCAGACCCGGGCCACCGGCGTGCCGATGGTGACATGGTCGCCCGGCTGCACCTCCATCCGCAGAGTCAGTCCGTGTTCGTGCAGCATCTGGACCAGGGGCTTCGCGTGCACTGCCTGCACGATGCCGCTGCGGCCGACCGGCACAGGAGTGCCGCCGTCGGGCCGGGGAAAGTCCTGCACCTCGCCGGTATCGGATGCGGGATAGGTTTCACGCAGCACCGCCAGGCAGCCCTGATGCGCGTTGAGCATCATGGTGTCCACCCGCAGCGACCGGGTGATGTGCCCGATGAACAGCAGCAGCACCACGCCGCTGGCAATCCCCAGCACGTAGACCAGGCCCACCACCAGCACCGGGACGGAGCGGTCCACCTCCATCCCGTAGAGGCCGGTGACGGACGCCATAAACGTTCCCATCAGCACGCCCAGGACGGTCTGGGTCCGGGCATCCCGAGCAAACTCGCGCAGCAGCCGGGGCGAAAACTGCTGCGAGGCCAGCTGCAATGCCACCACGGTCAGGGAGAACGTCACGGTCGCTGCCGTCATCACGCTGGTGGCCACGGTCTGCAGCAGGCTGCTCGCCGCATCGACGCCGGCCGGCCAGATCCAGCGTGCCCACGCGACGTCGTCACCCGGGCGGACCTGCAACAGCAGCAGGGTCAGCAGCACCGCTGCAAGCGAGGCGCAGGTGGGCCAGAACCAGAGGGAGGCACGCAGCGCCTCCCGGGACACCCGGAAGCGCGGCTCCAGACCCGGGTGGCGCGGCGGGAAGGTGGACGAACCATGCACGGTATTGCTCATCGGTGCCCCTTGGAAAACGGAATCTCGGCCACCCTTCATTGTGCCCGGCTTCACCGCTGCGCGCTCCGACCCCACAGCCGGAAGACGACCTCATCACCTTTCCCCATGAGATCAGTCACCGAGGGGCGCATCTGGTCAAGGCAGCAAAAACCCCGGACGTACCGTTGATTTAAATCAACCTTTAACCGTCGTTCGGCTTTTTGGAGTACCCCATGTCCGTTTCCCCTGCCCCGCAGGGCGCCGCCCCCGCAACCCGAGCCGAGGCGCGGGCTGAAGCAAAACGCAAGCACCGTGCCGTTCTCCAGGCCCTGACCGGCCTGCTGCTGGGCATGTTCGTCTCGATGCTGGCGAACACGGTGGTGAGCACCTCGCTGCCGGTGATCATCTCGGACCTCGACGGCGACCAGGCCGCCTTCACCTGGGTGGTCACCGCCACCCTGCTGGCCACCGCGGTTTCGACCCCGATCTGGGGCAAGCTCGCAGACCTGCTCAACCGCAAGGTCCTGGTCCAGCTGGCCCTGATCATCTTCATTGTCGCCAGCGCCGCGGCAGGTTTCGCGCACAACACCGACTGGCTGATCGCCATGCGCGTGGTGCAGGGCATCGGCGCCGGCGGTCTCGGCGCGCTGACCCAGATTGTCATGGCGGACATTGTCTCGCCGCGGGAACGCGGCCGGTACATGGGCCTGTTCGGCGCCGTGATGGCCCTGTCCACGGTGGGCGGTCCTCTGATCGGCGGCGTCATCACGGACACCGTCAACTGGCGTTGGAACTTCTACGTCGCCGTGCCGCTGGCCGCCGTCGCCCTGGTGATGATCCAGAAGACCCTGCACCTGCCGCCGCTGAAGAAGCGGAAGGTGCAGATCGACTACGCCGGCATCGTGCTGCTTTCGGCATCCGTGTCCTGCCTGCTCATCTGGGTTTCCCTGGTCGGCACGGACTTCGGCTGGGCCAGTGCGGCCACCGCATGGATGGTCGGCGGTTCGCTGCTGGGCCTGGCCGCGTTCGTGACCGTGGAACTGAAGGCCCCGGAGCCGCTGATCCCGTTGACTCTGTTCCGCAACCGGACCTTCACCTTCGCGGTGGTCGGGTCCCTCGCCGTCGGCGTCGCCATGTTCGGCACCACCGTGTTCCTGTCCCAGTACATGCAGCTGGCCCGCGGCGCATCTGCGACCATGTCCGGATTGATGACCATCCCGATGATGGCCGGCCTGCTGATTATCTCCACGATTGTGGGCCGGATGATCACCAAGAGCGGCAAGTGGAAGGCCTACGTGGTGGTCGGGTCCGTGCTGCTGACGGTGGGCCTTGTCCTCATGGGCACCATCGAATATGACACGAACTTCGGGCTCGTCTCCCTGTACATGTTCCTGCTCGGCGCCGGCGTGGGCATGGTGATGCAGAACCTCGTGCTCGTGGTGCAGAACGACGTTTCCACCCGGGATCTCGGCGTCGCCAGCTCCAGCATCAACTTCTTCCGTACTATCGGCGGCACCGTCGGTGTGTCCGCGCTGGGCGCGGTGCTGGCCACCCAGGTGACCGACCGGCTGGCCGAGAAGCAGGGCGAACTGACGGCTGCCATCGGCGCGCTGGGCGAGGAGGGCAAGGCGGTCGCCGCATCGCTGGCCTCCGGCAGCATCCCGGATGTGAATTCCCTGCCCGAATCCGTGCGTCTCATTGTGGAATCGGTGTACGGCTCCTCGGTGGCGCACATCTTCATGATCGCCGCTCCGCTGGGCGTCCTGACCCTGCTGGCTGTGCTCTTCCTGCCGAACCTGCCGCTGGGCAGCCTGACCCGGCACGAGAAGATGCAGGCAGAAGAAGCTGCTGCGGCGTCCGGGAAGGACTCCGGGACTACTGCAGAGACGGTAGCTGCCGTGTCCGAAGAGGCCGCCGGGCAGGATCCGGACGTTTCTGCGGGGAAGGATGTTCCGGCCGGAAAGAACAACGCATAGGGTGACGACGTCGGCAGCCGGGGACGCTGACAGCATCACCTTCGAGTCCGCCGTCCTGGAAGTGGAACGCGAGTTTTCCATGATGCTTGCCGCCGCGCGGGGGACGTTCAAGGATGCCGCCGCGGCGGTCCATCCGGGCCTGCAGCCGCTGGGGTTCACGGTGTTGATGACCCTGTACCGCGGCGGGGAATGTCCGCAGGGGAGCGTGGCCGAGGCGCTTCAGGTGGACAAGGCCCTGCTCAGCCGGACGGTGTCCCAGCTGGAAACCCTGGGCCTGGTGGTCCGCCGGGCGAACCCTGCCGACGGGCGGGTCCAGCTGCTGAATCTGACTCCGGAAGGTCGGGTCCGCTACGAGAACGCCCACTCTGCGAAGCGGGCCCTCCTGCGGGACCGGCTCGGGAGCTGGACTTCGACCGAGCTGCAGAACCTTACCGACCTGTTGAAGAAGCTCAACGAGCGGAACTGATTCCGGCAGCGGTTTCCGCCGCCAGGGGCAGGGACACCGTGAACTCGCTTCCCTGCCCCGGACTGCTGACGAAGCTCAGCTTTCCCCCGTGCGATTCCACAATGTTCTTGGTGATCACCAGGCCCAGGCCGACCCCGGGCACAGCCGAGGCAACAGCGCGGCGGGACCGGAAGAACTTGGTAAAGACCTTTTCCTGTTCGGCCTCGCTCATTCCGATCCCGGTATCTGCCACGGAAAGGCGGACCGCGTGCTCGTCCTTGCAGAGGCGGATTGTCACTGTTCCCCCGTCCGGCGAGTACTTCACGGCGTTGGACAGCAGGTTATCGACCACCTGTGCCAGTCGCTGCGGATCCGCATCAGCAGTCAGCGAGACCGGAATCTCCGACACCAGGTCCACCCGTCCCGCAGCAGCCTTCGGGGATACCGACACCACGCCTGCCCGCACGATTTCGGCCAGATTCACCGGTCGGCGGTCCATTTTGGTAGCACCGGACGCTACGGACAACAGATCGGACACCAGCGCCAACAGCCGTTCCGAGTTGCGCAGCGCAACATTCAGCGCCGAGGTCACCACCGGGGACAGTCCCTCCTCGTCCAGTGCGAGGTCAAGGTAACCCATGATCGAAGTCAGCGGGGTCCGCAGTTCGTGGGACACACTCGCCACGAATTCCTCCTGGGCCGCGACGGCATGGACCAACCGGCTGACGTCGCTGTAGACGATCACCGATCCGGAAACCACCCCTTCCGCCCTGATGGGCCGGGCGGAGACATTGAGGGCCAGCTGGTTTCCACGGTCCAAGGACCCGAACCATACCAACCGGTTCGAGAAGGACTCACCCGCGACGGCCCGCCTCACCGGACTCTCGACATCGGACAGGGGCGTGACGCGGTCCGGACCGAAAATCGGCCGGTCCCCGCCCGGGGCGATGTCCCCTTGGACCCTGTTCCAGGCGGACTGGAGATGGGCGTTTGTCAGCATGGTCCGGCCCTGCGCATCCACCACAAGCAGGCCGACGTCGATCGTGTTGAGCACCGTTTCCAGTAAGGCTTCGCGCTCCCTGCTCTTCGCCAGATTCGCCTGCAGGACGAGGTCTTTCTCCTCCAGTGCCTTCTGCTTTTCCCGGGTTTCTTCTTCCGCTGCGGCCCGCGCTGCTTCAGCCGCCTCGGCTTTGCGCAGGGCAGCCACCAGCTCCCGCTCGTAGAGCCTGCGTTCAGAGGCGTTAAAGACGGCGATCCGGTCCACGCCGGCCCCGTCTCGGGCGTCTTTTTCCTCCGTGCGCACGCCGGAGAGGAGAACCGGAATCAGGTCCCCGTCTGCGGACACCAGCTCCGCCGCCATTTCGTTGAAGCATCCCGCCACGGCCAGCTGCGGTACGGCGTAGGAGGTGAAGACCACCTGGTCGGCCAACGGCATCAGGTCAATGATGTTGCCTCCGAGCAACCCCTCCCGGGAATGCCCGGTCCAGGAGGCCAGCGTCTGGTTGGCATCCAGGATCGTACCGTCCGTGGTGAGGACGAGGTACCCGGAAGCCGCCGCATGGAAGTGCTCCTCGTACACGCCGTCGCCGGCCTGCGGACCATCCGCCGCTGCGCTGGTCGCGCCGGTCATGCCTGAACCGTCGGCAGGTACTGGAGGATGGCCTCGGCCGTCTCTCGGGGGTTGATGATGTGCGGCATGTTGCCGCGCGTTTCCAGTTCCACAAGCGTGCTGCCGGGGAGATGCTGGTGCAGGTACAACGACGCCGCTTCCGGGGTCAGCGGGTCGGCCCGCGGCTGCAGGACCAGGGCCGGAACGGACACCTGGGGCAGCAGGTGCCGGATGTCCGTGGCGAAGCTCATTCGCAGGAAGTCCCGCACGTACTCCGGATGCAACCGGCACAGCCGGTCCGCCAGCATGTCATTGACCTCCGGGCCTGCATCCGCTCCCGCTATGCCCGCGCTCATCGTCCTCGCCCAGAGGGGGTAGTTGGCCTCCACCGCATCAATAACCTTCTGGATGTCACCGGGGGCGAATCCACCCGAATAACCCTCGTCGTTGAGGTAGCAGGGCGACGTGCAGAGCAGGATGAGGCATGCAATCCGAGGGCTGCGCACCGAGGCGGCCAGTGCCATGGTGCCGGCTATGCTGTGCCCCACGATGGTGGCGTCCTGCACATCCAAGGCATCCAGCACCTCGATGAGGTCGCCCAGATAACCTTCCAGATCAGCGTATTTTGCTTCGTTGTAAGCCTCCGGATCGGCCGCCCCGGTTCCGACATGATCAAACAGCACCACTTTGTAGGCGTCCGTAAACGCCGGCAGGATCGGGTCCCAGATCACCTGGTCGCAGCCAAAGCCCTGAACCAGCAGCAGCACAGGGCCATCTGGACGTCCAAGCACCCGGACGTTGTTGCGCTGGATTACTGCCTGCGCATTCATCCTCGGGCGGATTCTTCCGGGGGCGGCGAGGAACTGAGTGCGGGCCGTGCCGGGGCTGCGACACCAGCCCGGGCGAGGGGCTTACCGCTCGTTTTACACATGAAGTAGAGACCTTATATATCGAGACTTTGTTCAATCACCAGCAAATTGCTGCCAAGGAAGGCACGCAGCAACGCGTGGAATTCCCCGTTCGAAATCTAACAGAACGACCCCCACAGGAGAAAATCAGGTTGCTTAGCTTTCCATCGTGTTTGCGTGCCGGGAATTATCCATCCCTACTCCCGCCAAGCTCGCCCAGGATCCGCGCCAACTCCGCCCGGTCCCCCGGCTCCAGAACGGAAAAGAACTCGTCCGCCTCGCGCTTCCGGTCTGCCAGCACCGTTTCCCGCAGCCGCTCCCCTGCCTCGCTCAGCGTCAGCAGGGTAGCCCGACGGTCGGTCGGATGTGCCCGGCGCTCCACCAGCCCCTTGGCGGTTAACTGGTCCACCACCTCCGTGGCCGAGCGCGGGGCAATGCGCAGCCGCTCCGCCAGTTCCTTCAGCCGCAGCCCGGGCTCACAGTCGACCCCGGCCGTGTCCGGTGCGCCCCCGTGCGCCCCGCCGTGCACCCCGCCCCCGTGCCCCGCTGCCCGTGCCACCGCGCTCAGCGCGCGGAACTGGTGCGGCGTCAGGTCGTACGGGGCCAGCTGCTGCATCCAGCGCTTCCGCAGTCCGCGGAACGCCGTATGCATCAGTTCCCCCAGGGCCGCCGGATCGGCAGAAGCATCAGTCATGAAAACAGTCTACCCATTTCGCGGTAACCACATAATGAGGTAACCTCTGCATTAGCTGCCGAATCGCATCTCCCGGCAGCGACAGGAGGAACCATGGCTGTTCCCGAAGCGGCCCCCGAAGGCCCCGGAAGCGGCAGAGGACCAGGCGGCGGCCGCGGCCCCGCCAAGCTGAATCCCGCCGACCAAAAGCAACTGAACCGGCATCCGGTTCACCTGCGGCGCATCGCCGCACTATTCGCCCCGCACAAGGGTGCCATCGCCGTCGTCGTCCTGCTGATCACCGCCTCGTCGGTGGTCGGCCTGGCACAGCCGTTCCTGGTCCGCGCGGTGATTGATGACGCACTGCCGCATGGCAACACCCGGCTGCTGCTGTTCCTGACCGCTTCCATGGTGGGCGTGGCCGCCCTGACCGCCGCCATCGGCGTCGTACAGACCTGGATGGCCACCAGCATGGGCCAGCGCGTTATGCATACCCTGCGCGTGAATCTTTTCACCCATCTGCAGGCCCAGTCGCTCGGCTTCTTCACCCGCACCCGCGGCGGGGAGGTGCAGTCCCGGCTCACGCACGATATCTCCGGCATGCAGTCCGTGGTCACCACCACCGCCACGGGCGTGGCCTCCAACCTCACGACGGCGGTCGCCACCGCCGTCGCGATGGTGGCGCTCTCCCCCGGGCTGAGCCTGATCTCGCTGGTGGTGCTCCCGCCGGCCATCTGGCTCTCCCGCCGGGTGGCGATGATCCGCCGCGACGTCACCGACGAACGCCAGCGCGAGCTCGCCGCCCTGCACACCCAGGTCGAAGAGGGCCTCTCGGTCTCGGGCGTCCGGCTGGCCAAAACGCTGGGCACCGTTCCGCGCGACGCCGACCGGTTCCGCGCCCGCTCCGAAACCCTGGTGGGACTGGAGCTGCGCAGCCAGCTCGCCGGGCGCTGGCGGATGGCCACCATGCAGATTGTCTTCGCCGCCATTCCGGCCGTCATCTACCTCGCCGCCGGCTTCCCCGCCACCAGCGGCGGCATGACCATCGGCACCCTAGTGGCGTTCACCGGACTGCAGGCCGGCATCTTCCGGCCGGTCATGGGGCTGCTGAACATCGGTGTGCAGTGGGTGACCGCGCTGGCGTTCTTCAGCCGGATCTTCGAGTACCTGGACCTTGAGCCGCAGATCCGCCCGGCGAAAAACCCGGTCCGGCTGGATCCGGCAACCGTGCGCGGCGACGTGCGGTTCGAGGACGTGCACTTTGCGTACGACGACGGCACCGAAGTCCTGCACGGCATCGACCTGACGCTGCCCGCCGGGACCGCCACCGCCGTCGTCGGCCCCACCGGCTCCGGCAAGAGCACCCTGGCGTCCCTGCTGCCGCGCCTCAATGACACCGGCTCGGGCCGCGTCACCATCGACGGCGTGGATGTACGCGATCTGGCCCCCGAGGACCTCGCCCGGATTGTCGGCGTCGTCTCGCAGGAGACCTACCTGATCCACGCCTCCATCCGCGAAAACCTGCTGCTGGCCGATCCGGACGCCAGTGACGACCAGCTCTGGTCCGCGCTTGCCGCCGCGCAGATGGCCGACAGCGTCGGTACCCTGCCGGACGGCCTGGACACCCTGGTGGGTGCGCGCGGCCACCGATTCTCCGGCGGGGAGCAGCAGCGGCTCGCCATTGCCCGCACCATCCTGCGCAATCCGCCGGTGCTGGTCCTGGACGAGGCCACCTCGGCGCTGGACAACACCACCGAGGCGCAGGTTCAGCTGGCCCTGGAGCGGCTGTCCGCCGGGCGCACCACGCTGACCATCGCGCACCGGCTCTCCACCGTGGAGAACGCGGATCAGGTGGTGGTGCTCGACGCCGGCCGGGTCATCGAGGCGGGCACTCCGGCCGAGCTGCGGGCCGCCGAGGGCGCGTTCGCCCGGCTTGCCGCGCACACTGCCACACTGGAGGACAACCTCAGCCGCTAATCTGCGCGGCGCCGGCCGCCCCGGCCGGCTAGGCCTGGCAGAGGCAGAAGGGGTGACCTGCCGGATCCAGGAACACGCGGAAGGTCCTTCCCCGCTGGTGCTCATGTTTGGTTGCTCCAAGCGCGAGGACCGCCGCTTCCCCTTCGTCCAGATCGTCCACATCGACATCGATATGCATCTGCTGGGGAACATCCTGGCCCGGCCAGACCGGCGGAGTGTAGTTTTCCACCCGCTGGAAAGCGAAGCGCTGGCCGGTGACGTCGGAGATTTCGGTCCAGTCGCCGTCGTGCCCGTCCAGGTCCACCTTCCAGTCCAGGAGGGCGCCGTAGAAGATGGCGAGTGCCTCGGGATCCGGGCAGTCGATAACTGTGCTGGGTACTCGTGCAATAGCCATGGCTGGAACCTTAGAGCACCCTGCCGCCGGCTGTCACGGGAATTTCAGTCATCCTGCCAGCCGACGCAGAGGCAGAACGGATGGCCGGCCGGGTCAAGGAACACCCGGAAAGTATCCCCCGGCTGGTACTCGTGCTTGGTGGCGCCGAGGGCGAGCACGGCGGCTTCCGCCTCATCCAGGTCGTCCACATCGACGTCGATATGCATCTGCTGGGGAACGTCCTGGCCGGGCCAGGCCGGCGGTGTGTAGTTTTCCACCCGCTGGAAGGCGAAGCGCTGGCCGGTGACGTCGGTGATGTCCGCCCAGCCGTCGTCGTCCACACCCACCTTCCAGTCCAGCAGCGCGCCGTAGAAGGTGGCGAGTGCCTCGGGATCCGGGCAGTCGATAACTGTATTGGGAACGCGTGCGATAGCCATGGCGGGAAGCTTAGGTCCCCATCCCGCCGGCTGTCACGGGAATTCCGGCCGCCGGTTTACATTTCTGCAGCCGGTTTAAACCGCCTGCAACTGCACACAGTGGCAGCAGACGTTCAGCCCCGGGACTGCATGGCGCGGTTCAAGGCAACCAGCGCCTCCGACGCCGCCGCCAGCGCTTCCCGCTGTTCGACAGTCAGCCGCTCGATGCCGGCACGGATAGGGCCCGCCCAGGCGTGGGCAATGACCTCGTTCTGCGCCCGTGCCTCCTCGGTGGGCAACAGGAGGCTGACGCGCCGGTCCGTCGGACTGCCCGACCGCGTCACCAGCCCGCGCTCCGCCAGCGTTCGCACGGCGGCGCTGGCATTGCTCTGCTTGAGCCCCATCAGCCGGGCAAGTTCCGTGACCGTCAGGCCCGGGTTGTCCAGCACATGCTTGAGCACGGCCAGCTCAGTGTTGGGCAGCGGTTCGATCCCGGTGATCTCGGGCGCCTTCCGGTGGATGTTCCAGGAAAGATCGCGCAGCAGGTCCGCAATTTCGCGCGTTGCCGCCGGCGCGCCGTCGTTCGTCATGCCAACGATCCTAGCGCATATCTTAGAATATATATGTCTACATATGCTATGCTCGCTCGGCACTTACACGGTTTTAGAAGAAGGTTTTTCATGACGAGCACCACGCTCCCCGCACCGCCCTCCAAGCGGCCCAACGCCGGCATGCTGACGGGCATCTTGGCCCTGCTCACCGCAGTGGCCCCGCTGTCCATCGACATGTACCTGCCGGCCTTCCCGCACATGGCGCATGACCTGAACACCAGCGCCACCGGCATCCAACTCACCATGACGGCGTTCCTGGTGGGCCTGGCCCTCGGTCAGCTGGTCATCGGCCCGCTCTCCGACGGCGTCGGCCGCCGCAAGCCGCTGCTGATCGGCTCCTTCGTTGCCTTGCTGGCGACCGTGCTCTGCGCCGTTGCACCGAACGTTGAAATCCTGGCCACCGCCCGCTTCCTGCAGGGCCTTGGCGGCGCCGCCGGCATTGTGCTGGCGCGTGCCATTGTCTCCGACACCTCCCGCGGAGCAGCAGCCGCCAAGCTGCTGGGTGTGCTGACCATGATCAGCGTCATTGCCCCCGTGATCGGCCCGCTGGCCGGCGGCGGCATCATCGCTGCCGGCGGCTGGCGGATGGTGTTCTGGGTCCTCGCGGTCCTGGTCCTGCTGATGTTCCTGGGCGCACTGTTCGGCGTGAAGGAAACCCTGCCCGAGGCAGACCGCAACCGCGGCGGCCTCAAGGCCACCTTCCGCGTGGCGGGTGAAGTGCTCCGCAACCGCAACTACACCGGTTACCTGCTGACCTTCTGCTTCTCCTTCGCCGGACTCTTTGCGTACATCGCCGCCTCCCCGTTCGTCATCCAGAACATCCTGGGCATGTCCGAGACCCGGTTCTCCCTCGTGTTCGCCATGAACGCCGTGGCCATCACCATCGTCAGTGCCGTAGCTGCCGCCCTTGCGGGCAAGGCACCGTACCGCCTGATGATCGCCATTGGCCTGTCCGTCGCCGTCCTGGCGGCCGCCGGCATGCTCATTTCGGTATCCAACGGCACCCCGACGGTCCCCACCCTGGTGCTGTTCGCCGTCTTCCAGGGTTCCCTGGGCCTGATCTTCGGCAACGCCACAGCGCTGGCCCTCGAAGAGGCCGGGCACCACGCCGGCACCGGTTCCGCTTTCCTGGGCTCGCTGCAGTTCCTGCTGGCAGCCCTCGTGTCCCCGCTGGTTGGCCTGTGGGGCGAAGAGACCGGCGTGCCGATGGGTGTCGCCATGCTCGGCTTCCTGGTCCTGGCCGCCGCGTCCTTCCTGCTGCTCACGCGTGCGTCTGTGGAAGCTCCGGCCGAAGAAGCCGCCGCCGTCTAGGCACGCTCTTCCCGGAACACAATTCCCGGAACAAAAAGGTGCCGCCCTTCCCGAAGGAAGGGCGGCACCTTTTTGTTCCCAGGGAACGGGCGGAACTAGCTCCGGACCGGTTCCTCCACCTCTGAGTGCTTCTCATCGACGTGCGGATGGCGGCGTTCCAGGGAAGCGCCCTCGACGTCGACGTCCGGCAGGATCTTGTCCAGCCACTTCGGCAGCCACCAGGCCTTGTCGCCGGCAAGGTGCATCAGGGCCGGGATCAGCAGCATCCGCACCACGAAGGCGTCAACGAGGACGCCGAAGGCCAGGGCAAAGCCGATCGGCCGGATCATCGTGCTGTGCGAGAAGATGAAGCCGCCGAACACGGACGCCATGATGATGGCTGCCGCGGCAACCACCGAGCGGCCGGCGCGGAAGCCCTGGGCCACGGCCAGGCGTGCAGGTGCTCCGTGAACGAAGGCCTCCCGCATGCCGGAGCCGAGGAAGAGCATGTAGTCCATGGCCAGGCCGAAGAGGATGCCCGCCAGGATGGTCGGCAGGAAGCTCAGGATCGGGCCGGGGGTTTCCACCCCGAAGATCCCGGACAGCCAGCCCCACTGGTAGATGGCCACCACGCCGCCGAGGGCGGCGAAGTAGGACAGGATGAACCCGAGCGTGGCGATCACCGGAACGAAGATGGACCGGAACACCAGGATCAGGATCAGCAGGGACAGTCCCACCACTACGCCGAGGTAGAGCGGCAGGGCGGAACCCAGCTTCTCGGAAATGTCGATGTTGCCGCTGGCAGAGCCGGCGACGCCGATCTCGTAGTCGCCGTTTTCGCCCTCAATCGGGGACATGCCGCGCAGCGAGTTCACGAGGTTCTCCGTGGATTCGCTCGTGGGGCCTTCTTCCGGAATGACCTGGAAGGCAGCCACGCTCCGGTCTTCGGAGGTACCGATGGGGGCTACTGCCGCCACGTCGTCCTGGTCGAAGATGGCGGTGGCGATCTCGTTCTGGGCCACCAGCGCTTCTTCTTCGCTGGGCTCGCCGGGCAGCTCCGCTACGAGCAGCAGCGGGCCGTTCTGCCCCTCGCCGAACTTCTCGGAGACGGCCGCATAGGCCCGGTACTGGGTGGTGTCGTGCGCTTCGGCGGAACCGTCGGGCAGGTTCAGCCGCAGGTCCATGGACGGCACCGCCAGCAGCAGCAGTGCGGCGATGGAGCCGATAACCGTCACCACTGCACGGCCGGAGGACATGGGCTTGGCCGCCGCGAGCTGCGGGCGGCCCTCCTTGGACTCGGCGCCGTCGGCAGGAGCGATGGCCGCGCGTTCCTTGCGGCTGAGGATGCGCATGCCCACGAGCTTCAGCAGGGCCGGGGTCAGCGTGACGGCAACCAGTACGGCGATGGCCACACACGCCGCGCCCACGGTACCCATGAGGCCCAGGAACGGAATGCCCGTGACATTCAAGGCGAGCAGTGCAATGAAGACGGTTGCACCGGCGAACACCACGGCGTTGCCCGAGGTGCCGTTGGCCAGCGCAATGGATTCCTGCAGGGTGAGGCCGGTCTTGAGCTGCCGGCGGTGCCGGTTGACGATGAACAGGGCGTAGTCGATACCCACTGCCAGGCCAAGCATCAGGCCCAGCACGGGGGTCACGGACGCCATTTCGACGACGCCGGAGAAGGCCAGCGCGCCCAGGGCACCGATGCCGACGCCGATCAGGGCGGTCAGCAGCGGCAGGCCGGCGCCGATCAGGGTCCCCAGCATCACAAACAGGACAACTCCTGCGATGACGAGTCCAACAACTTCGCCGATGCCGAAGAGTGCAGGAGCCGCGGCGGAGATTTCAGCGGAGAAATCCACCTTTACGCCGTCAATGGGTTCGTCCTCAAAGGCAGCGACCAGGTCATCCTTGGTTTCCTGCAGGATTTCCATCTGTGACTCCGTGAAGGTCACGTTCAGGATGGCGGCGCTGCCGTCCTCGGAAACCATACGGATCTCCTTGGCCATTTCCAGCAGGGCTGCGCCCTCTTCGGCCTGCACGGCTCCGGCTTCCAGCTCTTCGCTGCCGGCGTCCAGTTCCGCGCGCTTGGCATCCAGCTCGGCCTGCTGCGCGTCCAGTGCGGCCATCATTTCGGCGGGGGTGCCGGCTGCTTCGGCCTGCTGCCGTGCGGCGTCGAGCTGGGCCTGCCCGGCCTCCAGCTGGGCGCGGCCGTCCTCGATCTGGGCGCGGCCCGCCTCAACCTGCGCCAGGCCTGCCTCGAGCTCCTGCCCCTGCTTGGCACGGTCCGCCTCGGTGGCGAACGGATCGATGACGTTTTCCACGCCGTCGATCTCGGCTGCCTTGTTGACCAGTGCGGTGATTTCCTGCTGCTGGGCCTCGGTGAAGCGGGAGCCGTCCTCCGTCTGGACCATCACGGAGCCGGAGCCGCCCGATGCCTGCGGGAGCTTTTCCTGCAGGCGTTCGGTGACCTGGGTGGTGGGCGTGTTGGGAATGGAGAACGCGGTGGTGAGGGTACCGCTGAAGAGCGTGAAGGCCACGCCGGCCACCACGAGCACTGCGAACCACGCCGCCAGCACGGTGCGCGCACGGCGGGCTGCCGCTGCTCCGAGGCGGTAGAGGAATTCAGCCATTGAGAGTCTGTCCTTTAGAGGGATGGTTGGAGGAAACTACGGAACTAGGGCAGGGTTGGCCGGCTTGGCCGGCCGGTCCGGCGGCATGGCCGGTACGGACGGTTTCAAGGAGCTGGTCCAGCATCCGCGCCCAGCTACGCCGGGACTGCGGGGTGTCGACGGCGCCGGTGGCGCAATGCCAGTGGTGGTAGAGCACCCCAAGCCCGCTGGTCAGGGCGCCCACCAGAAGGTGCACGCTGAGTTTGTCGGCCTCGGGGTGGCGGCTGAGCATCACGGCTGACAGCCGTTCGCTGAGTTCGGTGAAGGCCCGCAGGGCCATGGGATGTGCCGTCACTGCCGGCCCGCCGTCGCCGAGCACGCGGTTCAGGTAGGCCATGGGCGCCACCAGGTCCGCGTTGCGGAAGGCCTCGGCAATTTCATCCAGCACGGCCGGGCGTCCGACGTCGGACGCCGGGACGGCGGTCAGGCTGGCGACGGCGGCGCTGAGTACGTCGCTGCAGACCTCCGAGACAATGTCGTTGATGGAGGCAAAGTGGTTGAACACCGTGCGGCGGGAAACGTCTGCGCGCTGCGCCAACTCGTCCACGGTGAAATCCGTGGCCTGGCGCTCGTCCATCAGCGCGGCCGCGGCAGCCACAATGTCCTGCCGGTGGCGGCTTTTCAGCGCTTTGCGGCGGTCTTCAACCGGGAGGGTGGTCAGCACGTTTCTACACTACGTGCATCATTGCACTCGGTGCAAACGATTCCGGAAGGCGTCAATACCCGAGCAGGTCCGCGCGGACCTGGCGGCAGTGGGCGGGGCCTGACGCGATCCGGCGGGTCAGTACCGGGCGCCCTCCGGCTGCGGTGCGTCATTGAGCAATGCCAGGTCCTCGCCGCTGAGCACCAGGTCCCCGGCACCCACGTTTTCGCGCAGGTATTTGGGGGTCTTGGTGCCGGGAATCGGAATTACCCGCCGGCCCTGGGCCACCGTCCACGCCAGCGCCACCTGGGCGGGCGTCGCCCCCACCCGTGCCGCGACGTCGTGCACCCGTTGCACAATGGCGAGGTTTGCCTTGAAGTTCTCCTGCTGGAAGCGCGGAAGCCTGCGGCGCATGTCATCAGCGGGCAGGTCATCGAAGGAGGTGAAGCGGCCGGTGAGGAAACCGCGGCCCAGCGGCGAGAAGGGCAGGAACGCCATACCCTGTTCCTCGCAGTAGGGCACGACGTCGGCCAGCCGGTCCCGGGTCCAGAGCGAGAGTTCGGACTGCACGGCGGTCACCGGATGCACCGTCTGCGCCAGCCGGATCTGTTCCACGCTGGCCTCGGACAGGCCGATGGCCCGGGCCTTGCCGTCACGGACCACGTGGGCCATGGCGCCCCAGGATTCCTCCAGCGGCACCTGCGGATCCACCCGGTGCAGGATGTATAAGTCCACGTGATCGGTGCCGAGCCGGCGCAGGCTCGCATCGATGGATGCGCGGATGTGCTCGGGGCGGCCGTCCTTCTTCAGCCCGGGCATGGTTCCGGCGGCCGGGGCCTCGTTGCTGACCTCCAGCCCTACCTTGGTAGACAGCGCCACCCGCTCCCGGTAGCCGTCCTTCAACGCCCGGCCCACGAGTTCCTCATTGGTGTAGGGGCCGTACACGTCGGCGGTGTCAATCAGGGTGGTCCCGAGTTCGATCGCTCCGCGGATTACCGAGATGGAGGTTTCGTCGTCACGTTCCGCCTTCATGTCGTAGGCGTAGCTCATGCCCATGCAGCCCAGGCCGATGACGCCGACCTCTGGACCATTGGTTCCCAGTGAAGTTGTGCGCATTGCAGGCTCCTTGCGTAGTGCAGCGGACAGGTTTAAGGCTTAACGCTCACTTCCAGCAGGCCGTCCCGGATCCGGGTGGAAAAAGCCGGCTGCGGGGAGGTAGCCGGTCCGTGCACCACTTCGCCCGACTGCACGGAGAACGTGCTGCCGTGCCAGGGACAGACAATGCACAGCTCGTTTTTCACTTGGCGGAGCTCACCCTCGTGCAGGGGTCCACCGAGATGGCTGCACGTGCCCGCCAGGACGGAAACCGCACCGTCCGCGGCGCCGTCGGTCCGTTTAAGCACCATGAGGTTGACCGATCCGAGCCGGGCCGGCTGCGGAACCCCGGAAGCGAACGAAGCCGCAGGCCCCAGCGAGTGCCAGCCTGCCGGCACCTTCTCCGCGAAATCCTCATTGCGGTTGACTCCGGCACCCTGGCGGTAGGAAAGGTGTCCGCCCAGGAAGCCGCCGGCACCGGTGACCGCAAGGCCGGTGAAGGCCAGGACCCGGCCCAGTCCCGTCCGGCCCCGTCCCCGCACCACCCAGGAGGCGGAATAGAGGCCGACGGCGAGTGCGTTGGCGGCCTGGTGCACAATTCCGGTGCGCTGCTGTACGGTATCCAGCTGGGAGAAGTCCGTGACACCTGCGAGCGCCGTGGGACCAGCCGCTGCTACCCCCACGCCTATCAGGGTCCGGGCGGCCCGCTCGTTACCGGGCAGCACGTCCAGCACGGCAGCGGAAACCCAGGCTCCCAGCGGCACCACGATCATCAGGGGGTGCAGGGGATGTCCCAAGGGGACGCCGTGCAGGACGTCCCGCACGGCAGGCCAGGGCAGCACCGACTTCACGGTCCTCGCCACCCATCCGGCTGCAGGGTCCAGCCAGCCCGCGTTTTCCAGTTTGTCGGCAATAGTAACTAGGGGCAGTCGGCGCATGGCCTCTCCTCATGGGGATAAACAGCTGGTGGACTGCACAGGGTAGGCCCCGCCCGGGGCGTGCACCACCGAAACCGCGGTACCGCGCCGCTCCCGGGGCACTGTTGCGCCGACCCCCGGCCGCGGGGGCCAACCCGGCCTAGAGCGCCTTGCCCGGGTTGAGGATACCCAGCGGGTCCAGGGCGGTGCGGATGGTGTGCATGACCTCCAGGGATACCCCGCCCAGCTCCTCCTCCAGCCAGTCCCGCTTGAGCAGCCCGATGCCGTGTTCGCCGGTGAGGGTGCCGCCCAGCCGGTGGGCAAGGTGGAACATCTCCCCCAGGGCCGCTTTCGCCGGACCGGTGGTCACCGAATCCTCCGGATCCAGCACGATCATGGGATGCAGGTTCCCGTCCGAGGCATGCGCGATGGTGAAGATGCGGACCCCGGTGCGCGCGGAGATTTCTTCGAGCCCAGTCACCACCTCCGCCAACCGTCCCCGGGGAACGCCGATATCGCCGATCGACACCCGGCCCAGCTTCTCCAGTGAGGGGATGGCTTCCCGGCGCGCAGTGATCAGCGCGGCGGCGTGCTCGTCGTCGACGGCCCTTTCGCAGCTGCCCAGCGTCGTCAGGACGTCCATCACCACGTCCTGCTCAAGGAACGCCCCATACCCGTCCGTCTGCACCAGCAGGAACGCTCCGCCCTTTGAGCGGTAATCCGTTCCCATGGCCATATCCACCGCCTCCAGCGTTTGTCCGTCCATCAGCTCCATCACGGACGGCTGGATCCGGGCGGCTACGACGGCGGACGCGGCCTGGGCAGCGGCGGTGACATCCGGGAAGAATGCAGCCACTGTGGCGGTATGCACCGGTAGCGGGCGCAGCCGCAGCGTGGCTTCGACCACCACACCCAGGGTCCCCTCCGAACCGATCATCAGGGCGTTGAGGTCATAGCCGCTGACACCCTTGATGGTTTCGCGGCCGGTCCGCAGTTCCCGTCCGTCCGCCAGGATCACGCGCAGGGCCAGCACCGATTCCCGGGTGACGCCGTACTTGGCGCAGCGCATGCCACCTGCGTTCGTGGCAATGTTGCCGCCGATGCTGCAGATGGCGGTGCTCGCCGGATCCGGTGCATAGAAGAGCCCGTATTCCGCGGCGGCCGCATTGAGGTCCGCGTTGAGGACTCCGGGCTCCACCACGGCCAGCTGCTCCACGGGGTCGATGCGCAGGATCCGGTTCATGCCCGAAACATCGAGCACCAGTTCGCCGGCACGGGAGGACGACGCCGCGGCCAGCCCGGTGCCGGCTCCCCGCGGAACCACGGGTATGCGGTGTTGAGTGGCCAACTGGAGGGTGGCGACGACGTCGTCCGCGGTGCGGGCGAACACCACGCCGTCCGGCAGCGATTCCGGAACGAAGCCGGACCTGTCCGTGCTCACCCGCTGCCGGTCCGCTTCCAGGAAGGAGACGGAGGGGAAACCGCTTAGGACGGTACTGCCGGAACCGGCAGCGTTAGCGGGAACCGGGTTGAGGGAGTGCGTGCTCACGGGATTTCTCCTTGTAGTTCTTGTAATTCGGTGAGGTGGTTCGGGCAGGGATCAGGGGACCATCCAGCCAAGAATCGAGGTGGACTGCAGCCAGATCAGCACGGTGATGAACGCCAGCAGGCCAAGGCTCCAGCCGATGAGTTTGCGCAGCAGTGTTCCTTCCGCCCCTTCCAGGCCCACTGCGGCCGAGGCGATGGCCAGGTTCTGCAGCGAAAGCATCTTGCCCATAACGCCTGCGGAGGAGTTGGCTGCGGCCATGAGCGTGGGCGACAGCCCGGTTTCGTTGGCAGCGGCTACCTGCAGGGCGCCGAACAGGGAGTTCGAGGAGGTGTCGGAGCCGGTAAGGGCCACGCCGATCCAGCCCAGCAGCGGGGAAAGCAGTGCGAAGAAGCTTCCCGCGGAGGCCAGGGCGACCCCGAGGGTGGTGGTCTGGCCGGACAGGTTCATCACGAAGGACAGGGCCAGCACGGCGCAGACGGTCAGGATGGTCCAGCGCAGCTGCTTCAGGGTTTCTCCGTAGACGCGTAGGCCGCGGCCCGCCGCGATCCGGTACAGCACCATGGTGATGATGCCGGAGAAAAGCAGCAGGGTGCCGGTAGCCCGGATGTGGTCAAAACGCAGGGTCTGGGCAGCCACCGGTTCGCCGTTGTTTCCGGTGACGTCGAGTCCCGGCCACAGGAACGTGGTGCTGCCGATGCTCATCAACCACGTCTTGACCACGGGAATCTGGGCAATGGAGAACACCACGATGATCACCAGATAAGGTGCGATGGCCATCCAGACGTCGTGCCCGGACGGCCTGCCGGTGGAGGAGGTGGTGCCGCTGGCGGCCCGGTCTCCCTCCCCGCCGTCTCCTACCCGGCCGCCGTCGGCTCCCGCACCCACGGCGGTTGCTCCCCCGGCAGCGGTTCCGGTTCCGGCCCCGGGTGCGGCCCCGGGTGCGGACCCGCGGCCCGATCCGGTGAGGGTGTCCGTTCCAACGGATTCCGTCTCGGAAACCGACGCGGTTTCCCCTGCCTTCTCGGCCTCGCGGGTTTCACCGGTCATGCCGATGATCTCGGACGGCTGCCAGACCCGGAGCATCAGGAGTACGGCCACTACCGTCACGACGGCGGCAACGACGTCGGTCAGTTCCACGATGAAGAAGTTGGAGGCCGCGAACTGTGCCAGTCCGAAGGCCGCTCCGGCGACGAGCGCCACCGGCCAGGTCTGCCGCAGACCGCGTTTCCCGTCCACCAGGAAGACCAGGATCAGCGGAACCACCAGCGCAATGAAGGGCGTCTGCCGTCCGGTCATGGAGGACAGCTCCTGCAGCGGGATGCCCGTGACGCCGTTCAGCGCGATGATCGGTGCCGCCATGGCGCCGAAGGCCACCGGAGCCGTGTTCGCCAGCAGGGCGACCATGGCGGATTTCAGCGGCTTCATGCCTGCGGCCATCAGCATGGCAGCCGCGATGGCTACCGGCGCTCCGAAGCCGGCCAGGGATTCCAGCAGGGCGCCGAAGCAGAAGGCAATCAGGATGGACAGGATGCGCAGATCGTCGGAAATGGAGCGGATGGTGCGTCCCAGGACCTCGAACCACGGCGTTGCCACGGTCAGCTTGTAGATCCACAGGGCGTTGATCAGGATCCAGAGGATGGGGAAGATGGCGTAGAAGGCGCCAAGCCCCGTGGCTGAAAGAACCTGTCCCACCGGCATCCTCCAGCCCACGATGGCAAGGATGATGGACAGTGCCAGGCTGATCAGTGCCGCCTGGTAAGCCTTCAGCCGGAACACGCCCAGCAGGACAAACAGAATCAGCAGCGGCAGGGCGGCCAGGATGGCGGACAGGGGCAGGGAACCGGCAATCGGGTCGAGGGGCTGTTGGAACGCAGCAGCAATCGTCACAAAAACTCCTTTGTTTTTGTTTCCACATCCACGGTGATGATGCGTTGACCCTAGGCCCGCCCCTTGGCAGGGTCAACGGTTGGCGACCACCCGGAACAAAATCGGCTCAGCCAAACCGAAGGGCCGTAAACACAATCGCCGCCGCGGTTCCCTGCCGGTAAAGGCCGGAAACCGCGGCGGCGGCCGCAGTGGTTACTTATTGCCGCGGATCGGGATTACGCGGCTGCTCGCTGCCCATATCCGCAGCACCGAACAGTTTTTCCGCCGGCGAATTCGTGTCGGAGTTCGCGCGCGCCATCAGCTCGGGATGGTGGAGGTCCAGCGCGGGCCGTTCCGAGCGGATCTTCGGCAGCGAGGTGAAGTTGTGCCGCGGCGGCGGGCAGGAAGTGGCCCACTCGAGCGATCCGCCGAAGCCCCACGGATCATCCACCTCGACCTTCTTGCCGTGCCGCCAGGTGGCGTAGACATTCCAGAAGAAGGGAATCATGGACAGCGCCAGGATGCCCGAACCGATGGTGGAGAGCTGGTTCATTCCGGTGAAGTTGTCCTCCACCAGGTAGTCGGCGTACCGCCGGGGCATCCCCAGCACACCCAGCCAATGCTGGATCAGGAACGTGGTGTGGAAACCCAGGAAAAGCAGCCAGAAGTGGATTTTGCCGAGTCGTTCGTTCAGCATCTTTCCAGTGAATTTGGGCCACCAGAAATAAAATCCGGCAAACATTGCGAAGACCACGGTCCCGAACACCACGTAGTGGAAGTGCGCCACCACGAAGTACGTGTCCGAAACATGGAAGTCCAGCGGCGGAGAGGACAGGATGATGCCGGTCAGGCCGCCGAAGAGGAACGTGATCAGGAAGCCGATGCTCCAGAGCATGGGGGTCTCGAACGTTATGGACCCCCGCCACAGGGTGCCGATCCAGTTGAAGAACTTCACCCCGGTGGGCACCGCGATCAGCATGGTCATGAAGGAGAAGAACGGCAGCATAACGGCGCCGGTCACGTACATGTGGTGCGCCCAGACCGTCATCGACAGGGCGGCGATGGCAATCGTGGCAAACACCAGGCCCTTGTAGCCGAAAATGGATTTTCGACTGAAGACCGGGAAGATTTCGGACACGATGCCGAAGAACGGCAGGGCAATGATGTAGACCTCGGGATGGCCGAAGAACCAGAACAGGTGCTGCCACAGGATGGAGCCGCCGCGTTCCGGGTTGAAGATGTCCGCACCGAAGCGCCGGTCCGCGCCCAGGGCGAACAGTGCTGCGGCCAGGGGCGGGAACGCCATCAGCACCAGGATCGCCGTAACCAGGGTGTTCCAGGTGAAGATCGGCATGCGCCACATGGTCATGCCCGGAGCCCGCAGACAGATGATGGTGGTGACAAAGTTGACCGAACCCAGGATGGTGCCGAAGCCGGATAACGCCAAGCCGAAGACCCACAGGTCACCGCCGAGGCCGGGGCTGAACGCAACGTTGGACAGCGGCGTATAGGCGGTCCAGCCGAAGGACGCGGTGCCCTGCGGGGTGATGAACCCGGACAGTGCAATCAGCGAGCCAAACAGGAAGAACCAGAACGCGAGGGCGTTCAGGCGCGGGAACGCGACATCGGGCGCCCCGATCTGCAGCGGCATGATCACGTTCGCGAAGCCGGCGAAAAGCGGGGTGGCGAACATCAGCAGCATGGCGGTGCCGTGCATGGTGAAGAGCTGGTTGTACTGCTCCCGTGTCTGCAGGATCTGCATTCCCGGCTCAAAGAGTTCGGCACGGATGAGCAGTGCCATCACACCGGCCAGCGAGAAGAAGACGAAGGACGCGATCAGGTACATAAACCCGATGGTTTTGTGGTCGGTGGAGGTGATCCAGTTGACGACGATCCGCCCCCTGGACACCGGCACCACCCGGGGTGCTACAAAAGTTCCGTCCGGTTCCGCGGTGTATTTCACTGTCGACATGGAACTTTCCCGATCCGCCGAAGGGTACTGCCCTGCCAGGAACACGAGACTGTGCTTGGTATCGTATGGCGGCGGCGGACGGCCCGCCAGCCCCTTGGGAGAATCAATAGGCCGGGGCACACGATGCGGCAGTTCCGTTCCGGAACCGGTGCCGCCCGGAGGAAGGGCAAGGCACAATGCAATGATGGACAACCAGACCCGTTCGACCGAAACACTTCCGCCCCGGACCGCGGTTATTACCGGGGCAGGTTCGGGGATCGGCCGTGCCACGGCCCGGGCTTTCCTGTCCGCCGGCTTCCAGGTGGTGCTGGCCGGACGCCGGGAGGCGGAGCTGCAGGAAACCGCCGCCGGATTCGAAGCGGCACTCGTGGTGCCCGCGGACATTACGGTGCCCGACGACGTCGAGCGGCTTTTCGCCGCGGCCGTCGGCGCATTCGGGCGGGTGGACGTGTTGTTCAACAATGCCGGGACGTTCGGCCCCACGGGCAGCATCGACGAGCTGAGCATCGAGGACTGGAACCGGACCCTCGCGGTCAACGTCACCGGCACCATGCTGTGTACCGCTGCGGCCGTGCGGCACATGAAGGCCCAGTCCCCGCAGGGCGGCCGGATCATCAACAACGGCTCGGTTTCGGCGCACACGCCCCGTCCGCTTTCGGCGGCGTATACCGCGACGAAGCACGCGGTCACCGGCCTGACCAAGGCCATAGACCTGGACGGGCGCCCCTTCGGCATCACCTGCGGGCAGATCGACATCGGCAACGCCGCCACCGACCTGCTTGCCGGGATCAGCGGCGGGCAGGGCGCGCTGCAGGCCAACGGCACCCGGGCCGAGGAACCCTCGTTCCCCGCGGAGGAGGCCGCTGCCGCCGTGCTGTTTATGGCCTCCGCCCCGGCGTCGGCCAATGTCCGCTCGCTGTTGGTCACCGCGGCCGGGATGCCTTTCGGCGGCCGCGGCTAGGCCCCGTCGCTAGCTTTCCCGGGCCTTCCGGGTCTGCTTTTCGCTGGCCTTCTGCAGCGCCTCCACCAGCTCGTCCTTGGTCATCTTCGAGCGGCCGGGAATGTCCAGCCGGGACGCTAGGTCGTACAAGTGCGCCTTGGACGCGTTGGCGTCGACTCCCCCGGTCGTGTCCTTGGCCGAAGTGCGCCCTTCCGCGGCACGGGCATCGGAGGGGCCCTTCCGCTCCTTTTCCTCCCAGTGGTCGCCCACTTTTTCGTGGGTGTGCTTGAGGGAGGCGTACGCCGTCCGGGCGGCCCGCTCGCCGTCGCCGTATTCCTCCACCGCTGAATCGTAGGTCTTGGCGAAGGTGTCCTGGGCCTTGGAATCCGAGCGCTGCAGGGTCGAAGGCAGTTCGCTCTTCACTGCGTGGTCGTTCTTGCCGGTCTTAGGCATTCCCATCCCTATCCGTAGTTTTCCCTTACGGTCTACCACCCTTCGCGGCGGTGGCTCAACCAAAAACTCCCCCGCCGCTTCCGGGCGATACCCGGAAGCGGCGGAGGAGTTTGGCGGCAAGGGAACGTGCCCGACGCGCGGGTTAGGCGGTGGCGGCGGCGGCCTCGATGTCGTCGTCGTCAATGCCCAGCATCTCCAGCTTTCCGCTCTGGCGGTCTGCCAGGAACTGCTTCATTTCCTTCTTGATCACGGGCAGCAGCAGGTACACGCCGAGCAGGTTCACGAACGCGCAGACAAAGAGGGCGGCGTCAGCGAAGCTGATGACCTGGCTGAAGGACAGGACGCAGCCGGCCACGGTGAAGAGCAGGAAGATGACCTTGTAGGTGATTTCCCGGCGCTTACCGCGGCCGAAGAGGTATTCCCAGGACTTCAGGCCGTAGTAGGACCAGGTGATCAGGGTGGAGTAGGCGAAGAGCGCCACGGCAATGGACAGCACGATCGGGAACCACGGCAGGACGGTGGCGAAGGCGTCGGAGGTGAGGATGACGCCGTCGGGCGCGTCGCCTCCGGCCTGGACCTGGTCGATCCCTGCCTGCAGGCTGGGGGTGGAGGCCATGATGATGGCCAGGGCTGTCATGGTGCAGATGAGCACGGTGTCCACCAGCGGTTCGAAGAGCGCCACGAAGCCTTCGCTGACCGGCCGGCGGGTCTTGACCGCGGAGTGCGCGATGGCTGCGGAGCCAACGCCCGCCTCATTCGAGAAGGACGCCCGCTGGAAGCCGACGATCATCACGCCGATGATGCCGCCGGCGAAGCCCTCGGGACGGAAGGCGCCCTCGATGATGGCGCCGAAGGCTGCCGGTACGTTCTCGAAGTTGACGATGATGACGAACAGGCAGGCCACGATGTAGACGCCGGCCATGGCGGGCACCAGCTTGGAGGTGGTGGCACCGATCGACTTGATGCCGCCGAGGATCACCACGGCCACCAGGACTGCCAGGACCAGGCCGAAGATCAGGGCCGCTCCCGCACTGCCGAGGATGCCGTCCTCGCCGCCGGTGACGTTCTGGATCTGCGCGAAGGTCTGGTTGGCCTGGAACATGTTGCCGCCGGCAATGCCGAAGATCAGGATCGCTACCGCAAAGATTCCGGTGAGGATCTTCGCGGGCCAATGGCCCAGGCGCCGGAAGGCCACCGGCAGGTACTTGAACGGACCGCCGCTGATGGAGCCGTCTTCGTGGACTTCGCGGTACTTCACGCCGAGCGTGCATTCCGCGAACTTCGAGGCCATGCCGAGCAGTCCGGCGAGGATCATCCAGAAGGTCGCGCCGGGGCCGCCCAGGGCCATGGCCGCACCGACGCCGGCAATGTTGCCCAGGCCGACGGTGCCCGAGAGAGCGGAGGTGAGGGCCTGGAAGTGCGGGACCTCGCCCGGATCATCCTTTGAGGAGAATTTGCCGCGGACCACCTGGATGGCCACCTTCAGTCCGCGGAACTGGATGAAGCCGAAGTAGAACGTAAAGACGATGCCGGCGATGATCAGCCAGGCAACGACTGCGGGGAAGCTGAAGTCGCCGATGGTGATCGGGAAGAACACGATCCCGGAGAACACAGCTGTAATCGGTTCAAAAAAGGAGTTGACGGCGGCGTCAATGGTGCCGAGCAACCCCACGTCCTCCGATGCCGGTGCCATGGAAACTGCCCGTGCTGCGTTCATTGGTTCGAACCCCTGTTTCAAGTAAGCGTGCTGTCGAATGCGACAACATAGCCTTGCTTAAGCCAGTGGTATTGCACAAATCACTTGCTGTACGTGAGACGGAGCGTCAGCACTCCACCACATTGACGGCCAGTCCGCCGAGTGCGGTTTCCTTGTACTTCGAGCTCATGTCGCGGCCGGTTTCCCGCATGGTCACAATGACCTCATCCAGCGAGACCCGGTGTTCGCCGTCGCCCCAAAGCGCCATTTTTGCGGCGTTGACAGCCTTCGCGGCACCGATGGCGTTCCGCTCGATGCAGGGCACCTGCACCAGCCCCCCGATCGGATCGCAGGTCAAGCCGAGGTTGTGTTCCATGGCGATTTCAGCGGCGTTTTCCACCTGTTCCGGGGTGCCGCCCAGGATTTCGGCCAACCCGGCAGCGGCCATGGACGACGCCGATCCCACCTCGCCCTGGCAGCCCACCTCGGCGCCGGAGATGGAGGCCTGCTCCTTGTAGAGCACCCCCACGGCAGCGGCGGCGAGCAGGAAGCGGACCACGACGTCGTCGCGCTGCTCGGGAGTGGCGTTCTCCATGCCGGGGCCGTAGTGGGTGGCGTAGAACATCACTGCGGGGATGATGCCCGCCGCACCGTTGGTGGGCGCGGTGACCACCCGTCCACCGGACGCGTTTTCCTCGTTCACGGCCAGCGCCACCAGGTTCACCCATTCCTGCCAGAATTTCGGGTCCCGGTTTGGATCCTCGGCACGCAGCCGGGTGTGCCAGGCCGGCGCCCGACGGCGGACCTTCAGCCCGCCGGGCAGCAGGCCGGTGCGGCGGATGGCGGAGTCCTTGCACTCCTCCATCACGTCGCGGATGTGCAGCAGGCCGGAGCGGATCTCAGCTTCGGTACGGGAGACCTTTTCGTTGGCCAGCATCACTTCGCTGATGCTCAGTCCGGTGCCGGTGCAGTGCTGCAGCAGTCCGACGGCGGTGCGGAAGGGGTACGGCAGGTCGGATTTGCTGGCCTCGAGTTCCAGGGCATCCGCCCGCTCTTCACCCTCGCGGACAATGAAGCCGCCGCCCACGGAGAAGAAAGTGGCCTCGTGCAGTGCGGAACCGTCGGCGGCCAGGGCGGCGAACTTCATGCCGTTGGTGTGCCGCGGCAGGACCGTCAGCGGGTGCAGCACAATATCCGCCTCGCCGTATTCCAGCGGGCAGGCCACTGCACCGGGAACCTGCGCGCACAACTGCAGTTTCCGGGTCGCCTCAATGTCGGCCAGCCGCTGCTCCACCTGTTCAGGCAGGATGAGTTCGGGGGCGAAGCCCTCCAGCCCCAGCAGCACTGCAGTCATGGTGCCGTGGCCCCGGCCGGTCGCCGCGAGGGAGCCGTACAAATCCACCCTCAGGCCGGCGACGTCGGCCAGGCTGCCGGCGTCGACCAGCTCCGCCGCGAACACGGCAGCGGCACGCATCGGGCCCACCGTGTGGGAGCTCGATGGGCCGATGCCCACGGTAAACAGGTCAAAAACGCCGACAGCCAAGGTAGTGCTTCCTAACGGTTTGCCGCAGCGGGGGCAGCGGCGAGATCCGCCACCTCCGGGTACAGCGGATGGGCCTGCGCGAGAGCGGTAACGCGTTCGCGCAGCGGTGCCAGATCGGTGTCCTCACCGGCGATGAGAGCCTTGGCAATGATGTCCGCGACTTCCCGGAATGCGTCTTCACCGAAGCCGCGGGTGGCCAGGGCGGGGGTGCCGATCCGCAGGCCCGAGGTCACCATGGGCGGCCGCGGATCGAACGGTACGGCGTTGCGGTTCACGGTGATGTCGATCTGGGCGAGCCGGTCTTCGGCTTCCTGGCCGTTGAGGGCCGCGTTGCGCAGGTCCACGAGCACCAGGTGCACGTCCGTTCCGCCGGAGACCACGGAGATGCCGGCGGCAGCGACGTCGTCGGCCAGCAGGCGTTCGGCAAGGATCCGGGCGCCGGCGAGCGTGCGCTCCTGCCGCTCTTTGAACTCGGGGGTGGCTGCAATCTTGAAGGCGGTCGCCTTGCCGGCAATCACGTGTTCCAGCGGACCGCCCTGCTGACCCGGGAACACTGCAGAGTTGATCTTCTTGGCAATGTCGGCGTCGTTGGACAGGATGATGCCGCCGCGGGGACCGGCAAGGGTCTTGTGCGTGGTGGTGGTGACCACGTGGGCGTGGGGCACGGGGCTGGGGTGCAGTCCCGCGGCCACCAGACCGGCGAAGTGGGCCATGTCCACCATCAGGAAAGCACCCACCTCGTCCGCGATGCGGCGGAATTCGGCGAAGTCCAGCTGGCGGGCGTAGGCGGACCAGCCGGCGACGATCAGCTTGGGCTGGTGTTCCTTGGCAAGGGCCTCCACCTCGGCCATGTCCACGCGGTGGTCCTCTTCGGACACGTTGTAGGGCACCACGTTGTAGAGCCGGCCGGAGAAGTTGATCTTCATGCCGTGGGTCAGGTGCCCGCCGTGCGCCAGGGACAGGCCCAGGATGGTGTCTCCGGGCCGGATCAGGGCGTGCATGACGGAAGCGTTGGCCTGCGCGCCGGAGTGTGGCTGCACGTTGGCGAAGCCCGCACCGAAGAGGGACTTGGCGCGGTCGATGGCCAACTGCTCAATGACGTCCACGAATTCGCAGCCGCCATAGTAGCGCCGTCCCGGGTAGCCTTCGGCGTACTTGTTGGTCAGCACCGACCCCTGGGCTTCCATGACGGAAACGGCAGTGTGGTTCTCGGAGGCGATCATCTCCAGGCCCTGCTGCTGCCGGCGGAGCTCGTTGTCGATCTGCGCTGCGACCTCGGGGTCAACTACCGCGAGGGAGTCATTGAGGTAATCGCTCACAGGTCGCCGCCGTTCTTCTCCGCGTATTCCTCGGCGCTGAGCAGCGCGCCTTCACTCGTGGCGTTCACGGTGAACAGCCAGCCGGCGCCGTACGGGTCCTCGTTCAGCAGGGCCGGATTGTCGATGGCCTCCTGGTTGATCTCCACGATTTCACCGGAAACCGGAGCGTAGAGGTCCGAGACGGACTTCGTGGACTCAACCTCGCCGCAGGTTTCGCCGGCGGTCACCGTGTCGCCGACGGCGGGAAGGTCAACATAAACGACGTCGCCAAGGGCGTCTGCGGCGACGGCTGAAATGCCGACGCGGACGGGGCTCGAGGAGTCGACCCACTCGTGCTCGGCGGAATAACGGAGTCCTGCGTTTACTTTGCTCATCTTTTTGCCTTTCGAAGCTGTGTCGAGTGCGTTCGGGTCTGGTTCAAAGTCTAGGCCGGGGCGTCGGAAGCGCGGCATTCTGCCGCCCTTAGCGTTCCAGATCCTGCCCTCCTCCTCGCAAGCTCGGAGAGGGGACCCTGGATCTTTCACTGCCTCGCTCGTTCCTCGCTCGGCGATGCGGGGCTACACGAACGCCGCACCGCGCGCACGTTCCAGCCCCATAGCCTCCACCTACTTGCGGGAGCCGCGCCCGAGACAATACCGCCTGCCACAGCTGGCGCCGCCGTCACAGAATCTCTTTTTGTCTTTGGCGTTACTGCTTGCTGCGCTTATAGAAAGGAAGCTCGACAACCGTGAAGGTTTCTGGTTTGCCACGGAGGTCGACGTTAAGTTCCGTGCCGGGTTGTGTGTAGGCCTCATCCACATAGGCGAGGGCGATAGGGAAGCCGAGGGTCGGGCTGGGAGCGCCGGAAGTGACTTCACCGATAACCGTTTCGCCGTCACTGCTGAGAACCGGGTAGTGGCTGCGCGCCGAACGTCGGCCGGAGCCCTTGAGACCCACGAGGCGGCGGGCAGGTCCGGCAGCCTTACGGGTTTCGAGGGCGGAACGGCCCACAAAGTTCCCCTCCTTGGAGAGGGCGACGACGGGTCCCAGGCCAGCGGCGTACGGGTCCGTGTCCAGCGTGAGTTCGTTGCCGTAGAGCGGCATCCCGGCTTCCAGGCGGAGCGAATCGCGACAGGCCAGGCCCGCCGGAATCAACCCCCGGCCTTCACCGGCAGCCAGCAGCGCAGACCAGAGGTCCGCGGCGTCGTCGTTGGGGACGTAGATCTCGAACCCGTCTTCGCCGGTGTACCCGGTGCGGGCCACGAGCAGGTCCAAGGTCCGCTCCGCCGCCCGGATGCCCACCGTAGCCGCGGCGTAGTACTTCATCCCGGTTACGGTCTCAGCCTGTTCGGCGGGGACCAGGTCCAGCAGGATGGCTTCGGCAACCGGACCTTGGACGGCAACCAGCGAGGTTTCCGCCGAGACATTGTTCACCGCGACGTCGAAGCCCTCGGCGCGGGACGCCAGTTCGGCGGCGACGGCGTCGGCGTTGCCCGCGTTGGGGACCACCAGGTAGGAATCGTCCGCGAGCCGGTAGCTGATCAGGTCATCGATGATCCCGCCGTCATTGTTGGTGATCAGCGAATACTTGGCGCGTCCCACCTTCACTGCGGAGAGTTTGCCGACCAGGGCGTAGTCCAGGAACGCCCCGGCGTCGGGCCCGGACACCTCCACTTCACCCATGTGGGAGAGGTCGAACAGCCCGGCTGCGCTGCGCACTGCCTTATGTTCGGCCAATTCGGAGCTGTATTTGAGGGGCATCTGCCAGCCGCCGAAGTCGGTGAAGGAAGCGCCCAGCTGTTTGTGCGCCTCGTAGAGCGCCGTGTACTTCTCAGTCATGGAATGTTCCTTCTAGTTTTCGAAGTCTTCGATGGGCGGGCAGGAGCAGATCAGGTTCCGGTCCCCTGCGGCGCCGTCAATCCGGCCTACCGGCGGGAAGTACTTGTCCATGCGCAGGCTGCGCAGAGGGAAAGCGGCCTGTTCGCGCGGGTAGGCGCGGTCCCATTCGTTGGCTGCCACGACGACGGCGGTGTGCGGGGCATTGCGCAGCGGGCTGCCCTCGAGGGTGAAGTCCCCGGCCGCCACCTGGTCGATCTCGGCGCGGATGGCGATCATCGCATCGATGAAGCGGTCCATCTCGCCCAGGTCCTCGGACTCGGTGGGTTCCACCATCAGGGTGCCGGCCACCGGGAAGGACAGCGTGGGGGCATGGAACCCGTAGTCCACCAGCCGCTTGGCCACGTCCTCGGCGGTCACGCCGGTTTTGGCGGTCAGTTCACGCAGGTCCAGGATGCACTCGTGCGCCACGAGTCCGCCCTTGCCCGTGTAGAGCACGGGGTAGTACTCGTTCAGCCGGGCGGCCACGTAGTTCGCCGCGAGCAGGGCGTGCTTGGTGGCGCTGGTCAGTCCTTCGCCGCCCATCAGGCTGATGTACGCCCAGGAGATGGGCAGCACGCCGGCGGAACCGAAGCGGGACGCGGAGACGGGAATGTCCTCGCCGCCGGTCCAGGTGGCGGCGTCGCCGGGCATGAAGGGCGCGAGGTGCGCCTTGGCTGCCACGGGGCCGACGCCGGGGCCGCCGCCGCCGTGCGGGATGCAGAAGGTCTTGTGCAGGTTCAGGTGGGACACGTCGCCGCCGAACTCGCCCGGCTGTGCCAGGCCGACCAGCGCGTTGAGGTTGGCGCCGTCAATGTAGACCTGGCCGCCGGCCTCGTGGACCGCTTCGCAGACGTCGCGGACGTCGTCGTCGAACACGCCGTGGGTGGAGGGGTAGGTGATCATGATGGCGGCGAGGTTTTCGCGGTTCGCATCGATCTTGGCGCGCAGGTCCGCGTGGTCGATGGCGCCGTCGTCGGCCGTGGCCACCACCACCACCTTCATGCCGGCCAGCACGGCGGAGGCGGCGTTGGTGCCGTGCGCCGAGGCGGGGATGAGGCAGACGGTGCGCTGTTCGTCGCCGCGGGAGTGGTGGTAGCCGCGGATGGCAAGCAGTCCGGCCAGTTCGCCCTGCGAGCCGGCGTTGGGCTGGATGGAAACCGTGTCATACCCGGTGATGACCGCGAGCTTCTCTTCCAGGTCCGCGATCAGTTCGCGCCAGCCCTCGGTCTGGGAGTCCGGAGCGAACGGGTGGATGGAGGCGAACTCCGGCCACGTCATGGCCTGCATTTCCGCGGTGGCGTTGAGCTTCATGGTGCAGGAGCCCAGCGGGATCATGGTGCGGTCCAGGGCCAGGTCGCGGTCCGAGAGGCGGCGCAGGTAACGCAGCATCTGGGTTTCGGAGCGGTAGGAGGAGAACACCGGGTGCGTCATGAACTCTGAGGTGCGCAGCAGCCCCGCCGGCAGGTCGAAGCCGTCCGCCGCTTCCACGGAGGCGGCACCGAAGGCTGCGGCCACGTCGGCGATCACTGCCGGCGTCGTCGTTTCGTCGGCGGAGATACCCACGGTGTCCGCATCGATCCGGCGCAGGTTGATGCCCTTCGCCTCCGCGGCGGCAATAACCTCCGCAGCACGGCCGGGAACGCGGGCAGTAACGGTGTCGAAGAAGGACTCGTGCAGCAGTTCGACGCCGGCGGCCTTCAGGGCGGTAGCCAGCGTCCGGGCGGAGTCGTGGGCGCGGCGGGCAATCGCGGTGAGGCCTTCGGGGCCGTGGTAGACGGCGTACATGGAGGCCACGATGGCGAGCAGCGCCTGCGCGGTGCAGATATTCGAAGTCGCCTTTTCGCGGCGGATGTGCTGCTCGCGGGTCTGCAGCGCCAGGCGGTAGGCGGGGGTGCCGGCGGAATCCTTGGAGACGCCCACCAGGCGGCCGGGCAGGGAACGTTCCAGGCCCTTGCGGACGGCCATGTAGGCGGCGTGCGGGCCGCCGTAGAACAGCGGAACGCCGAAGCGCTGCACGGAGCCGACGGCAATGTCCGCGCCCTGCTCGCCGGGAGGAGTGATGAGGGTCAGGGCCAGCAGGTCCGCGGCCACGGTGACGAGCGCGCCGCGGTCCTTCGCTTCAGCGATCAGGCCGGCAGAGTCGCGGACCACGCCGGAGGCGCCGGGCTGCTGGAGCACGACGCCGGCCAGCTCACCTTCGGGCAGGCCGTTGGCGAGGTCGGCAACAATGACGTCGAAGGCAAGCGCCTTGGCTCGCCCCTTCACCACGGCGATGGTCTGCGGGAAGAGCTCCGAGTCCAGCACGATGGCGCCGTTGCTGTGGGACTTGTTGGACCGGCGCATCAGCAGCACGGCCTCGGCCACGGCAGTGGCTTCGTCCAGCAGGGACGCGTTGGCGATGGGCAGTGCGGTGAGGTCCTGGACCATGGTCTGGAAGTTCAGGAGGGCTTCGAGCCGGCCCTGGGAGATTTCGGGCTGGTAGGGGGTGTAGGCGGTGTACCAGGCCGGATCCTCCACCACGTTGCGCAGGATCACCGGAGGGGTGTGGGTGCCGTAGTAGCCCTGGCCGATCATCTGGACGGCCGTCTTGTTCTTCCCGGCAATCCTCCGCAGGGCTGCGAGGGTTTCCTCTTCGCTCTTCGCCGGATCCAGGACCAACGGGAAGTTCTGCCGGATCGCGGCGGGGACGGCCATGTCCACCAGGCCGTCAAGGGAGTCGTAGCCGACAGCCTTGAGCATGGTTTCAACGGCGTCGGCACGGGCACCGATGTGCCGGTCCACAAACGCGGCGGCAAGAGTAGAGGAGGACGGTTCTACAGGCATGTGAGGCTCCAGGAAAGGCAGACGGGGGTACGTCGACGGCGACGGCTCCTCCCCGCTCTGTATTGGACCTGAGAGATTCCGCGGGTGTACTTCCGCTTGCACCGTCGGTGAGTTTCCGGCACGGCCGGGAACTGCTTTCCAGAGTTGCCTCGCTGTGGCGGTACGGGGGCCTGAGAGATTCCCGGGGAGGGTTTGCTCCTACGGCGCCCGCCGATGCTGATGCGCATCCGGCGGGACTCTCCCGCCACGGCTGATAAAGGCATGTTCAGTTGTGAATGCTGATGTGACACGGCCAACTTTAGCCTGCTCCCGGCACCGCCTCAACCCTCTGACACGCCCGGGCGCGTGGTCCCGACTTCCGTCCGGGAAGGCTCCCAACCCCCGTGTGACCTGCAACGTCACAGCTGCCTGAATTTGACGGGGCCTGTTAACGGCTTCCAAACTGAAATGTCGGCGGCAGCGCCAACATCCAGGGTTGCCTCATCGGGCGGCATAGGCGATTACGGCGGATGAGCTGCCGGCGGGTGCCTAAAAGAGAGATTTCAATGTCTGAGCACATAACCCGCCCACCAAGCGACAGCCCTGTTTCCGCGCCGCAAAACAGGGCGGAAGAACCCCACCTCGCCCGGTCCCTGTCCAGCCGGCACATCCAGCTGCTGGCTATCGGCGGGGCCATCGGCACCGGGTTGTTCATGGGGTCAGGCAAGACCATCTCCGCGGCCGGCCCGTCAGTGATCTTCGTCTACGCGATCATCGGCTTCATGCTCTTCTTCGTGATGCGGGCCATGGGCGAACTGCTGCTCTCCAACCTTCGTTACAAGTCCTTCACCGATTTCTCCGCGGACCTGCTGGGCCCCTGGGCAGGCTTCTTCACCGGCTGGACCTACTGGTTCTGCTGGGTGGTCACCGGCATTGCAGACGTGGTGGCAATTGCCCACTACGTCACCTTCTGGTGGGGCAACGCTCCCCTGTGGATACCTGCCCTGGCCTGCATCCTGCTCCTGCTGGCCTTGAACCTGCCAACCGTCAAGGCGTTCGGTGAAACCGAATTCTGGTTTGCGCTGGTCAAGATCGTCGCCATCCTGACGCTCATCGTGGTTGGACTGGTCATGATCCTTACCGGCTTCACGCACGGCGAGGGGGTTACCGCCGGCTTCGGCAACCTCTGGGAACACGGCGGCTTCTTCCCCACCGGGCCGATGGGCTTTGTTGCCGGCTTCCAGATCGCGGTGTTCGCGTTTGTCGGCATTGAACTGGTGGGTACCACCGCGGCGGAAACCAAGGATCCGGAAAAGAACCTGCCCCGGGCCGTGAACTCCATTCCGATCCGTATCCTGCTCTTCTACGTAGGCGCCCTGACCGTCCTGATGGCCGTCATCCCTTGGGACGAATTCAGCGCCGACGAAAGCCCGTTCGTGGGTATGTTCACCCTGGCCGGACTTGGCACCGCCGCGGCCATCGTGAACTTCGTAGTGCTGACATCCGCGGCATCTTCAGCGAATTCCGGGATATATTCCACTTCGCGTATGGTTTTCGGCCTGGCGCAGGACGGCGACGCTCCCCGCCAATTCGGCCGCCTCTCCCGGCGGAAGGTGCCCCAGAACGCACTGTTCTTCTCCTGCACCTTCCTGCTCGCCGGCGTCGCCCTGCTGTACGCGGGTGAATCCGTCAGCGCGGCATTCACCTTGGTGAGCACCATTTCGGCCCTGTGCTTTATGTTCGTCTGGTCCATCATCCTGATCAGCTACCTGGTGTACCGCAAGCGCCGGCCGCAGCTGCATGAGGCGTCGAAGTTTCCGATGCCCGGCGGCGTCGTGATGGCCTACCTCGTGCTGGCGTTCTTCGCGTTTATCCTGTGGACGCTCACCACCCAGGCAGACACGCTGCAGGCGCTCCTCGTGACCCCCGCATGGTTCGTCCTGCTGGGCATTGTCTATGCCGTCCTGCGGCGGACCCCCGTGCACCAGGCACGGGTGGCTGCACACCACGACGACGTCGCCCGCGAGCGCGCCGCGCTCACCGCCGCGAAGCCATAAGCGGCGCCTAGTACACCACCGTTCCCCGGGAGCTGACCGTTGCGCCGCCTCCCGGGGCACCGGCTTTGCTGCTGGCGTCTATCTCCAGTCCGAAGGTATTCAGCGGCACCTCCAGGGCCGAGACCAGATGCGGCACCACTTCCTGCTGGATCCGGGCGATCACGCCCTGCACGTCGGCATCGGAATTCACCGTCACCTTCATGGCTAGGTCCGGCTCGTCCGCAGTGCCGCGCAGGCGGACGGTTGAGCCCACCACTCCGGGCAGCTGTTCCGTTTCATTACTGACGGCGGAGGCCAGCACCTGCGGATCACACACGGTGACGCCGTGCGCCGGGTCTTCCTGCAGCCGGAACGTCCCCGCCGGCCGGGACCGGGGAATCTGCGCCAGAAGCCACCACAGCCCCAGGATGCCCAGGATCACCCCGGCCAGCAGCATGCCCCAGGGCACGTACTCCCCCGCCAGGAACCCCTGGCCGTCAGATTCGGACAGCACCCGGTCCGAACGGCCCGGGCTGCCGCCGATCAGGCGATCGAGGGTTCCGCTGGCGATAAGTGCTGCCAGCACTCCGGCAGCAAGGAAAAGGACCCCGAGGATAATCAGCCAGGTCCGGTTGGCTCTTCCTGAATGGTGCCTCATTGCCCCTGCCTTCCTGTCCTGGTTCCGGCTGTCAGTCCCGCGTGCGGATGGTTGCCGTGACTTCCGGCACCGGATCCAGTCCGGTGGCGGCCAGGCGGGAGCGTACCCCGTCCACCACCCAGTGCTGCAAATCGGTGGTGCCGTGCAGCGCCGTCCTCACGTCCAGATGGACCTTGCGCGAGGACGCCGTCGCGGAGGCGGAGGCCACCCCGTCAATGTGGTCGCAGGTGGATGCCGCCAACCGCGCGACTGCGCGCCGGCTCATCACCACGGTTTCCCCGCCCCGGACCGACGGAACGCCGCCCGATTCCCCCGCTCCGGGCAGCCCCGGCATATTCACCGGCTTGGCCCGCAGCGGCAGTGCGGAGAAGTCTCCGGGGACCATTCCGCACAGCAGCAGGATCAACCCGATCAGGAGCAGCACTACGGCGCCCGTCCAGCCCCGGGTGCTGTCCCACCCGGTCTCGGAGAGCCAACGCAGCAGTTCCGTCACGAAGGCCGGCCAACTCTCCTGAAGAAGGCGGGCGACGGCGGCCCAGACCAGGCCCACACCAAGCGCCAGCATCACGATGGCGGAAATTGCTGCGGGAACGGAGCGGCTGGGCCTGCGCCGCATGGACACCGGCGGCGGGATCTTCGCGTTCATTGCAGTTTCCTTCGACCACGCGTATCCCGCTGCGGCGGCTTCAGCCAGGCAACCGTAATGTCCACCTGCCGCACCTGGACTCCGGTCAGCTCGGTGACCCGCTCCGTGATCCGGCGGCGCAGTTGTTCGGTGGCCTGGCGCAGCGGCATCGGATACGGCAACCCCACAGTGACCTTGAGGCTGGCGACGTTTCCGGCCAACTCCACGCTGGCATCCGGCCGTGCGGAAAGATCCGCGCGGCTGCCGATACCGAGGAATCCTCCGGAGCTTCCGCCGGCAAACGTTTCATCCCGGGCTACCTGGCTGGCCGTTTTCTCCAGCACCCGCCGGGCCAGGACGGTTTCGCCGCGGTCATCGGCATCCCGCCCCGAATGCAGCGACGGCAGTGCCGAGGGAATGCTCATCGGCTTGACGCTTTACCGAGCATTCCCGCCACGTCCACCTTCCCATCCGCCACCAACCCCACCAGCAGCCCGATCAGGCCGAACAGCAGCGTAATGAGGAAGGCCAGCCAACCGCCGAAGGCCAGCACGATTCCCAGCACCAGCCCGATTAACAGACACCACCGCGTTGCGGACATGGAGTCCTCCTTTTGGTTGTTGTACGGCCCTTACTCCAGGCTCTTGGACTGGCTGGAAGGCTGCTGGTCGTCCTGGTCCTCGTTCTCATCCGGCAGGTGGACATCGGTGACATTCACGTTCACCTCCAGCACTTCCAGGCCGGTGGCGTTTTCCACGGACCGGATGACGTTGCGCCGGATGCCCTGGCTCACCTCCACCACGGAAAAGCCGTACTCCACCACGATGCTGACGTCGATCGCGGCCTGGCGTTCACCCTTTTCCACCGTGACGCCGTTGCTGACGTTGGTCTGTGAACCCGGGATCCTCTCGGTCATGGAGCTGAAGGCCCGCCGGGCGGCATTGCCCATGGCATGCACGCCCGGCACCTCGCGGGTGGCCATGCCGGCCAGCTTCTGCACCACGGTTTCCTCGATGGTGGTGTCGCCCCGGGGTGTGTGCAGCGGTCCGGTCCGGCGCTCGGCGTCAGTCGACGGCGAGGCAGAGGAGCTGCCCTGCCCCTGGGGAGAACCCTGTCCGGTCTGCATACTCTGGGCACCCTGGGGATGGGCCGTAGCGGACGTTGCCCCCGCTGTCTTTGATGGATCTGCCATGGGAATCATCTCCTGCGTTCATTGCGGATGCACCGCGCGCGTCCCTTACAGAGTTAATGACGCGCGAAGGCCCGAATCGTCACGGCAGAACCGGGACTTCAACCGTCTTTCGCCCTGCCCGTCCTGCGGTTATTCCGTCATGGCCCCCGTTCTGGGACAATCGACCCACGTCCGGCCGCTGCCGGACGGGACAGGGACACCATGGCGGGATCCGAGCTGCCGCAGGCGGCGCATAACGGCGGGAGATCCCCGCGCACCGGGCCAGGGAACCGGCATCCGGACGAGGCCGCCCTGGTCGCCCTGGCCCGCGGAGGAGACCTGCCCGCCTTCGAGTATCTGGTGGCCATTTACCAGCGCAGGTTGTTCCGCCTCGCCTACCGCATGCTTCGGGACCGCGGTGATGCCGAGGACGTCGTGCAGGACACGCTGACGGCCGGCTGGCGGATGCTCCCGACCTTGAACCGGGAGGAAGCCTTCGGCGGCTGGGTCTACCGGACGGCAACCAACCGCTGCCTGGACGTGCTTCGGCACCGCACCTCCCACCCGCAGGACCTGCCGGGCGCCGATCCGCTGGCTGACGCTGCCGCGGTTGCCACCGCCCGCGACCCGGACCGGGAAGCGGATCCGCACCGGACGGCGGAGGTGGCGGCAGAATTGGAGGCGCTTCGGCGGGCCCTCTCCCTGCTTCCTGCGGATCAGCGGGCCTGCTGGCTCCTGCGTGAAATCCATGGACAGAGCTATGCGGAGATCGGCGCTGCGCTGAGCATCAGCCCGCAGGCCGTGCGCGGACGGTTGTTCCGGGCCCGCGAACACCTATCAGCAGCCATGACGCCCTGGCGGTAATCCCTTGTAATTCCACTTCCCAGACAATAATATCCACGATACGGAAGAAGTAACCGGCATCACTTTTATTTGCTGTCCACCGGCATTGCCACAGGGAGAATCATTATGGCCATTGAAGTAACCGACTCCTCGCCCGCCGAAGGATCGGAACACATCCTGACCCCCGAAGCGCTGGAATTCATCGAGGAACTCCACCGCCGCTTCCGCAGCACCCGCGACGAGCGGCTTGCCGCCCGCTCCGTCCGCCGCGAGGAAGCCGCCTCCACCGGCCGGCTGGATTTCCTGCCCGAGACCGCCGATATCCGCAGCGGGGACTGGAAGGTGGCCGAGGCGCCCGCCGCGCTGCAGGACCGCCGGGTGGAAATGACCGGCCCGGCTTCCCCCGCCAAAATGGCCATCAATGCCCTGAACTCCGGCGCCAAGGTCTGGCTGGCCGACCTTGAAGATGCCTGCACCCCCACCTGGCACAACGTGGTGGATTCGCAGGTGAACCTCTACCGTGCCGCACGCAACGACCTCTCCTTCACCTCACCCGAGGGCAAGGAGTATGCGCTGCGCACCGATGCCCCGCTCGCCGTCGTCGTAATGCGCCCGCGCGGATGGCACCTGCCCGAAAAGCATGTGCTGATCGACGGCGAACCCGCCGTTGGCGCCCTGGTGGATTTCGGACTCCACTTCTTCTCCAATGCCCGGCACCTGCTGGACAACGGACAGGGACCGTACTACTACCTTCCCAAGATGGAAAGCCACCTGGAGGCACGCCTCTGGAACGACGTCTTCAACTTCTCCGAGGAGTACGTGGGCGTGCCGCAGGGCTCCGTCCGCGCCACCGTCCTGATCGAGACCATTCCGGCCGCCTTCGAAATGGAGGAGATCCTCTACGAACTGCGCGATCACGCCTCCGGCCTGAACGCCGGGCGCTGGGATTACCTCTTCAGCATGATCAAGGTCTTCCGTGATGCAGGGAAGGCCTATCTGCTGCCGGACCGGGCCGACGTCTCCATGACTGCACCCTTCATGCGCGCCTACACCGAACTGCTGGTGAAGACCTGCCACCGCCGCGGCGCCTTCGCCATGGGCGGTATGGCCGCCTTCATTCCCAACCGCCGCGAACCCGAAATCACTGCAAGCGCACTGGAGAAAGTGAAGGCCGACAAAACCCGTGAGGCCGGGGACGGGTTTGACGGTTCCTGGGTGGCCCACCCGGACCTGGTGCCCGTCTGCCGGGAGGTCTTCGACGACGTCCTGGGCGACAAGCCGAACCAGGTGGACCGCCAGCGCGAGGACGTGTCCGTGACGGCCACCGACCTGCTCGATGTCAGCACCGCCGGAGGCTCCATCACGGAAGCAGGACTGCGGTCCAACCTCTATGTGGCCATCAACTACGTTGCCGTCTGGCTCTCCGGCAACGGTGCCGTCGCCATCCGCAACCTGATGGAGGACGCGGCCACTGCGGAGATTTCCCGCTCCCAGGTCTGGCAGCAGGTCCGCAACAACGTGGTGCTCGAGGATACCGGCGAGACCGTCACCGAGGAATTGGTCAGCCGGATCCTGGCCGAAGAAACGGAACGGCTGCGCGGAGAGGTGTCGGACGAAATGTTCACGGGTTACTTCGAGCCGGCCAGCCGGATCATCGGGGAGATCAGCCTGTCCAAGGACTACACGGACTTCCTGACCCTGCCGGCGTACGAGCTGATCGACTAGCCCTCGGGCGGGCGGGCCTTGCCGAAGTGCGGCAGGGCCCGCAGGTAACCGCTCCCCCAGCGGGTGATTGCGTTGTACGCCTGGGCCCGGACCGCCGGTGCCGACAGGAACACGTCGTGCATCGCATTGGAGATCCGGTCCACGCTCACGGTGGAGCCCAGGGAGAGCGAGCGGTGAGCCACCACGTTGACGTCCAGCACGACGTCGGAGCGCGCCGCATCTTCCGACCAGCGCGGATGCAGGTAGCTGTTGTCTGACAGCAGCACCAGCACGGGCAGCTGCAGCTGCAGTCCCGCGGCGACCGTTGCCTGGGCGGAGAACACTGCATGCAGGAAAGCGACCGTGACCGGGAAACCCCGCACGGGACGCCAGTCGGTGTCGTAATGCCATTCCCCGCCGAACGCCGCAGACACCGTCCGGGTGTAGATTCCGGGGTCAACCGGCGGCAACGGGCGGCGCGGGTGATGCTGTGCCTCCAGGCTGACAAGCGGTGAAATAACCCGGCGGGCCAGTTCCGTGGCCTGGAATTCCAGCCACGGGCTGTTCAGGATCAGGGCTGCGGCCCGGCCGGGGTGGCGCTGCGCCCAGAGCGCCAGCGTCAGGCCGCCGGTGGAGTGCCCAAGCAGGATCAGCGGTCCGGCGTCTGCCGCGTCCTGCCCCATGGCTTCCAGTGCTGCACCCACATCCGCGTCATAGTCGCGGAGGTCCTGGACGTATCCGGGTTCCTCCCCCGGGCGGAGGCTCCGCCCGTAGTTGTGCAGGTCAAGGGCGAAGAACCGCGCGCCCTGCCCCGCCCAGTAGCGCGCCAGTTCGGTCTGGAAGAAGTAGTCCGACCAGCCGTGCACGTAGAGGACATCCGGCGTCGGGCCGGACGGTGTTGGGCCCGACAGCGGATCCGGCGGCGTGTAGCGGACCAGGGTGGCAACCTTGCCGCCGGGCAGGTCCAGGGTCAGCTGGTCGAATCCCTCGCCCAGGATGTCCGGTTCCCACATGCGCCGGGGGCGCGGTTTGCTCATGCAGAAGCGCCGTCCGGCTCGAAGCGGATGACCTGGCGGATGGCGAGGCCGTCCGCCAGGGTATCCATGGCCGAGTTGATGTCCTCCAGTGCAATGGTGGAGGAGACCAGTTCCTCCACCGGCAGTTTTCCCTCCCGCCACAGCTGCGCGTAAACCGGGATGTCCCGGGCGGGAACGGCGGAACCGAGGTAGCTGCCGATGATGGTCCGGGCTTCGGCGGTCAGCGTCAGCGGCGTGATTTCGGAGGTTTGGTCCGGGGCCGGCAGCCCTACCGTGACGGTGGTACCCCCGGGGGCGGTGATCCGTACGGCCGTTTCGAAGGCGCGGGGATGCCCGGCAGCCTCGATCACCAGGACGGGGCGGATGCCGGCGTCGAGCGCCTCCTGCGGCGTGTACACCTCGTCGGCGCCGAGCTCCCGGGCGCGTGCCAGTTTCTCCGGCAATGAGTCAATGCCGATCACACTGTGCACATCCAGGGACAGTGCCGTCAGGAGCGCAGCCATGCCGACGCCGCCGAGCCCGACGATCGCGACGTCGTCGTCCTTGCCCGGACGGGCCGGGTTCAGCACCGCGCCGCCTCCGGTGAGGACGGCGCACCCCAGCAGGGCTGCCACGTGCGGCGGGATGTCGTCATCTACGGGCACCACTGACTTCCGGTTGACCACGGCATGCGTGGCGAAGCCGGAGACGCCGAGGTGATGGCGTACTTCGCCGCCGTCCGCGGCGGTCAGCCGCATCCCGCCGTCGAGCAGCGTACCGGCATTATTCGCTGCGGATCCCGGGATGCAGGGCATCTTGCCCTCGGTCCGGCAGCCTGCACATTCACCGCAGCGGGGCAGGAAAGCCATCACCACGCGCTGTCCGACGGCGAGGTCGTCCACGCCCTCGCCCAGCTCCTCCACCTTTCCCGCGGCCTCGTGCCCGAGCAGCATGGGCAGCGGCCTCACCCGGCTGCCGTTCACCACCGACAGGTCCGAGTGGCACAGGCTGGCAGCCTCGATGCGCACCATGATTTCACCGGGCCCGGGCGGCTGCAGCTGGAGGTCCTGGACCACCACCGGCCGGGACTGAGCGTAGGGGCGCGGGGCGCCGATGGTCTGCAGGACCGCGCCGCGGATGGACCTGGTGCTCTCGGTGCCCATGAACTCTCCCTCGAGTAAATTTCGAACCGGCTTCCGGTCCCTTTCGATACGCCAGCCCTATTCCACCACGAAGAACCCGGGCCGTCCCGCTGTTTCCACTGCCCGAACCGCCTCAACACGGCATCGGTGCCCGCCCGCCCGCCATTCCACTGGCAAGATTAGGGCCATGAATGAGAGTTCCAGGACCGTACCGGCGCTGCCGGACAAAGACACCCTTGCGCTGAAGCGCGCGCTGGCTGCCGGCGATGTCACCGTCTTCGTGGACGGAACGGCGCTGCGGCTGCCCGACGCCGCCCGGGACGCTGTGCTGGACCTGCTGTCGCGTCTCGCGGCGGGCGCCCCCGTGACCGTGTCCTCGGAGCCGGCGGCGCCGGTGGATCCGCCGCTTCCGGCCGGATCTGTGCCGCTGCTGACCACTTCCCAGGCGGCCGCTGCCGCCGGCATCTCGCATACCTACCTGCGCAACCTGACGGATGCCGGGATTATCCCGGTCCAATACCGCGGTTCGCACCGCCGCATCCGGATGGAGGACGTCCAGGCCTGGCTCGAATCGCAGGCCGCGAGGGCAGCCAAGGCAGCCGGGGAAGCAACCGCGAACAGCGCGGAGGCTCCCGGCTCCTGATACCGGAAGTCCGCCGGTGGAAAACCGGCTCCCGGTGCCACTGCACGGCCGTGTGGCGGGGACCTATGCTGGGGATGTGTCGGCGGACACCCCGCCGGCTGACCCTACTGACGGAGCAATACTGTGATCATCGGTATCCCCAAGGAAATCAAGAACAATGAATTCCGTGTAGCAATAACCGCCTCGGGCGTGCACGAGCTGCGCTCCCATGGCCACCAGGTGCTGGTACAAAGCGGTGCCGGCACCGGCTCGAACATTACGGACGCGGAATACACCGCCGCCGGGGCGCAGATCCTGGACTCAGCCGACGACGTCTGGGCGCAGGCAGCCATGATCCTCAAGGTCAAGGAGCCCATTGCCGCCGAATACCGGCATTTCCGGCCGGGCCTGATCCTCTTCACTTACCTGCATCTGGCGGCGGAGCCGGAGCTGACGGCTGCACTGCTGGACCGCGGAGTCACGGCGATCGCCTATGAGACCGTGCAGCGCGGCCGGGCCCTCCCCCTGCTGGCGCCCATGTCCGAAGTAGCCGGGCGGCTTTCGGTCCAGGTGGGTGCGCAGTCCATGATGGCCCCGGCGGGCGGGCCAGGCCTGCTGCTGGGCGGCGTTCCGGGTGTCCGGCCGGCCAAGGTCGTGGTGCTGGGGGCCGGAGTGGCCGGGACCAACGCGGCGGCGGCGGCCGTAGGCGCCCATGCGGACGTTACGGTCCTGGACATCAATATCGACCGGCTGCGGGAACTCGATGAGCTGTATGCCGGCCGGATCAAGACGGTGGCATCCAACGCTTTCGAGATCGAGCGGGCCGTGGTGGATGCGGACCTGGTGATCGGCTCGGTACTGGTCCCCGGGGCACGGGCTCCGAAGCTGGTCACCAATGAGATGGTTTCGCGGATGAAACCGGGAAGCGTGCTGGTGGACATCGCGGTGGACCAGGGCGGCTGCTTCGAAGACAGCCACCCCACCACGCACGAAGATCCGACCTTCCGGGTGCACGGCTCCCTGTTCTACTGCGTGGCCAACATGCCCGGTGCGGTTCCGAATACGTCCACCTACGCGTTGACCAACGTGACCCTGCCGTACGCGGTTTCGCTGGCCAGCCTCGGTGTGGCCGGCGCCTTTGAGAAGCACCCGGACCTCGCGCACGGGCTCAATATCGCCGGCGGCCGGGTCACCCACTCATCGGTCTCTGCAGCCCACGGGCTGGAGCTGGCCTCGGAGTGGCCTGATCTGGTGACTTCCTAGCAGTTCCACCGGCGACCGTCCGGTCCGCAGCCGTGCGGACCGGACGGCGGCTGTTAATGGACCGGTGCGGCAGCCTTGGGGCTGGGTCCGCGAAGGACCGGCTGGCCCAGCATGGAAATGATGACGGCGCCCAGCGCCATTGGGATAACGAACAGGAAGTACAGATCTCCGGGCGTCCATCCGCCGTCCATCAGGGAACCGGCAAGGATCGGCGAGATGATGGCGCCGATGCGGCCCATGCCGATCACCAGTCCCAGGGCGGTGCCGCGGACCTCGCTCGTGTAATAGGTGGGGCTGATCGCCAACATGCCGGCGATGGGCGCATTGGAGCCGAACCCTACCAGCGCTGCCGCGAACAGGGCCCAGCCAAGCGAACCGTTGGTCGAGTTGGCGAACACGACGAAGGTGGCGGCCCCAATCACGAAGAACACGGCCAGGACCTTGCGCATGGGGAAGCGTGCCCCCAGCAAGCCCAGCAGGACGCCGCCGACAATCGCGCCGACGCTGAAGAGCACACCTGCGTTGATGCCGTCCTGGGCGGTAAAACCGCTTTCCGCAATAAGTCGAGGGGTCCAGGAGTTCGCGAAGTAGAAGCTCGCCATGAGGACAAAGTAGGCCAGGGCCAGCAGGATGGTTCGGCGCGCGTTGTAACCGGTAAGGACATCCGCAAAACGGGATTTGTTCTGCTCGACGGTGACGGATTCCGGCAGCACATCCACGGCAGGCTGCCCGATGGCCCGCAGGCTGCGGTTGACTCGTTCCAGTGCGCCAGCCGGCCGGCGGGTCAACAGATAGTCGACGGATTCCGGGAATACCTTCATCACCAGCGGGATCATCAGGAGGGTGACGACGGCGCCGAACAGGAACGCGGAACGCCAGCCGTATTGGCTGATCAGGACACCGCTGATCAGGCCGCCGAGGACGCCGCCGATCGGCTGCCCGATGCTGACGAGGGACAGGGCGGTGGATCGGCGCTTGGCGTTGGAGAACTCAGAGGCAAAAACGCTGATGGTGGACTGGAGCGTTCCAATGGCCACGCCCGTCAGGAGGCGCAGAATCAGCAGCACCGCATAATTCGGGGCGAAGTAGGAGGCCAGCATGCCGGCGGCGACAATGCAGACGCCGATCAGCAGCGTTTTCTGGCGCCCGATAATGTCGGAGACCGTCGAGACGAAGATGGATCCGACGGCCATGCCCACCAGAGCGGCGCTGAGCAGGTAGCCCAGCTGTGCACCGTTCAGTCCCCATTCTTCGGCCACATGGCTGGCACTGAAGGCCATGACCAGGACATCGAAGCCGTCGATCATATAAAGGGTGGTGCAGATGGCGATAATAGCCACCTGCCGGGGGCTCATCCGCGAATCTTCGATCCGTTCCTTAATTTGCACCAAACAAAGCTAACTGAGAACTACGTCACTAAAAGATTCCATGTCGCCGGACGTCGGAATCGTTACGGACCCGGCACCGGCCTAGCAGGCCGCGGCGCCTCCTGAGCCCGCTTGTCCGGCGTGGATACTTCACAATAGGATGACCATTGGTCAAGACGTGGCCACAGGCTGTTTGCCAGCCGCACCCAACCTTTAAAACCTCCGAGGAACCAGTGCCGTTTTGCCACGTCTGCCCCCGCGACGCCTTTTTCCTAAGCGCCACTAGCACTCCGATTACGCGCTTGACTGCCAGCCCCCGCACATCCAGGGCCGCAGCGTGACTGGGGCCCGCGAGGACGAAACAGCTTCAGGCCTTCCATCCGGCCCGAACCCCGCCTCCGGTTCCGAACCCGGCGCGGCACCCGGCTACTTCCCCCGCCTCCTTTCGGCAGCTGCCCATGTGACCCACCTTGCCTCAGACAGTGCGCTGGAACGGTTCGGCCTGAACCAGGGCAGCTTTCACCTGCTTGGATGCCTTGCCTCGGCTGCTGCTACGGAAGCCGTGCTGGCCGAGACGACCGGCCAGTCCTCAACGGCTATTCGGAGCGATCTTCTAAACCTCCAGTCCTGCGGATACTCCGCCCGGGACGGGTCCGGGACCTGGTCGGTTACCGAGGCGGGCGTCAAAGTCATGGAGTGCGCCAATCTGGCACAGGCGGAAGCGACCTTGGACGCAGAGGACAGCCAGGAACTGCGGCAGGCGCTACGCGCCCTTATCTCCTCGCTTCGGCTCGAGCAGCCCGAAGGCGGGACGCACCAGGAACCCTGAGCTACCCGGGGCGGGCGAGTGCGCCCACCAGCTCCTCCCACCCCTTCTCCAAGCGGGGCAGGCTCATGCCTTCCTCAGCCCGCAGGTGGAGAAGCAGGCCTGCATCCAGGAAGGCCATCAACTGGTAGGCGGCGAGTTCCGGGTCCGGAACCGTACCGGCCAGCCGGAGCAGCCCGGCAAGGTGCCGGCGGGCAAGGCTTCGGGATGGATGCTGGTAGCGGGTCCGGGGATCGACGTCGGCCGCCCGGGCCAGCTCTCCGGTCACGGTCAGCGATGCCAACCGTGCCCGGCCGAAGGCGAGCAGCCGGTCCCTGGGCGGCGCTCCTGGCCCCAGCGGGGGCGGGCCGAACAGGTAGGCCGTCCGGAAACCCTGCTCGGCATGGTCCAGCAGCGCCTGCATCAAGCCGGCACGCGAGCCGAAGCGCCGGAACACCGTCCCCTTGCCCACCCGGGCCCGCTCGGCAAGATCATCCATCGTCAAGGCGTCCGCACCGCCGGCGGCTACGAGTTCCAAAGCCGCTTCGAGCAGGCGGTGATGATTCCGGGCGGCATCCACTCGGATACCCGCTTGTGATGGTCCTCTCCCGCCCATGCGGGCCAGTGTAGCGCCGTGGGGAATAAAATCGGACTGTAGTCCGCTTAAGGCCTTGAAGAAGAATCCGTGCCCGTGCCCCCAAGGCGGCGCGGCCAAGACAGGAGTTCCAATTTTGAGCACCACCATCCTGACCCTCGTCGGCAGCCTCCGCGCCGGTTCCATCAACCGCCAGCTCGCTGAAGCCGCTGCCGCCGGCGCTCCGGAAGGCGTCGAAGTGAAGCTCTTTGACGGGTTGGGCGAAATTCCGTTCTACAACGAGGACATTGATGTGGAGGGGCTCGTCCCGGAGGCAGCACAGGTACTGCGCGACGCAGCCGCTGCGTCCGACGGCCTGCTGCTGATCAGCCCCGAGTACAACGGCACCATGCCTGCAGTGCTGAAGAACGCCATTGACTGGCTGTCCCGCCCCTTCGGCGCAGGCGCCATCTCCGGTATGCCCACCGCCGTCATCGGTGCCGCCTTCGGCCAGTACGGCGGCGTTTGGGCGCAGGACGATGCCCGCAAGTCGGTCGGTATTGCCGGCGCCCGCGTAGTCGAGGAAGTACGCCTGGCCATCGGCGGATCCGTAACGCGTTACGCCGGACTGCACCCGCAGGACGACCCGGACACCGTTGCCCAGCTCGGCGAGGCCGTCCGCGTTCTGGCTGAGGCTTCAGTCTCCGTAGCCTAGCCACAGCAGACAGAAAAGAGGGACGGACCGCTACTGGTCCGTCCCTCTTCTGCGTTCGGCGTCCTGCTAGTACCAGACCTCGTCCGCCCAGGCCGCGTCCCTCAGGTATTCACGCGCCGGGCCGACATTCCAGGCTTCGCCGTAGGGCGCCAGGACTCCGCTGTTCTTCAGATCCGCCAGGACGTCTTCCGAGCAACCGAGGACCGAGCCGAGCTCCTGCGCGTCCGCTACCACTACTTCTTCATGATCGGCCACCGGATGGGCCCCCTTCCCATAGTGCGCAGGTTCAGCGCTTATCGAGCAGAACTGATTCCCGTTCCGGACTCCAGGTCCGTGCGTACAATCCCATGGCCGCTTCCTCGCGGAGGCTCAGGCCCAGGCGGTTCAGAAGCATGTGCGCCTGGTAGACCGTCAGGTGCTGGGCGCTTCGGCTGAGCCGGGCCTTGTCCGCCCGATACAAATACGTGTCGATGCCCCGGAACCAGCGTCGCCGCCAGTTTTCGACGGCGGATTCCGCTGCCGTCGCTGCCATCAGCCGGTGGGTCGGCATGACCTTTGCGCCCACCTGGACCGTCATGGCCTGCCGTACACCGGCGGCCCGCGGGCCGAACCCTGCCGTGCAGCTGCGCAGGTGACTGTCCCAGTAGTAGTCCCAAGAGAGGCGGCGCCGGTCCGGCCATGCTGATGCCCGGGGGCCTTTCATCATGCTCCGGGCCGCATCGAACAGCAGGAGCGATCCAAGTGCCCAGCGGTTCTGGACCTTGGGAAAGCGCGCGGTGGCCCAACTCGCCAGATCGGAAGAGAGCTCAAATACCTCTTCGGCGAGGGAAAGGCCCTCCACGCCGCCGTATTTCGCTAGGTCTGCTTCGACGCGCGGGTCCTGCGGTTCACCGCCGCCCGGGCTGAGCCGGTCCGTCGCCGGCTCGCTGAACTGCTGGCTGGTTTCCAGGTGCCCGATGACACCGCTGGACTGGTCCTGCAGGGCCACCAACAGCGACTGCAGCCGGTCCAGCGTGCTCGAAGGTGCCAGCACCCGGAGTTTTACGTGTGCGTTGGCCGGGTCCGTGCACCGCGTGAAATACCAGCGCTGCGCACCCAGAACCTGGGCCTGAGCCGCCAGCGGGGTAACCAGTTCTCCGATGATGCCGTCCGCTACATCAAAGCCCCCGGTATGAATGGAGAGCGACCACCAATGAGTGCCCGGTTGCGTCCGTGAGGCTGGTCGAACTGCAGCTAGCTGGCTCATATGCGTCTTTCCCCTCGGGGTGCGGTTACCGCCACTGGGCGGCCTTGCAGTGTTCTAGTTACTTGTGTTTGACCCCTTGGGGGCCCTCAGTTAGAACCAATCCCAGCTCTTCATGATCGCTATCCCCCTTGGGTCTTGGGCTGTTGCTCAGCCGGCGCCTTGATTTGACTCCGAAAGCTTCCCCCGCCGCTGCACGGCCTGTAAATAGCCTCCGCTGCCCGGTTCCTGACATGTCCGGATGTGGACCCGGCAGGTTCCTTATCCCGGCTGCAGCCGGGATAAGAAAGCGCCATGACCTGAGGTTTTCCGCGGCAGGAGCTCGGCGCCGGCGTCGTTGGCATTAACCGGCCATGTCCTGCATTCCAAAGTGTGTTGCCGTCATAAAACACTTTTGTCACATGGGGCCCCGAAACCGGGCCCCATGGGTAGGGTAGCTGTGGGGGCTACAGCTGATGCGTTGAAAGGATTCGCCGTGCTGTCTCAGGTTTCGCTCGACGTCTACCGCTTTGCCGTAAGCCGTCCGGGGTGGACGGCGGAGGAGGCTTCCGAGGCCTTGGGGTACACCAGCAAGGTAATCGACGGCGCCATCTCCGAACTGACCGCAAGCTGCCTCCTGCTGCAGCAGGACGCGGACTGCCCGAGCTACACGGCGGTTTCCCCTGATGTTGCACTCGCAGAACTGGTGGATCCGGACGAACGGACGCTGCTGGAACTGCGCGGAAGAATCAGCACCCGCCGGCGGGAAATGGCGGCATTGACCCCGGCCTACGCCGAGGCACGCAAGCGTTTGGCCGCCGATTCATCGGTGGAGGTGGTCGAGGACCAGGAGAAAGTCCAGCGGGTACTGATCGAGTACGGGCGCAGCGCCACCGACCGTGTCCTGATCGCCCGTCCGGGACAGGGTGCCAACGCAGACATCCACGAGGAAAGCGTGCAGAAGGACCTGGATCTCCTGCGCAGCGGCGTCCGCCGGCAAACGCTGTACCACGCGAGCACGCGGGACCATGTGCCCACCCGCAAGGCCGTAGAAGTTATTACCCAAGCAGGAGGGCAGTTCCGCACCCTTCCCTATATGCCGCTGAGAACCCTGATTTTCGATGACAAAGTGGCGGTGGTGGCCCGGGATCTGCACCCCGGCGACGTTGCCGGGCTGGTAGTGCGGGATACCAATCTGATCCGCATCTTCGGGTTGCTCTTCGAGTTTGCATGGGGCTTGGCGGAGCCGTTCCTGATTGACGACCCCGGCAGGGAGGGACTCACCAGCACCCAGCGGTCCGTCCTCACGGCGCTGGCCTCCGGTTATTCGGATGAAGCCATTGCCCGACGGGTTGGCATCAGTGTGCGGACCTGCCGCCGCCACATCGCCTGGATGCTGGAGGAGCTGGGTGCCGAGAGCCGGTTCCAGGCCGGTATCAAGGCCCACAAGGCCGGCTGGATCTAAGCTCCGCCGGCTGACCGGGTTCAGCCGGACCCGAGGCCGGGGGTTGGTGTACTAAACAGCCGTTGCCTGACGGTCAACTATTGGGGTTAGCATGGGTGGCATGACCCGCGAGGAATTCTCCGATGCCGTAGAACTGCCCGTTGACACCATGGCCGCTTTGGAACGCGCCGCCGGCTCCCATCGCCACGAGGTGCTGTTCTCCAACCGCGCCTTCCACATCAAGCAGTCCGCGGTACGGGATGTCTTCGACATTTCCATCCGTCCGGGCCTGATTTCCCTGGCAGGCGGGAGCCCCTATCTGCGTTCGCTCCCACTGGAAGACCTCGGCCGGACCGCCCAGCGCATTATTGCGGAACACGGGCTGGAGGCGCTGCAGTACGGCGGCGGGCAGGGGATGGAAGAGCTGCGCACGCAGGCATGCGAGGTCATGGCTGCCGAGGGCATCCTCGACGCCGATCCGGCCGACATCGTCATCACCACCGGTTCGCAGTCCGCGCAGGATGTCGCCGCCAAGGTCTTCTGCGATCCAGGAGACGTCATCCTCTGCGAGGATCCCACGTACGTAGGGGCACTGAATGCCTTCGAGGCCTACGAGGTGGACGTACGCACCGTTCCGATGGACGACGGCGGCCTCGTTCCGGAGGCACTCGAGCAGCGGATCCGCGAGGTACGTGCCGAAGGCAAAACCATCAAGCTGCTCTATACGATCCCGAGCTTCAACAATCCCAGCGGCGTCACCCTGACCGCCGACCGCCGGCAGGCGGTGGTGGAAATCTGCCGGCGGAACAACATCCTGATCCTTGAGGACAATCCCTACGGCCTCCTCCGGTTCGACGGCGAACCCCTGACCCCGATGCGGGCAGGGAACGCCCAGGACGTGCTGTATTTGGGCTCGTTCTCCAAGATCTTCGCCCCCGGAGTCCGGCTCGGCTGGGCGCTGGTCCCCCGCCACCTTTACCGGCGGTTCTACCTCGCCTGCGAGGCCGTGGTCCTCTGCCCCTCGCCTTTGACCCAGATGCTGGTCTCCGCGTACCTGCGCGAGTACGACTGGATGGGCCATGTGCGCAGCTCCCGCAGCCTCTACGCCGAGCGGTGCTCCGCGATGCTGGACGCATTGGACGAACACATGCCCGCGGGCGTCACGTGGACCCGGCCGGACGGCGGGTTCTTCATCTGGGTGACGCTGCCCGAGGGTGTGGACACCTATCCCCTGCTCTATGAAGCGATCGACGCCGGGACGGTTTTCATTCCGGGCGCGGCATTCACGCCCGGCGAGGGCCCCTCCAACAAGCTGCGGCTGGCCTTCAGCGCGGTCTCCTCCGAAGACATAGCCGAGGGTGTGCGCCGGCTTGCACCGATCCTGAGTGCCGCCGTCGACGCCGTAAGGGTTCGCTGAAGACCCGCCCGGTGCCGTAAGTGCCTAATCCAGGAGCAGTGCAGGCTCTTCCAGGATTGAGGCGACGTCCGCCATGAAGCGGGCAGACAGGTCGCCGTCGACCACGCGGTGGTCGAAGGAGCCGCCCAGGGTGGTGATCCAGCGCGGCACCACCTCGCCGTCAACCACCCAGGGCTTCTGCTTGATGGTGCCGAACGCCACGATGGCCACCTCGCCGGGATTGATGATCGGGGTGCCTGTGTCGATGCCCAGCGATCCGATGTTGGTGACGGTCAGCGTGCCGCCCCGCATATCGGCCGGCGGGGTCCGTCCCTCTCGGGCCGTTGCCGCCAGGGTGTTGAGGGCGATTGCGAGTTCCTTCAGGGACAGTTCCTGCGCGTCCTTGATGTTCGGCACCATCAGTCCCCGCGGGGTGGCCGCCGCAATACCGAGGTTCATGAAGTGCTTTACCAGGATCTCGTCGCCGGCCCAGGTGGCGTTGACGGAGGGATTCCGTGCGGCCGCCCAGATGACGGCCTTCGCCAGGATCAGCAGCGGTGAAACCCGGATGCCTTCAAAGTCCTTGGCCGCCTTCAGCCGCTTCACGAACTCCATGGTCCGGGACGCATCCACATCGACGAAGATGCTGACGTGGGGTGCGCTGAAGGCGCTTTCCACCATCGCCTTTGCAGTGGCGCGGCGCACGCCCTTGACGGGGATCCGTTCAATCCGCGAATCAATGGCACCGGCACCCGGGGACCAGAACTCGCCGGCCGACTCGCGCTCTGCTTCACGCTGGGCCTGGTAGCTGATCAGGTCCTGCTTGGTCACCTCGCCGCTGGCTCCGGTGGCGGTGACGTCCGACAGGTTGATGCCCAGATCCTTGGCAGCCTTGCGTACCGGCGGTTTGGCCAGCACGCGCTGGATCAGCCGGTTGACCCGGTCCTGGACTGCTGCGGTTCCGGACGACGCCGGGGCCGAAGCCGCCGGAGATGCGGGAGTTGCGGGATCGGCAGGAGCGGGAGCCGGGGCGGCGGGAGCGGCCGCAGCCGGCCGTGCGGCTGGTTCCGGCTTCGCGGCCGCCGGCGCGCCGGAGGACACGGGGCGGCGCGGGCGACGACGCACCGCGTCCGGCTTGGGGCCGGTGCCGGTCAGCGAGGCTGCCGGAGCTTCCCCTGCCGGTGCGGACGGCATGGGATTTGTTTCCGCGGGAACCTCTTCCGTGGCGGACGCTGCAGGCTCCCCTGCCGCCGTCGGCGCCTTGGGCCCGGCGCCGTCGTCGACCGTCACGCTGATGATGGGCGTGCCGACGTCGACCGTCTCGCCTTCCGCAACCATCAGGGCAGAGACCGTGCCGGCGAACGGGGAGGGAAGTTCCACCAGGGACTTCGCCGTTTCGATTTCCACGATCACGTCATTGACGGCAACCGTGTCCCCCGGCGACACCTTCCACTGCACGATATCGGCTTCGGTCAGGCCTTCACCCACGTCCGGCAGGCGGAATGTCTTTTCAGTCATTGCAACTCGTTCTTCGTCATGGGATGTAGGCGGGCGGGCAGGCGCATCAGTAGGCGAAGGAGCGGTCCAGCGCCTCAAGCAGGCGGTCGATGTCCGGAAGGTAATGTTCCTCGACCTTCGCTACCGGGTAGGGCATGTGGAAGCCACCCACGCGAAGCACCGGAGCTTCCAGGGACAGGAAGGCGCGTTCCGCCACCCGTGCGGCGATCTCGCCGCCGATCCCGCCGAAGGTAGGGGCTTCGTGGGTGACAATCAGCCGTCCCGTCTTCCGCACGGACTCGGTCACGGTGTCGAAGTCGATGGGCGAAATGGACCGCAGATCCACCACCTCGACGGACCGTCCGTCCTCTTCAGCCGCTGCGGCCGCTGCCAGGGCGACGGGGACCAGCGGGCCGTAGGCGACGATGGTTGCGTCGGTTCCTTCGCGGACAATATGGGCAGAGAACGGATCCGACGTCGGTGCGGTGGTGTCGACGTCGCCCTTGAGCCAGTATCGGCGCTTGGGTTCGAAGACGATGACCGGGTCCTTGCAGGCCACGGCCTGCTGGATCATCCAGTAGGCGTCCTGGGGGTTCGACGGCGTGATGATGCGCAGCCCTGCAGTGTGGGCAAAGAGCGCTTCGGGCGATTCCGAGTGGTGTTCGATGGAGCCGATGCCGCCGCCGTACGGGATCCGGATGACCACGGGTGCGTTGAGCGCCCCCTCGCTGCGGGAGTGCATTTTCGCCAGCTGGGTGGTGATCTGGTTGAAGCCCGGGAAGACGAACCCGTCGAACTGGATTTCGCAGACGGGCAGGTAGCCGCGCAGGGCCAGGCCGATCGCGGTCCCGATGATTCCGGATTCGGCCAGCGGCGTGTCCATAACGCGGTCCGCACCGAAGTCTGCCTTCAGGCCCTCGGTGACCCGGTACACGCCGCCCAGGGAACCGATGTCCTCGCCCATCAGCAGGGAGTTCGGGTGGGATTCGAGGGCTGCGCGCAGACCGGCGTTGATGGCCTTGGCCATGGTCATGGTGGTGCTCATGCGGTGTGCTCCGGGGCGGCGGGGTTGGTGGTGGCGGGGCTGGCGTCGTCGGCGCTGGCGAATCCGGCTTCGTACCGGCGATGCTCATCCAGCTCTTCGCGGATCAGCGGATGGGCCTCTGCGTAGACATCGGCGAAGGCGTCTTCAAAGCCCGGCGCCTCCATCTGCTGGACGTTCTCGCGAAGCCGGACGGCCATGTTGCGGCCCTCCTCGCGGAGGTCCTCAAAGAACGCATCATCGGCAAGCCCCTGGCTGCGCAGGTACTTTTCCATCCGAAGCAACGGGTCCCGGTCCAGCCAGGCTTCCTCGTCGGCGCTGAGGCGGTATTTGGTGGGGTCATCCGCCGTCGTATGCGCGCTCATCCGGTAGGTGAAGGCTTCAATGAGCACCGGACCACCGCCCGAACGGGCGTGCTCCAGCGCCCAGCGCGTCACGGCGTGGACGGCCAGGACGTCGTTGCCGTCAACGCGCACTCCGGGGAAGCCGTAGCCCTGTGCCCGATTGGCCAAGGGGATGCGCGACTGGACTTCGGTGGGCACGGAGATGGCCCAGTGGTTGTTCTGGCAGAAGAAGACCACCGGCGCGTTGTAGGACGCGGCAAAGACCATGCCTTCATGCACGTCGCCTTCGGAGCTCGCCCCGTCGCCGAAGTACGCGACAGTGGCTGCCTCGGGCAGCTTGGGGTTCGTCAGCCGGTCACGGGCCATTCCCATGGCATAGCCGACGGCGTGCGGCACCTGGGCGGCCAGCACCAGCGTGTAGAGGTGGAAATTGACTTCGCGGGGGTCCCAGCCTCCGTGGGAAATGCCGCGGAAGCGCCGGAGCAGCTGGGCGAGTTCCAGGCCCCGGGTGTAGGCGACGCCGTGTTCCCGGTAGGTGGGGAATACGTAATCCTGCGGCTTCAGGGCCCTGCCGGAACCGATCTGCGCGCCTTCCTGGCCGGTGAGCGGAACCCACATCACCAGTTCGCCCTGCCGCTGAAGGGCGGTGGCTTCTTCATCGAACCGTCGGACCAGGAACATGTCGCGGTAGAACCCGCGGAGTTCCTCGGAAGTCAGGCCCTGGACGTAGCTGCCATAGGTATCGTCCTGCAGGAGCTCGCCGTCGATACTCAGCAGCTGAACCATGTCCGGGACAGGGTTTTCCTCCGGAGCGCCCATGAGGGATTGCTCTAGTCCGGCCGAGTCGAACTCACTGGCCGGCAAATGTCCTACGTCCATGCCTTCTCCTTGCCTGGACAGCCGAAAGCCGCACCGCGCTGGAAATATACTTCGTAGGGAATACATTCCCTGTGTCGCATATAAGTGGAAGTTACCTTCCAAAGCCTAACGACGGCGCGGCTTCCGCCCCTACCTAAGACACGCTAGGAAACGCGCGGGCCTTTTGTATAAGTCGCACATAACGCCAGGAACCGCGTGTTTGCTTCCTCTTCGCCGATGGTCACTCTCACACCTTCGTTGCCAAAGGCCCTGACAGCCAGTGCCTGTTCCCCTGCCAGCGCTGCAAACTCGGGGGTGTTTTCGCCCAGGGCCAGCCAGACAAAGTTCCCCTGCGCAGCCGGAATGGACCATCCCAGCGCCTCCAGCCCCTCCACCACCCGGGTCCGCTCGGCGACGAGTCCTTGTATTCTCTCCACAATTTGGTCGTGGTGCCGGAGGGAGGCCACAGCTGCCTGTTCGGCGATGGTGGACACGGCAAACGGGACTGCCGCTACCCGGAGGTGCTCGGTGATCGGCTCGTGCGCAATGGAATAGCCCACGCGCAGTCCGGCCAGTCCTGCACCCTTGGAGAAGGTCCTCAGCACCACAACGTTGGGATGCTTGCGGTACATTTCGACACCGTTGACGGCGTCATCGTCCCGCACGAAATCCTCATACGCTTCATCGATGACCACAATGATGTTGGTGGGAATCCGTCGGAGGAAGTCCTCTACCTGTGCTGTCGTCAGGACCGGGCCGGTCGGGTTGTTGGGGGTGCACAGCAGGATCACCTTGGTCCGTTCCGTGACCGCCTCGGCCATGGCTGCCAGGTTGTGAGTGCCGTCGGAGTTCAGCGGTACCTGGACGCTCCGGGCACCGGCCAGGCCAACGCTGATGGGGTACGCCTCGAAGGAACGCCAGGGGTAGATAACCTCGTCTGCTGCTCCGTCCGGGTTCTGTCCGGCAAAGGTGGCGAGCAACTGGTTCAGTGCTCCCAAGCTGCCGCCGCCGGTCACAATGTCTTCCGCTGGAACGTCCAGGAAGGTGGAGAGTTCATTGCGCAGGGCAGTGGAAAGCGGATCCGGATAGCGGTTCACCGTAGCGGCTTCGTTTATCGCATCCAACACGGCCGGCAGCGGCGGGAACGGGTTCTCGTTGGAAGAGAGTTTGTAGCTCTGAAGTCCTTCTACAACCACCGGCGGCTTGCCCGCGGCGTATTGGGGCAGCTGCCCGATAACAGGCCGTGGGGCGATGCCGGGTGCGGGAACTTCAGCTGCGTCGGTGTCATTCTCGGTAGTGGTCATGGCGTTAACAGTAATGGTCCATTTTCTGCCAGCATGGGGGCATGTTCTCTCTGTTGCTGCGGATAGTCCTGAACGCCGTTGCCCTCTGGGTAGCCGGGTGGCTTTTGCCGGGCCTCACGGTGAGCGCGCCGACCGGGAGCCTCAGCGGTGATCCGGTGATAGATACGGTGCTCGCGTATCTTTTTGTGGGCCTGATTTTCGGCGTGGTGAACGCCCTGGTCCGTCCCATCGCACAGGGACTGACCTTGCCGTTGGCCATCCTGACCCTGGGGTTGTTCCGCATAGTCATCAATGCCGCCATGCTCGAGCTCACCGCCTGGCTCAGCAGCTACACGCCCATCCGCTTCGAGGTTGATTCCTTCTTCTGGACAGCCGTTCTGGGCGCTGTTGTCATCAGCCTTGTGTCGCTGGTCCTGGATACGGTCACTGGCGGGCGGAGCCGGAACCGGAGCTACAGCCGGAGCCGCGACTAGCCGCAAGCGGGAGGCGAACCGCTTCGGTCGTCCGGATGCTAGGGCCCGACGGGCGGACGGTAGTCCTTCCCCGGCGAAGGCCTCGGCACAACCCTCACTTCCCGCTGCGGCAGTTCTTCCCTGGAGAGACGGTACAAGTGCCTGGTGGCAACGCTTCCGGCTGCGACAGCGGCACCGAGGGATGCCACAGCCGCCCGCAGCGACGCATCATCACTGGCGTCTGCGAGTGCGGCACCCCGGCGGTAATTGTCCAGCCGGTGCCCGGGACCCAAACCGGCGTCCTCGCCCTCGGGAGTGGCCGCCGGATCGGTCAGTGTCATGGTGACCCGGTCCGGTGTGTCAGGATTCGGGATGCCGTCGATCCCGGGCACCCAGTCCTGCACATGCTCCAGGTGCAGTGCGGGGACGCCCGGGGGCAGGTCCGCGGCTCCCGTGTGGCTGCCTGCGGTCAGCAGGTACGCCACGTTGTACTCGCTTTCCTCGGCCAAGTATGCGGCAACGCGGATGGCGTGGTCCCCGCCCTGGCTGTAGCCGGAAAGGATGACGGCGTCCTCCGCTTCAGCCCCGGCCAGCCGCAAGGCCTCCCGCACTCCCGCCGTAACGTACGAACTGTCTTTCAGGGACGGTTCGAAGACGCCCATGGCATCGAACGGGTTCTCGCTTCCGGGGGAAATGCCGGGGCTCTGCGTACCGGGAAGGGTGACAACAAACGTCTTCTTTCCGTCGCTCCCCGTGACCGGGAGGACTTCGATCACGCCTGGCCTGTTTTCCCGCAACAGCACCTCCGACCGCTCCAGCAGGCCGGCAGCAGTTCCGTCCAGGCGTACGCGGCCTTGTTCACCGGGCAGCTCGGATACCTCCACTGGCCGCAGCTTCCCCCTCCCGGCTCCGTAAAGCAGGAGCAAAGCAGCGTTCATCAAGGTTTCGGAGGCCGGATCGGCAAGGCCCATCTCCGACTGGCGCAGGGTGGGGAACCACCACTCAGCCCGCGGATAGGGGCCGCGGGCAAACCAGGGGTTCACCGGGAACAGGCCGATGGAAGGCGTCCGTTCCTTAATCCGGCCTTCCGCTTCCGCATAGGCACGGGCACTTTCGCGCACCCCGTCCGTAAGGGCATCGACGGCGGCAGCGGAGGTTTTCAGGGTCTGGGCCGCCTCCAGTATCCGCAACCTGACCCGGGCCGTCGCCGAACTTCCGCCCCACCCGCCCATTTCCAGCCAAAGCTCCGTCACCCTCTGCCCGAGCAGCCGCAGGCGGTCCGTGGTCGACTCCAGCCTGCCCGCAACCCGGACCAGGTCCTCGTACTGGACCAGGAGACCTGCGGCCCCGCCCCGCACCTCGTACAACGGCCGGTCGCAGGTTCCTATCTCCGCCATGGTCAGCTCCCCGCAGCCAACATGAGCGGATCCTGCTGCAGCTCGCCCGCGGCGAACCGCAGCTGCAGCGAAACGTCGGGGAACCGCTGCGCTACGGCCAGGAGCTCCTGCCGAAACGCGTCTGCCGCGGGAGACTCCCACTGGACGACTGCGGCGGCGGCAACCTCGCGCTCCAGCTCGTCGGTTTCTACTGCGAACGCCAAAAGCAACCGTTCCGTCTCCGCCGCGTAGGCCGCAGCAGCCATTTGGTTCATCATTTCCTCCCACGGGTGACGTAGCGTCCACAGCCAACCTGACCCGGCCCAGGCCTTCCGGGGACGGGGACTGCTCAAGAACGACGCCGGTCCCTCAAGGGTGCCGGGCATGTCACCGGACCGCGGCGTTCCGCACACCTCCGGTGGAAAGAACCGGGCCTGTGTGCGGCGGCGCCCGGCTGTCGAGGGACAGTGGCCGGCCAGGGCAAAACCGCCGAGCAGCGATGAGTCACACACCAACGTCGCTGCCCCGGCATGAAAGAATTACCGCATGGCCGAATCCGAACCCCGTGTATCCCTCGCCTCCGTAACCCCCGCTATCGCCCTGGGCCCGCTGGACGGCCGCTACCGCAGCGCCACCGCACCGCTGGTGGACTACCTGTCCGAAGCCGCGCTGAACCGGGACCGGACCCATGTGGAGGTGGAATGGCTGATTCACCTGACCTCCCACGCCGTCCTGCCGGGCACCGCGCCGCTTACAGAGGACCAGCAGAACCAGCTGCGGGAAATCGTGACGAGCTTCGACGGCAACTCCGTGGCCGAGCTGGGCGAAATTGAAAAGCGCACCGTGCACGACGTCAAGGCCGTCGAGTACTACATTGCCGACAGGCTGCCGGCCCTCGGTCTCGAGAACCTGAAGAGCCTGGTGCACTTCGGCTGCACGTCCGAAGACATCAACAACCTTTCCTACGCCCTCGGCATCAAGGGCGCCGTCGAAAACGTCTGGCTGCCGGCGGCGCAGAATCTGGTGGACCAGATCGCCGCGATGGCGGAGGACACCCGCACTGTGCCCATGCTGTCCCGGACGCACGGACAGCCGGCCACCCCCACCACTTTGGGCAAGGAACTGGCCGTCACCGTCCACCGCCTCACCCGCCAGCTGCGCCGGATCCGCAACACTGAGTTCCTGGGCAAGATCAACGGCGCCACCGGAACGTACGCCGCCCACTACGCAGCGGCTCCGCAGACCGACTGGCAGCAGGTGGCCCGCAGCTTCGTGGAAGGCCTGGGCCTGGCCTGGAATCCGCTGACCACGCAGATCGAATCCCACGACTGGCAGGCAGAGCTCTACGCAGACATCGCCCGCTTCAACCGCATCCTGCACAACTTCTGCACGGACGTCTGGAGCTACATCTCCATTGGCTACTTCGCGCAGGTCCCCGTGGAAGGCGCCACCGGCTCCTCCACCATGCCGCACAAGGTCAATCCGATCCGCTTCGAGAACGCCGAAGCAAACCTGGAAATCTCCAACGGCCTGCTGGACACGCTGGCTTCCACCCTGGTCACCTCCCGCTGGCAGCGCGATCTCACCGACTCCTCCTCGCAGCGCAACATCGGCGTGGCCTTCGGACACTCGGTGCTGGCCGTTTCCAACGTCGCCAAGGGACTCCAGCGGCTGCACGTCGCCGAGCAGGTCCTGGCATCTGACCTGGACTCCAACTGGGAGGTGCTCGGGGAAGCCATCCAGATGGTGATGCGCGCCGAAGCCGTGGCCGGCGTTGAGGGCATGGAAAACCCCTATGAGCGGCTCAAGGACCTCACCCGCGGCCACCGCGTGGACGCCGACCGGATGAAGGAATTCGTTGCCGGCCTTGGCCTTCCCGCCGAGGCGGAGGCCCGCCTGCAGGCCCTCACCCCGGCCAAGTACACGGGCATCGCGGACGTCCTGGTGGACCACCTCAAGTAGGCTGCCCGCTTTAAGCCAAAACGACGACGGCGGGAGCCGGGCTCGCAGCCCGGCCTCCCGCCGTCGTCATTAAACCTTTGTTCCCGGTGCTAGTCCGCCGCGGCGAGCTGGCCGCAGGCCCCGTCGATCTCCTTGCCGCGGGTGTCGCGGATGGTAGTGGGGATGCCGGCGTCGATCAGGTGGTTGATGAACTCCTGCATGACCTCGGGCTCCGGCGACGTCCAGATGGAACCGGGCGTGGGGTTCAGCGGAATGGGGTTCACGTGCACCCAGCCGCGGCCGCGGGCATTGAGCTTCTTGGCAAGCAGGTCCGCACGCCAGGCGTGGTCGTTCATGTCCTTGATCAGCGCATACTCGATGGAGACGCGGCGGCCGGTGACGCGGTAGTAGTTGTACGCGGCGTCCAGGGCCTCGTCCACCTTCCACCGGCTGTTGACCGGGATCAGCTCGTCGCGCAGCTCGTCGTCCGGGGCATGCAGGCTCAGTGCGAAGGTGACCGGGATGTTTTCCTCGGCAAGCTTCTTGATGGCCGGCACGAGGCCCACGGTGGAGACGGTGATGTTGCGGGCGCTCATGCCCAGGCCTTCGGGAACCTCGGCGGCCATCCGGTGCACGGCGTTCATCACGCGCTTGTAGTTGGCCAGCGGCTCGCCCATGCCCATAAAGACGATGTTGGTGACGCGCTCGGCGTCGTGTCCGCCGTCACGCCGCTTGCCGCCGAGGCCGCCTTCCTTGATCACCCGGTTGGCCTGGACAATCTGGTCCAGGATTTCCGCGGTGGACATGTTGCGGGTGAGGCCGGCCTGGCCGGTGGCGCAGAACGGGCAGTTCATGCCGCAGCCGCACTGGCTGGAGACACACAGGGTGATGCGGCCGGGGTAGCGCATCAGCACGGACTCGACGAGGGAGCCGTCGAAGAGGCGCCAGAGGAACTTGATCGTGTCCCCGTTGTCCGTGGTCAGGCGCTTGATCTCGGTGAGCAGCGTGGGGAACATTTCGCCCACCAGCTCGTCACGGCGTTCCTTCGGAAGGTCGCTCATGGCTTCCGGGTCGGTGGTGTAGTGCTGGAAGTAGTGCACCGACAGCTGCTTCGCGCGGAACGCAGGCAGGCCCAGGGACTTCAGCTTCTCCTGGCGTTCGGCCAGCGTCATATCGGCCAGATGGGCCGGCGGCTGGGACACGCGCGGTGATTTGAACTGCAGCAGGGGCCGGCCGTCGGGCTCCTTGGCCTGTTCCCAACCCTCCGTGGCGGGGCGGACCTGCGGTCCGGTGGCGGTGGGAACCGAGCGGACACGGCGCAGCTCGGACTTTTTGGCGGGGGAAGATTCAACGGTTGACATCAGCACTATTCTCGCACGATTCGCATATCCGGAACATTCCTTTTGCCGGGACGGCACACTCCCGAAACACAGGCGAAACCCCGGGCTCCTAGCGTGGAAGCACTACCACTGACGCTGGAGGCAGCATGTCGGATTTGCGACCCTTTTCCGGATTCCGTCCCTACTCCACCCCGCACCTGCGGATCCGCGAAGTGCCGTGGAGCAACCCCGTAGGTGCCGACCTGCGCGAAGCCCAGCAGGCGGAACTGGACGCCCGCTACGGTACTGCGGAACACGATCCCAATCCGCCGCGCGCGTCCGATTCGGCAGTTTTCCTCATCGCCTACGAGCGCAGTACGGGCCAGCCGCTGGGCTGCGGCGGGCTTCGGCGGCTGGATACCACGACGGCGGAGATCAAGCGCGTGTATGTCCTGCCGTATGCCCGCGGTTCAGGAGTGGCGACGGCGGTCCTCGGGGCGTTGGAGGCACGAGCGAAGCAGATGGGATTCGCTGTCCTTACGGCAGAGGCAGGCTCCGCCCAGCCGGACGGCCACCGCTTTTACGAGAACGCCGGCTACCGGGTGGTGCCGAACTTCGGCCCGTACATCGCCTCCGATGGGTCAACCTGCTACTCCAAGACCATCGGCGCCGCACTGGAGCACCGGTTCTAGGCGCCCGGGGCCCACTGCGAGCGCCGGACGAACCAGAGCCTAGTAATCGATCCGCTCCGACGCCGCGGTCCAGGCATTAAACGGAGCCATCGCCGGACTGCCTTCCACGGCCAGCTGGGCAACCTGCATGGAACGCTGTTCCACCGGCGTTTCAAAGAACTCGTAGAAGACTGCGTCATCGAAACCTGCGCTGGCGGCATCGTGCCGGTCCGCAGCGAAAACCACGCGGTCCACGCGGGCCCAGAGCGAGGACGCCAGGCACATGGGGCAGGGTTCGCAGCTGGTGTACAGCACCGCACCCGTGAGGTCGAACGTGCCAAGAGTGGCACAGGCGTTGCGGATGGCCGTTACTTCGGCGTGCGCGGTGGGATCGTTGTTCGCGGTCACCCGGTTCACGCCCTCAAACGCGGCACCTTCGGCGGTGACGACGACGGCACCGAAAGGTCCGCCGTCGTTGGCCACGTTCTCGGTGGCAAGACGAATGGCCTGGGCCAGGTAAATATCGTCCGAAGTGCTGCTCATGGCTTCTCCCTTGGTCCGGTTGTGCCAGGTAGATAGCCGGAAGTGCCCGGCCCGCCTTCGCAGCAGTGACACTAGCAGTTATTGGGACAAGGGGAATATGGGCGGCGTCATGATGCGAAACCAGTTCCGGCTTCACCGCGGGCCTCGCGCTCCCAGCGGGAGCCGGGTCCCACCAGTGCGGCCTGGTCGCCGGGGTTGAAAATCCCGCACCTGTCCCGGGACAGGCATCCACATCCGATGCAGCCGTCAAGGGATGCCTGCAATGCCTGCAGCACGCGGATTCTTCCGGCGACCATCCGTGACCAGTCGGCACTCATGGCGGCCCACTCGCTCCTCGTGGGCGCCCGGTCCGCAGGTAGGGCGCCCAGGGCAACACCCACTTCCTCGAGCGACAAACCGATACGACGGCCTGCGGAGATGACAGCCAGCCGACGCAGGACGTGGCGCGGGAACTGTCTCTGGTTGCTGCTGGTGCGTTGGGAAACGATCAATCCACGCTCTTCGTAGTAGCGGACGGCAGGAACTGAAATTCCGGCACGCTCCGCCACCTCGCCGATAGCCAGCAGTTGGCGTGGTGGTTGGTTCACTGGTCCAGTGTTGCGCACGCTCGCGGACAGCCGAAGAACTGTGACGGAAATTTGACCTCAAGTGCACTTGAGCACGTTTGCTGTTGCCCTGAGCTCCCAAAAGGGGAGCGGCAAGGGAGGCACCGCCATGAATCGCAGACAGGCCAAGAAGAACCGCCGCAGTCTTCCCGGACTCGAGTCTGATCCCCGGCAGACGCCGCAGCGAGGACCCCGCGATCAGCGTTCTGCAGACCTGCTGGTCCGGGTGCTGGCCGAGAGCGGACACTTGCTGTTCCCTTTCCGCTGAGGGCGGGAGGAGGTTTCCTTTCTAAAGTGAATCGTGGCCTTCTGGACAGCCCGTCGAGGGCGGAGCCCCGGATCCGCTGCCGATCGTTCCTGCTACCCGTTGTCAGCGGGAGCGGGCAGTGGGAACGTGAAGGAACAGCGCGTTACCCGAACGCACCTCCACCGTGGGTTCTCCGCAGTGAAGCGCACCCGCGGGCTTCGAAGGAAGGACCAGACATGGAACGCATGATTTTCCCCAACCTGCCGGTGGCAAACCTCAAGACTGCAGAGAACTTCTATCTGGGGCTCGGATTCACCAAGAACCCGCAGTTCAGTGATGAACGCACCAGCGCCATCGTCATTTCGGACAGCATTGTGGTGATGCTGCTGCAGGAGGACTTCTACCAAGGCTTCCTCCCCGAAGGAGATACCCCGCACCTGGCTTCCGCAGGCAAGGAAGTACTCAACTGCATCAGCTGCGACAGCAGGGACGAAGTGGACCGTTTCCTGGCCGCCTGCGCCCCCGGCGGGGGTGCCGTCTACGCGCCGGCTGAGGAGCGTATGCCGGGGATGTACAGCGGCTCGGCAACCGACCCGGACGGACACGTCTGGGAGTTCATGTGGATGGATCCCTCCAGTGTCGAGCCGCCCGAGCGGACCTTCGAGGTTTCCTCCAACGCCACTGTCCAGGAGCAGAACTCCGCGCTTTGACCGGGCCGGGATGCGGCCCGGCCAAAGCGTCAGCCGCTTACTTGACTGCGCCCATGGACAGGCCGCGGACCAGCTGCTTCTGCGCCACCCATCCGGCAATCACCACCGGCAGCGAAGCCAGCACCGACGCCGCCGAGAGCTGCGCCAGGAACAAGCCTTCGCTGGTCATCTGGGACACCAGGAAGACCGGGACCGTAGCCGATTGGCCCGCCGTAAGGATCAGCGCGAAGAAGAACTCGTTCCAGGCGAAGATCACGCAGATCAATGCCGTCGCGGCAAGGCCGGGGGCGACCATGGGCATTAGGACCCGCAGGAGGGTCTTCATCAGCCCGGCTCCGTCCATCTGCGCCGCCTCGAGCACCTCGCCGGGCACTTCCAGGAAAAACGAGCGCATCATCCACACGGCGATGGGCAGGTTCATCGAGGTGTACAGCACCACCAGCGTCCACACGTTATCCAATACCTTCAGCTGCCCGGCAATCACGTAGATCGGCATAATCACGGCCACGACCGGCAGCATGCGGGTGGAGATAAAGAAGAACAGCACGTCCGAGGTCTTTTTCACCGGCCGGATACTCAAGGCATAGGAGGCCGGCACCGCCAGGATGACCACCAGGATGGTGGAGACGCCGGTGGCAATCGCCGAGTTGGCGAAATAGCTTCCGGCCCCGCTGTCCAGTACCGCCCGGTACTGGTCCAGCGTGGGGGCGAAGAAGAACACCGGCGGATCGGATGCGGCGGCGGACTCCTGCTTGAAGGAGGTCAGCACCATCCAGAGCACCGGTGAGAAGAAAATCAGTGCCAGCACCCATGTCACCGTGGTGAGGATGGGTGCGGAGTTGAAACGCCGGGCCGGTTTCCGAACGGTTTTGGCAGCGGGAGTTGTTTCTTTCCCGGCGGGAGTAGGTGCAGCAGTCTGGGTAGCCACGTCGTCAGTCCTTTACGTCGAAGCTCTTGAAAATCAGGCGGAGGGCCAGGGTGGCCACAATGATGGTGGCAATAACAACCACCACGCCCATGGCAGCGGCCTGGCCGATGTCAAAGCCAAGGAAAGCCCGCTGGTAGATGTAGAACGGCAGGTTTGCACTGGCCGTCCCGGGCCCGCCGGCGGTCATGAGGTAGATCTGGTCGAAGGTATTCACCACATAGATGGCGCCAAGCAGGACTCCGAGTTCGATGTACCGGCGCAGCTGCGGCAACGTCACCGAGATGAACGTCCGCCACCACCCCGCGCCGTCCACCTGCGCTGCCTCCAGCACGTCCTTCGACTGCGCCTGCAGCCCGGACAGGACCAGCAGCATCATGAACGGCGTCCACTGCCACACCAGCGCCATCAGGATGGACACGATCGGGTGCTGCGACGTCCAGTCCACCGGCGGGATGCCCACCAGTCCGATGATCCAGTTCAGCAGGCCGTAGCTCGGATTGAGGATTGAAATGGACCACAGCAGGGAGCTGGCCACCGGCATGATCAGGAACGGGGTGATCAGCAGGGTACGCACCACTCCCCGGCCGGCGAAACTGCGGTCCAGCAGCAGGGCGAAGATGATGCCCAGCAACATCGCGAAGAAAACACAGGCCACGGTGAAGAGGACGCTGTTCAGCGCCGCCCCGCGGAACGTGGAGTCGGAGAAAATATCGATGTAGTTCCCCAGCCCCACAAACTGGTTACCCTCCGGCCGCAGCAGGTTCCAGTTCTGCAGGGAGTACCAGATGGTAAAGAGGAAGGGCACCTGCGTCACGATCAATGTGAAAATCAGGGCCGGCAACAACGGCAGGCGCCGCCGCCATCCCTCGGCGGAGGACATTCCCCCGCCCTCCCGCTCCGTTGCGGCCTTCCTGGCGCGGACCTGTTGCCGCTCAACCAACGTGGACATTTAACCCGCTCCGTCCTGGTAGCTTTCCGCCACCGTTTCGGCGTAGCCCTGGGATTGTTCCAGCGCTTCTTGGACTGTCTGCTGCCCGGCTATGGCCGCCGATATCTGCTGCCCCACCCGCGTGCCCAGATCCTGGAACTCCGGGATACCGACAAACTGGAGGCCGGTGTAGGGCACACCGCGGACCATGCTGTTTTCCTGGGATGCCCCGGCCATCGCATCCAAGGTCGGCTCGGCATAGGCCTCGGCCACCTCGGCGTATTCGGGGATCTCATAGGTGGAGAGCCGGCTGCCCGGCGGCACCCGTTCCCAGCCGATCTCCTCGCCCACAAGCTGGATGTATTCCTTATCCGTCATCCAGGAAACAAAGTCCCAGGCAGCGTCCTTGGAGTTGCTGGTGGTGGGGATGGCCAGGGACCAGCTGTAAAGCCAGCCGGCGGACTCCGTCTCCTTGACGGGTGCCGGCGCGTATCCGCTTTTCCCGACTACGAGTGAAGACGCCGGGTCCTCAATGGCGGAAACCATGGCCGTGGCGTCGTACCACATGGCCGTATTTCCCTGGCTGTAGAGGGTCAGGCAGTCCCCGTAGCCGCTGGTGGCGGCACCGGCCTGCCCGTAGTTCTGCACCAGGTCCACATAATCGGTGACGGCTTCTTCCACTACGGGCTCATCCAAACGGGCATTCCAGTCCTCGTCGAACCACCGGCCGCCGTAGGTGTTGATCATGGTGTCCAGCGGCGCCATGACCTCACCCCAGCCGGCCAGCCCGCGCAGACAGACACCGGACATATTGTTCTCCGGATCGTTGAGTGCTTCGGCGAAGCCGCGGATGTCGTCCCAGGTGGGGCTTTCCGGCATGGTCAGGCCTGCTTCGTCGAACAGGTCCTGCCGGTAGACGAGGAAGGAGGATTCACCGTAGAACGGAACGGAGTAGAGGTCTCCCTCGTAACTCAGCGCCTCACGGATAGTGGGGACGAAATCGTCGGGATCATATCCTTCGGTGGAATCGGCATAGTCCTGGAGATTAGTGATCCAGCCGTTTTCCGCCCACATCGGCGTTTCGTAATTGGAGATCATCACGACATCGAATTCCCCGCCCTGTGTGGCAACAGAGGCGGTGATTTTCGCTCGCGCCTCGTTTTCGGGAAGGGATACAAAGCTGACGTCAATGTCCGGATACTGGGCCTTGAATTCGTCCTGGAGCGTGATTGCGTCCTGCATCTGCGGGTTGGAGACAATTGCTACGACAATCTCATCCCTGCCCTCCGCCTCAGAACCGCCGCAGCCGGTCAGCACCAGGGCGGCTGCTGCCGCGGAGGCCAAACCCGCTCGAAGCCGGTAACGGCGGTGGTTGCGATTCCCCCTGCTGCGTCGAAATCTCATCTGGTCACCTTTGCTCATTTGAGACAGCGGTTCCGCTCACGTGGGCGGAACACTACGTTCATCCATTCGAGTGGGCAAGGGCTATCCACGGGTCACCGGATCACTTGGCGCAAAGCATTTCCGGAGGCACGGGACAGCGGGGAATGCTTGCGGAATGGGGCAATGAGGAATAACCGCGGCGGCAGGCCGGGAAACGTTTGCCGACTAAGCCGATCCGGTGCGGGTGCAAATGGTATCCATAACTACTTCCGCGGCTCCCTCGCCGGGTTCGCAGCTCAACCGCACTTCAATCTCGGAAACAGCCGCCAACGAGGCCAGATGGGTGCCGCCGCAGGGAATGCTGACCGAGCCGCCGGGCAGTTCGCAGACCCAGCGCCGCATACCGGTGAGAAGGTCCGATTTCCGCTCGATGCGGACCTCTGCGTCGGAGGCCACCCACTCGGCCAACACTGCGTTCACACCCTTTTCCACGGCCGCCAGGTCCGTCAGCAGCGCGTCCGGCAAAAAGCCCTTCCGCCGCAGTGATTTCCCCACCCGGTAAACGTCCCGGGAGCCTCCGGGCAGAATCGTCGATGTTTCGATCGCCAGGGCGTCGAAGTTCGGGTTACCCGCCGCATCCACCTGCACCTCTTTCTTCCAGGCGCCGGCGAGCTGCCGGTTCAGGGCCAGGGACGCCAGGTGGCAGGCTGTGTGACCGGCCGAAAGCGCGGCCCGGTGTTCGCCGTCCACCCGGACCCCGACACGGTCTCCCTCCGCAATGCCGGTATCCCCCGACAGCACATGAACCACCGCGAACACCCAGCCCTCGGTGCCCTTGCGGACCGGGATGTCCCGGCCCAGGAACAGTGCGGTGCCGTCCGTGGCCCCGAGCACGCAGTCAAGCACGGGTACCTCACGGCCGTCCGGCGTCGTTAGCGTGGCCAGGTCCGGCCCCTGGTCCGGCCAGCCGGCGTCCACCGGGTGAACGGGAGTGGTATCCAGCAACACCGCAAGCCTTCCGCCCGGCAGTGTCTCCAAGTGGAGTACGGCTCCCGTGCCCGTCAGGGCTCCGGCGGGATAGGTGACGGCGGTATCGGTTTTCGGCAGGCTCACCCGCCCCAGCGTACCGAACGGGACGGCAGGAATTGTGAGCCCCGCCACTGGATTACGCTGTGCGGCGGATCTGCGGTAAAGTTGAGACCACGCCGCGGGGTGGAGCAGTTCGGTAGCTCGCTGGGCTCATAACCCAGAGGTCGCAAGTTCAAATCTTGCCCCCGCAACCAAGAAAAAGATCCCGATCCGGAAACGGATCGGGATCTTTTTTGTCTTCCGCTCCGCACGGCAGCGAACACGCCGGACCGCCCGCCGAGGCGCCAGCTGAAATCCTTGAGCCTATACTGGCGCTTTCCACACCCGGCCAGGGCGTGGTTCGAATGGGGGAATTTCTAACCATGGGTACATCCACCGGCCTGCGCCCGGCTTTTGCGGCAGCAGGTCTGGCGTTGCTGGTAACCGTCCTTTCCGGCTGCGGCAACGGCCCGGCCGGCACGGAAACCAGCAAGGCCCCGGCCAGCGCCCCGCCGTCGGCTTCCCCGTCCTTCAAATCGACGGAAAAAGCATCACCCAAGGCAAAGCCCTCCCCCACGCCAACGACAACCCCGGCGCCGACGTCGTCCGCTTCCCAGCGCGGGCTGGGAGTCAAGGGCAACGTGGAGACGGCCCAGGGAACCTACCTGCAGGTCTCGCCGGCCGAAGACGATCCGGCATGGACCCTCGATCCGGCGGTGGTGGAGCCGAACCTGCTTTCCCTGTACTCGCAGGAGCAAATCGAGGAAGCGCACCGGAGCAACCTGGCCTTTATGGTCGAGGAGGGACTCGACTCCCCGCTCAACGGCGGTGCGTGGATGCCGGAGGAATGGTGGGCCGAAAATGGGGAACGGATCGCCCCAGAGCTCCAAGGCATGGCCCGGCAGAGCCTTAGTGACGGTTCGCCCTTTGGCGGAATCGTTATGCAAAGCACCTTCCACCAGGAGCGTTACGGCGATTCCTACCGGTACATCTACGAATCCGACCGGTCCCGCTTCACGAAGCTGGACATCGAAGTCGTTGACGTGTGGCTGGCCGAGGACAACAAGAGCATCGTCACCGAGATTTACGTGGCCGCGGAAATGGAAGTGGCCCCCGGTGCCGGGGAACCGGGAACAGATACGCAGATCATCGAGGCGTCCATGACGCTTTGCTCTCGGCCGGGGCAGGGCGCAGGCGAATGGCTGATTACGGACTGGCGCAACAAGTTCCAGGTCACGGCGGGGTAGGCCATGGCGGACGACGCCGGACCGCCGGCATGAGCGCCTCACTGCCCCAACGCTCGGTTCTTTCCGGCCGGTTTGTCCGGCTCGAGCCGCTCACCCTTGACCTGATCCCGGACCTGCATCGAGCCATTGCGGTACCGGAGGTCTTTGCCGGCGGCTACGGCGGCGGTCCGGCCGGCCTGCACACCGATCTGGACGGGTTCACAGCGTGGGCCCAGGCCTACTACCGGTGGAATGAGCTGCCGTTCGCGGTGCGGCTGGTCCACGGAAACCATCCGGGCGCCGTCGTGGGAACCAGCAGCCTCGCTGACCTGGATCTGTCGGGCGAATCCGTGCAGCTGGGGTGGACCGCCTACGCTCCCGCTGTCTGGGGAACGGCGGTCAACGCGGAAACGAAGCTGCTCCTGCTCGGCTCCGCCTTTGACGCCGGTTTCAGACGGATCAGCATCCAGGCGGACTCGCTCAATGCCCGTTCCCGTGCGGCGATCAGCGGGATCGGTGCCGTCTTCGAGGGCATCCGGCGCCGGGACAAACGCCGCGCCGACGGCAGCTGGCGGGACACCGCGGTGTACTCGGTCCTGTCCGACGAATGGCCCGCAGTCCGCGCCGGACTTGAGGAACGGCTGGAACGTTTCGCCGCGGGTCGGCAGGATGCCCCGCCGCCGCTGGAGTAGCATCCCGGGCAAAGCGGAAAACCGGCAAAGCGGCCGGAAAGAAAAGGCGGAGCCTCCATGAGCAAGAACTACGGCGATTATCAGCTTGGCATCTACATGAACGGCGCACGCGGCGTCCTGCCGGATCTGCCGATGAGCTCGGCCGGCATGGAGGAGTTGGCAGAAAGCAGGATGGATCCGCGGATTCTGGGTTACGTTGCGGGCGGTGCCGGAAACGAGCACACCCAACGTGCCAATGTGGCTGCCTTTGAGCGGCTTGGCATCATGCCGCGCATGTTGGTCGGAGCCGCCCAGCGCAACATGGGCATTGATCTGCTGGGCCACCGGCTGCCGTCTCCCCTGTTCTTCGCTCCGGTGGGCGTGCTGGGTGCCGTGGCCGACGACGGCGACCTGGCGACGGCTGCGGCTTCCGCGGAGCTGGGCATCCCGATGGTTGCCTCCACCCTCTCCTCCGCTCCGCTGGAACAGGTCCGTGCAGCCGCCGGTGAAACCCCCGGGCTCTTCCAGCTCTACCCGCCCGCCGACCGGGAGCTGGCCGAGTCCCTGGTGCACCGTGCCGAAGCAGCCGGGTACTCGGGCATCGTCATCACGTTGGATACGTGGGTGAACGGCTGGCGGCCCCGCGACCTCAGTGCCGCGTACCTGCCGATGCTTTCGGGCCAGTGCCTGGCCAATTACCTGACCGATGACCGCTTCCGGAAGCTCCTGGCCGACCAGGGGTCACCGGATCCCGCCGCTGCCGTCATGCTGTGGGCCTCACTGTTCGGCAACCCCACGATGACGTGGGAGGACCTGGACTGGTTCCGATCCATGACGTCGCTGCCGATCATCCTCAAAGGTATCTGCTCCCCCGAAGACGCCCGGCGCGCACTGGACGGCGGAATGGACGGCATTTACTGCTCCAACCACGGCGGACGGCAGGCCAACGGCGGCATCCCGGCAATTGACTGCCTTCCGGGCGTCGTTGAAGCGGCCGACGGCGCGCCCGTGCTTTTCGATTCAGGCGTGCGGTCCGGTGTGGACGCGCTGCGGGCACTGGCACTCGGGGCCACGGCGGTGGGGATCGGCCGGCCCTATGTCTACGGTCTGGCGGCGGGCGGGCAGGCGGGAATCACCCATGTGATGCGCAGCCTGCTCGCTGAAGCGGACCTGACCATGGCGGTCAACGGCTACCCGGACCTGGCCTCGCTGCGCGGATCCCTTCACCGGCTCTAGGTATTCTCGGTGGCGCTGCTGCCCTCAGCCGGCGGTCCCACCCGGAACTCTTCCGCAGCGCGCTTCCGCTGTGACGAGGCGCCCCAAAACACCACTCCGCCGATCACCAGGACCAGAGGCATCCACCACCCCTGCCGGACCCCGGATTCAACAGCAGAGCGGTACCCAGAACAACGGTCGCCGCGGCCACGCTGAGAAACGACCAGTACCAGCGCGCCCGGCGGTCCATGGGATTTATCCACGGCTTCATTTCCACTCCCCCGAATAGGTCACTTCCGGGAAGCTAAGCGGCTTCCCTGCGGCCGGGCAAGAGTGGACACTGGATCCCTGCCCCGTCACCAAGGCACGCGGCGAAGCCCTAGTCCTCCGGGAAGCCGTCCCTCGGCCACCAGCACGGGAGCAGGTGACGCAGCGTGGCCAGCCGGGCTTCGACGTCGTCGTCGTCACTGACCACCCACTGTTCGAACCAGGAGGCATAGGCGCCGCCCAGGAAGGCCGCGGTCGCGTCCAGGTCCAGGGCCGGGGGCGGCGCGTTGTGCGCCCGCCAGACATGCAGTGCCAGAAGAATCCGCACGTTTAGCTGGTCGGCGAGGATGCCGAGGAAGGTCTCGGTGTGAAAAAGTGCCCGGTAGACCCGCTGTTCTGCCTTGGTGTGCTGCAGGATCTGCCGGATGGACTCGACGTACAGGTCCCCGATCTCCGCGATTGTCCGGCCGGTGCCGCGTTGGTCCAGTTCAACTGTGCCAAGCCGGTCCACGACGCCGGCGTATACCGAACCGGCGAAGTCGAAAATGTTCCTGTGGTGTCCGTAGAAGGTGGTGCGGTGCACCCCGGCCTGCCGGCAGAGTGCAGCCACGCTGATCTCCGCGAGTTCGTGGTCCCGAAGCAGCTCCCACAGGCCTGCCTCGAGCGCATCCCGGGTGCGCGTTATCCTCGGCTCATCCGACGGTGAGTGCCGATGCGGCTTCAGGGGGTGCAGTCCGGGCATGGGACTAATCTTCTCAGATACACGGAAGGGCCCCGCCGAAGCGAAGCCCTTCTATGCCGCGGCGCTGGGGGACGCCGCAAGCTTTGAGTTGTAGCCGGCCTCGTGGTTCGACAGGAACAGGACCGGATTGTTTCTATCCTGCCCTATTCAACACCTGTAGAAGAACCTGCCGTTCCCAAAACCGTCGAATGTGACTGAGGAGACAGCTGCTGGCGCGGGTTAAGGGCTGGCAGCTCACTCCCGCCGCAGAGGATCCCAACGCGTGGTTCTCCTGTGAAACCTGTGACAACAGGAGGCACAGCGGCCCCACCCAGTGGGACGCTGTGCCCGGATCGGGGCGCGGCGACCCACCCAACATTCCGCCTGCCTCCCCGTCTAGCGGGCGTGCTTTGAACCTAGCCGTGGAGGAAGCGGAACGAGTGGGGAGGTCCGGCGCCGGTACCGTGCGTAGTCGGGGTAGCGTGCCAGGGAAATGCTCTCGGTGAAGGCGGTGGACCCGGCGAAGAGCAGGGTCAGCAGGACCGGGCCTGCCAGCGTCCAATGCAGCCACTCCCCCGAGGCGGTGACGGCGAAACCGTAGAAGAGCCACCATTGGAGCTGTTCAAAGAAGAAGTTCGGATGGCGCGAGTACCGGAACAGTCCTGTTTGGAGGAAGTCGGCCGACGGAATACGTCCGGCGGTCCGCAGGGCCTTTTTCCACTGCTGGAAGTTCCACTGCTGCTGGTCCGCCACGGTCTCTGAAGCCAGTGCGGCCAGAAACAGGACCGCCAGCAGCCAGTCCCAGCCCGTGAGTGCTCCGGGGTGTTGGTAGGCGGTCAGCACCGGCAGGGTCATCACCCAGATGACGACGTTCTGATAGATGCTGATGAACAGCAGGTTGAAGGCCTGGAACTGCCACGGCTTCAGCCGTTGGCGCAGGATCCCCCACCGGTAGTCCTCGCCGCCCGGGGCGTAACCGCCCTTGCGGGCAAAATTGAACGTCAGCCGGACGCCCCAGAGCGTAACCAGGACCGCCATCAGCGTTACCCTGTGGTCGCCGTCGGACGCAACGGCAAAAACCCATAAATAGGCCAGCGGAACTATGGACCAGATGCGGTCCGTCCAGGAGTATTCCCGGGTGAGCAGTGAGAGCACCCAGGTTCCGGCGCAGGCGGCGGTGAATATCTCGAAGCAAACGCGAACCGGGTCCATCCTCGGAGGATACGGTCGGTTTCCTGTCTGCGGGAGCCCTCTTAGCCCAGCAGCCGGTGCTCATACGCGAAGGCCACCATCGAAATCCGCGTAGCCAAACCCAACCGGTCCTGGATACGGCGGATATGCGTCTTCACCGTGGCCTCTGAAAGGAACACGCTGCCCGCAATGTCCGCATTGCTGAGCCCCTTAGCCACGAGCAGGAACACGTCCTTTTCCCGCGCGGTCAGCTCGGCGATGGCCGCCGTGTCCGGTTCCGCCGGATCCGCGCTGCGGGTGAGATGCGCAAAGAGGTCATGGGCCGATCCGGGGGCCACCACGGAATAGCCCGCATAGACGGTCCGGATGGCGGAAAGCAGGAACTCCGGCTCGGCGCTCTTGAGCAGGTAGCCGCTGGCGCCGGCGCGGACGGCCTCCACCACGGCCTGGTCCCGGTTGAAGGTGGTCAGGGCAATCACCTTCGGCCGCTCCCGCCCGGCTTCGTCCGCTGCTGCCATGATGCGACGGGTGGCTGTGATGCCGTCCACCACGGGCATGCGCAGGTCCATCAGCATGATGTCCGGGCACGCGGCTTCGGCCAGTTCCACGGCTTCCATCCCGTTGCCGGCGCTGCCGCAGTAGGCCAGGTCCTGCTGCGAGCGGATCAGCATTTGGATACCGGTCCGGAACAGCGGCTGGTCATCCACCAACGCCACAGTGATGGGGGCGGCGCCGGCCTTAGCCTCACTCATCTGCGCCCACCAGCTCCGCGGCGTAAATCTCCGCGCCCGGAGCACTTAGAGCCAGGCCGTAGGGAAGGAACGCGGTTACCCGGAAGCTGCCTCCGTCCGGACCGGCCGTAAGCCACCCACCGGCAAGGTGGGCCCGCTCCCGCATGCCGGGGATGCCGCGGCCGGTGCCAGCCGTCGTGATGGCTCCGGTGGCCGGTTTTCCGGGTCGATCCGCATAGGAGGCTATCTGCAGCGAAAGTCCGGGACCGCTCCAATCCAGATGCACGGTTACCCGGGTGCCTGTCCCGCCGTGGCGCAGGGCATTGGTCAAGGACTCCTGGACAATCCGGAAGACGGCCATCTGCTGGCCCTCCGGAAGTTCCACCGGGGTTCCGGATTCGGTGCGCTCCACCAGCAGGCTGCTGCCCTGCTGTTCCAGCAGTTTCTCAATATCCTCCAGCCTCGGTTGCGGGAGAGCGGACCCGCCGTCGCCCACCCCCTCGATCACGCGTTGGGCATCCGTCAGGGCGCGGCGTGCAGACGAAGCTATGTTCTCCAGCGCGTCAAGCACAGGCTGTGGCTGATCCTTGCCCAGATACCGGGATCCGTCCGCCTGGGCCGCGATTACCGCCAGCGAGTGGGCCAGGACATCGTGCAGGTCGCGGGAAATCCGGGTGCGCTCCTGTTCCACGATCAGATCCACTTCGGTGGCCTTCAGCGTGTCCACGGCCGCCGTCCGTTCCGCAGACAGGGTGCGGCGCTCCTCCCAGCCCCGAAGTGCGTAGCCAGCCAGCCACCCAACGGTCAGGAGGACCAGCAAGAAGGAGGTATACAGAATCCAGAAATCCCGCATTGTGTGCCACGAGACACCGTAAACCGGCAGCCAGCCAACTCCTCCCGAGTAGCTTCTGTTCAGCATCAGGTAGGACATGGTGGCGGCGAGGAAAGGCGCGGTGGCAATTCCCGCCACCCGCTGCCACTTGTCTCCCGAGAACGCGGCAAAAAAGAGAACGACGGCGGAGCCCAGGTAAATGGGCCAGGTATTGGGTTCCAACGGCGGTACCGCGCGGAGTAGCTGCGCACCAAGGACGGCAGCGGGAATGAGCATTGCAGCATAGGCAAACCGTGAGGCAAGCCCTATGGCCAAAGTGAAGGCCAGCAGCGGGAACACGCCAGACCAGGTTAAGAAGTCTCCGCCCATCCGACCCGCCTCGCCGATAATCCAGAGCACCAGAAATACTGCGGCTGCCGCCGGGGCGCCCCAGGTACGCGTGTAATTCAGGAATTGAGTCATGGCCCCGAAGCTATCCCGCCCCCAACCGACTTTCGGATGAAACGGCAGTCTTTCATCCCATGGGCTGGTAATCCTGCCCATTTGGTTGATTTCCTATAAACCAACCAAATTAAACGGCCGTACAATTCCCCAATGGCAACCCTGATTACCCCCGATGTCCGTTTCCGGAACAGTTGGCTGGCCGCAGCCGAAGAATTCAACGGCGAGAGGATGGACGGTTCCGGCGTGTACGGGGACACCTCGAAAGAGCGCATTCGCACGGAAATTGCCGGGGACTTTGCCGATTTCGTCGACGGCCTGGTCAAGGAACGGTTCCCGGACACACCGCGGCAGGAAGGCTTTGTGCCCTGCACCTATCTGTGGCTCGTGGACGGTGATGAATTCCTGGGTTCGCTTGCCATCCGGCACACCCTGAATGATTTCCTGTTCGAGCAGGGTGGCCACATTGGATACAGCGTCCGGCCCTCCGCACGACGGCGGAGGCATGCCACACGGGCGCTTCAGGACGCCCTGCCGGTTGCCCGTGAGCTGGGCATTGCACGGGTGCTGGTCACCTGCGCGGAAAACAACGCCGGATCCCGGGCGGTCATCGAGAAGAACGGCGGAGTCTATGAGGACAGCCGGGACGGCACGCGACGGTACTGGATCGGGCTGGCCGAATAACTGCCCCACGGGCTCAGACCGCTACCGCACCAGCGAGCGGCAGCACCACGGTGAAGCTGGTGCGGCCGGGTTTGCTCTCGACCTCGATGGTCCCCTCGTTGGCCGCAACGAGGGCACAGACAATGGCCAGGCCGAGCCCCGTGTTGCTCGTATTCCCCGTCCGGGCGGAATCGGCCTTACTGAACCGGGAGAACAGGGAATCGATGAAGTCCGGATCTATCCCCTGGCCGTCATCCGTCACCGTCAAGGTGGCCCAGGTTGCTCCCGCCTGCAGTCCGATTTCCACGCGGGTCCCCCGAGGCGTGTGCTTATGGGCATTGGAAAGCAGATTAATAAGCACCTGCCGCAGCTCGGACTCGACGGCGGACACCAATACCGGTTCATCAGGCAGCATCAGCGTCCACTGGTACTCCGGGGCGGAGACCTGCGCGTCGCTGACTGCCTCCACGATCAGTTCGGTGAGGTCGACGTCGGCCCGCTCGCCCCGCTGCCCCTCGTCCAGCCTCGCCAGCAGCAGCAGGTCTTCAACCAGCGCGGACATGCGCTTGGACTCACTGTCCACGCGTTCCAACGCGGCCCGGCCCGGAGGGCTGACGTGTTCGCTGAGCAGGACCAGCTCCGTGTACCCGCGGATAGAGGTAAGCGGCGTGCGCAGCTCGTGGCTGGCGTCGGCAACGAACCGCCGCACCTTCGTTTCGCTGGCCTGCCGGGCGCGCAGGGCGTTGGTAACGTGATCGATCATGCCGTTCAGGGCCATCCCCACCGTTCCGACTTCGGACCCGGGCCGGGCCGCCGCCGGGGGCACGCGGACTGGGATTTCCACCTCGCCGGAGGCCAGCGGCAGCTTGGATACGGAGGTCGCGACGGCGGCCAGCTCATCCAGCGGGCGCAGCGAGCGGCGGATGATCACCGTGCCTGCAAACCCGGTGACGAGCAGGCCTGCCAGGGACAGGACGACCATAGTCAGATCGAGCGAGGCCAGGGTGCTCTCCCGCTGCGCCGTTGAAAGTCCGGTGACCAGCATTCCGTTCCCGGCGCCGGCCGGGACGGGGAACGCATCCAGCCGGTAATGCCCGCTGGACAGGTTCATGTCCTGGGGGCCGCGGGCCGGATCCATTCCCGCCAGCAGGTCCAGGTCCGCCCCGTTCAGGGAAACGGCAGTGCCGTCCTCAAGCACAAGCGTGGATCGGCGGGCAACCCCGTCCTCGAAGAAGGCATTCAGGGAGCCCGGGCGATGGCCGGACTGGTAGTCGCTGCCGTCCCCCCGCCCCCCGGCTCCGTTGTCCTTACCGGCGGCACCCGGGGCCAACTCCTTTTGGGGCGACTTATACTCGCCCGGAGACTGGGCGAGGCGGAACCCGGCTCGGGCCGCAGCTCGTTCCAAGCCGTCGTCGAGCACTCCGGTGAGATACCGGTCCATGGCCACGTGGCTGAAAATGCCCAACGCCGCACAGGTCACTGTCAGGAGCGCCAGTGTGGTGAGTATGAGCTTGGTGCGCAGCGGATGGCTGCGCATTTGCGATCCCCCGGCAGCCGGACGAGTACCCGCCTGGATCATGGGGCCGCCGGCTTAAGCACGTAGCCGGCGCCCCGGACCGTATGGATCATGGGCGGGCGTCCGACGTCGATCTTCTTGCGCAGGTAGGAAATGTACAGCTCGACAATGTTCGCCTGGCCGCCGAAATCGTAGTTCCAGACATTCGTCAGGATCTGCGCCTTACTCAGCACCCGCCTCGGGTTTTCCATGAGGTACCGCAGCAGCTCCCACTGGGTGTTCGTGAGGGCAATGTCCTCCCCGCCCCTGCTGACCTCGCGGGTTTCGAGGTTCATCACCAGGTCGCCGACCACCAGTTCGTCCGAGCCCGACGCCGCGGCCCCGGAACGCTGCACCAGGCGGTGCAGGCGGAGCATCAGTTCCTCCATGCTGAACGGCTTGGTTACGTAGTCATCCCCGCCGGCGGCCAGCCCGGAGATACGGTCCTCCACGGCATCCCTGGCGGTAAGGAACAGAGCGGGAACCTGCGGCAGGAAGGACCTGATCTTCTGCAGGGCCTGAAGCCCGTTGACCCCGGGCATCATCACGTCCAGCACCAGGACGTCGGGCCGGAATTCACGGGCAGCAGAAACCGCACCGAGTCCGTCTCCTGCAGTAACGACATTCCAACCCAGCATCCGCAAACCCATGCCAACAAGCTCCGCGAGGCTGGTCTCGTCGTCGACCACCAGCGCCCGGATCGGACTGCCGTCCGGGTGCGCGAGGCGCGGAAGATTACCCGTGGGCGATTGGGACGAAACGTGTGCCATGAATACGTCCTTTTGGCTCGGTGCCGGTGGCTGGGTCAAGCGTAAGCGCAAAGTTCCCTTTTGCGTCCCGGTATTTTCCCTGCTGTCTCCACCCTGTGCTGGGACTGTGCCTTGTCTGTGCGAAGCCGTACGACAAGTGCGCCGTGCGGCGGAAACAAGCACTGCCGGCGGCCCGGAAAAGCAGGCACTTGCGCAGGGAGGATAAGCTGACGGGACAGCGTGGGGACCGCGAGCCGGACAGTCAACGACTAATCCGTCAACCTTTTCAGCAAGATCCGCACCTCCCGCCTGGAAATTGACTCCTTCTCTATTGCCCGCGCGCCCGGCCGTCACCCTTCATTGGTGACCGGCCCGGACAGGTCCAAGCGGTCTCGGGAGCCCGCTTCCGAAGCAAGCTCGGAACCATTTGAACAGAGGGACGTCATTTTGAATTTCACCGTCGGGCAGACCCTGGTGTACCCGCACCACGGCGCCGTCACCGTTACCGATATTTCCCCGATGACAGTCAAGGGGGTGGAGCGGGAAACCCTGACCTTCCGCGTCCACGCCACTGAATTGACCATCAAGCTCCCGGCCGACAACGCCGAAGACGTAGGGGTACGTTCCGTCATCGACGAAGCCGGCGTAGAGGCCGTCTTTGCGGTGCTGCGCGGTCCGGTGGGGATGGAACCGGACAACTGGTCCCGCCGGTTCAAGGCCAACGAAGGCAAAATGTCCACCGGCGAACTGCGCCTGATCGCAGAAGTTGTCCGTGACCTGTGGTGCCGCGAGCGGACCCATCCCCTGTCCACCGGGGAGAAGCGGATGCTGCTGAAGGCCCGGCAGCTGCTCGTCTCCGAGCTTGCCCTTGCCCGGTCCTCCTCAGCGGAGGACGCCGGCGACCTGCTCGATTCCGTCCTGATGGAAACGGTTACCGAGCCGGAGCTGGCGACCAGCTAGTTCCCGGCCGCCGCTTCCCGTCCTTCCGCATGCCACTGGCGTGCGGAGGTACGGGACGGCTGCGGAAACTGCCCGTTTTGGCTCAGGACGCGCTGGCGTTGTATCAAGGAAAGTAGGACGGTTTCCGCTTCCCGCGGGGACCCTCCGCTGCGGATCAAGAGAACTTCGAGGGCCTTGATGCGAGGGCCCGGAAAGGCGCCCGTGAACTTTCCCTGCACCTGCTTTTGCCAGCCCGTGCCCGGCACCGGCCGGCTGGGGATTGAACTTTATGACCCGTTTTGTCTGGTGCGCCAGCACCGGGTGGCTGCCTCCACCAACCACGAGCCCACCTATCGGCATGGGCAGGGCAGCTGGTAGGCATTGACGTGGTTTCCGGCTATAACCTGAAGGAAACCTTGGAACAGGAAACAGGTCCATCCTGTAACATTCCTTGGACTATGGATGACCCTCCCTCACATAAACCCATGCCCCTCCCCGTCCTGACCGATCTGCAGACTGTGCCCACTCCGGCTGCAACGGCTATCACGAGAGAGGGGCAGCCCCATGTATGAATGGCTCATGGTCGGCGTAGGATTGCTCCTCACCGTCGGCACCGGACTGTTTGTCGCCTCCGAATTTGCGCTCGTCAATTTGGACCGTGCGGACCTTGAGTCCCGCCGCGACAAGGGCGAGAAACGCCTCAATCCCACAATCGCCGCGCTGAAGATCACCTCCACCCATCTTTCCAGCGCCCAGCTGGGCATCACCCTGACCACCCTGCTGACCGGGTACACCTTTGAACCGGCAATCAGTTCGATGCTGCGCTCCCCGCTCACGGCGCTGGGCCTGCCGGAGGGGATGGTGCCGGGAATCGGTGCCGTGGCCGGCATTTTCCTCGCCACCATCTTCTCGATGATCATCGGCGAACTGGTTCCCAAGAACTTTGCCCTGGCCCTCCCCCTGGCAACCGCCAAGCTGGTAGTGCCCTTCCAGACCGTCTTCACCACGGTGTTCAAGCCAGTAATCCTGCTGTTCAACAACACGGCGAACGCCATCATCCGGTCCTTCGGCATCGAACCAAAGGAAGAGCTCTCGGGTGCACGCAGCGCCGAAGAACTCAGTTCCCTGGTTCGGCGTTCAGCCCTGGAAGGCGTGCTGGACCTGGACCACGCCGTGCTCCTGAACCGGACCCTGCGCTTCGCCGAGCACTCCGCGGCAGACGTTATGACCCCCCGGGTCCGCATGCGGACGGTCCACGAGTCCGACACTGCCGAGCAGGTTGTCGCCGTTGCCACGGCAACCGGCTATTCCCGCTTCCCCGTGATCGGACGCGATTCGGACGACGTTCTGGGCGTACTGCACCTCAAGCAGGCCTTCGCCGTGCCGCTGGCCGCACGGACCTCCGTCACTGCCGCAGAACTCATGGTGGAACCGCTGCATGTACCCGAGTCCATGGGCGTTGACACCCTGCTGGGACTTCTGCGGGCCCAGGGCCTGCAGGTTGCGATCGTGTCCGACGAGCACGGCGGCACCGCCGGCATCGTGACCCTCGAAGACCTCGTGGAAGAGATTGTCGGCGAACTCGAGGACGAACACGACCGCGCGCGCATCGGCGTCGTCCGCACGGGCCGCGCCATCACGTTCGACGCCGCGCTGCGGCCGGACGAACTCCTGGACCGCACCGGCGTCGAGGTTCCCGACGGCGAGGAATATGACACCATCGCCGGCTTTGTCACGGACGTACTGGACCGGCTGCCGGAGCTGGGCGACGAAGTGGAAATCGAGGGCGGCACGCTCCGTGTGGAACGGGTGATCCGAAACCACATCGAACGCCTGCGCTTCACCCCGTCGGGCTCGCTGGAGACCCCGGTGAGCGCCCATGACCGCATTGTCGACTCGCTGACCAAGGACCTGACCCATGAGTGAATACCTGCCCGGAATCATCTGGCTCGTAGTGCTGCTGGTGGTCAACGCGTTCTTCGTCGGTGCTGAATTCGCCGTGATCTCGGCGCGCCGGTCACAGATCGAGCCCAAGGCCGAAGCCGGCAGCAAGGCCGCGAAAACCACCCTGTGGGCCATGGAGCACGCCACGCTGATGCTGGCGACCAGCCAGCTTGGCATCACCGTCTGTTCCCTGGTCATCCTGAATGTCTCGGAACCGGCCATCCACCACCTGCTGGAGATCCCGCTGGGCCTGACTCCGCTGTCCGCAGACGCCATTGGGATTATCGCGTTTGTGGTGGCGCTGCTGCTGGTGACGTTCCTGCACGTGGTGGTGGGTGAAATGGTGCCGAAGAACATCTCGTTCTCCGTGCCCACCCGCGCCGCACTGCTGCTGGCTCCGCCCCTGGTGATCGTGTCCCGCATTGTCCGTCCGATCATCTGGACCCTGAACGGCATAGCGAACGGTGTCCTGCGCCTGTTCCGGGTGGAACCCAAGGATGAAGCCACCAGCGCCTACACCCTCGACGAGGTCGCGAACATCGTGGAGCAGTCCACGCGTGACGGGGTGCTCTCGGACCGCAGCGGCACCCTGACGGCCGCTTTCGAGTTCACGGAGAAGACCGTGGCCGACGTCGAGGTTCCGATCAGCCAGATGGTGCTGCTGCCCGAGACCGCAACCCCCGCGGACCTGCAGCAGGCCGTGGACGTCCACGGTTACTCGCGGTACATCCTCACCAACGACGACGGCGACCCCGACGGCTACCTTCACCTGAAGGACGTTATGGACCTCACCACGCCGGACGAGTTCGCGGCATCGGTGCCCGCCAAGCGGATCCGCCGGCTGGCGTCCGCTTACCGGGGCAGCGAGCTGGAGGATGCCCTGGCCACCATGCGCCGCACCGGCGCCCACGTGGCGCGGGTCTTTGACGCCAAGGGCAACACCACCGGCGTCTTGTTCCTTGAGGACATCATCGAAGAGCTGGTGGGCGAAGTCCACGACGCCACCACCGTCTAGCGCCTAGCGCCTGCGTTTGAACCAAGGCCGCCGCTGCTCCGGTTCCGGAGCGGCGGCGGCTTCTTTTTCGGCCGCCTCGGCCTTCCGTTCCCGCCAGCGCTGCACTTCCTGCCCGACGTCGCGGGTGCGCGTAACGACGGGCGGCCCGCCTTCGAGCTGGCGGCGCGCATCGATGACACGCGCATTGAAATCCTGGACGATCTCGCGAACCTGCTTTTCGGTCCACCGCGTGTCCAGCCGGGCGTCCAGTTCCGCGTCTTCCGTGCGCAGCAGGATGGCCTTGGGTCCTAATCCAGTCACGTTCTCGCGCTGCATCAGCCCCTTGATCCACCAGTCCGGATCATGGCCGTCGCCCAGATTAGGGATAGGTTTCCCGGCGTACTTCAGGTTGTCGAAATCACCCCGTGCCATGGCATCCCGGACCAGATAATCGGCCTTGGCGGCGTCGTCGACCTTCCGGCGCTTGTGCCGCAGCCCTTCTTCGGCCTCCGCACGTTCCAGGTCTTCATCGTCGAGCCCTCCGCCGGCCGCCGCGGCCCGCAGCCGCGCGGCCCGTTCCATCCTGCGCCGGTACTGCTCAACACCCCTGCCGTCCATGATCTCCCGCCACCTCAAGTGTCCCGTGTGGTGTTTTAACCGATTCGGACCTCTCCGGTATTCCTACTAAGGACCAACGGCAGACACGACGAAGGCGTGCCCGGGTCCGGGTTACTTCCGCAGCCGGCGTTACTTCCGCAGCCGGCGCACCACGGCGCCGACGGCGGTAGCCGCCCCCGCGCCGGCCAGCAGCCACGGGCCGCCGACGATGATCGGGTCGATCCACTGGTGATTGACGTCCGCCCGCTTCCGGCCCGCCCGGGAAGAGAAGCCGTGGCGGGTGAACTCGCTCAGCACCCCGGTCTCCGTGATCGGATTGTCCGGGTGCAGGGTCGCGAAGGAAGCCAGATGGCTCTCCACGGCGTCCACCCGGTCCGCGGCGAGCAGGATCAGCCAGTGGGTCGCACGGGCCTCGCTGTACCGGCGGTAGGCGTACCGGCGCATCACGCCGGACAGCCCCTTGGGCGGGCAGGCGGTGCCGAACACCGGAGTGAGGAACTTGTGCTCGATCGAGCGCTCCCGCGGGAACTTTTCTTCCTGCCGTTCCGGGAATTCCCAATGCGCGCCGCTGAGGGTGGGATCAAACTGCAGCTTGGGCACCGCAGGACGGTCCCGGGGATCCAGGTCAACGCCCCAGCCCGGGATCCGCGCGCGCAGTTCCTCGCTGGAGGGGGTTCGGGTCGGCTTTTGCGGCGTGTAGGCCATTGCAGTGTCCTTCCTTTCAGGAACCGGGGACGATGACGGGCTTGATGCAGTTATCCAGCTTGGCGGAGAACATGTGATAGCCCTCGGCGATGTGTTCCAGCGGAATCCGGTGCGTGATGATCTCGCTGGGCTTGAGGTAGCCGGCCTTGATGTGCTCGAACAGGCGCGGCCACTGCCGTTTCATCGGCGTCTGGTTCATGTTCAGCGTCAGGCCCTTGTTCAGCGCGTCGCCGAACTTCACGGCGTTGAAGAGCGGACCGTAGGCGCCCATGACGGACACGGTGCCGGCCTTGCGTACCGAGTCGATCGCCCAGTTGAGTGCCACTGCGGACCCGCCCTGCAGTTTGAGCTTCGTGCCCGTAACCTGCTGCAGGAAATTGCCGTCAGCCTCGGCTCCCACGGCGTCGATTGCGACGTCGGCGCCGAGGTAGTCGGTGATCTTCTTCATGTGCACCACAATGTCGTCGTACTCGGTGAAGTTGTAGGTCTCGGCGTGGGCGAAGGTCCGGGCCTTTTCGAGCCGGTAGTCCAGGTGGTCAATCACGATCACCCGGCCGGCACCCATCAGCCAGGAGGACTTGGCGGCGTACAAACCCACCGGGCCGGCACCGAAAACCACCACCGTGTCCCCTTCGACGATGTCCCCCAGCTGGGCGCCGAAGTAGCCCGTGGCGAGTGCATCGGTGCACATCAGGGCGTCTTCTTCGTCCATCCAGTCGGGGATGATGGAGGGCCCGACGTCGGCGAACGGGACCCGGACGAACTCCGCCTGGCCGCCGTCGTAACCGCCGGTGGTGTGCGAATAGCCGTAGAGACTGCCTACGGCCGTGGCGTTGGGGTTGACGTTGTGGCAGTTCGAGTAGAGCCCCCGCGCGCAGAAGTAGCAGGAACCGCAGTAAATGTTGGCCGGGACCATCACACGGTCCCCGACCTTGAGGTTCTGCACGGACGACCCGACTTCCTCCACCACTCCGATGAACTCGTGGCCGAACGTCGTGCCGACCCGGGTATCCGGCATCAGGCCGTGGTAAAGGTGCAGATCGGAGCCGCAGATGGCCGCCCGGGTGACCCGCACGATGGCATCATTGGGGTGCTCGATCGGCGGTATGTCCTTTTCTTCCACCCTCACCTTGTAGGGCCCTCGGTACACCATCGCTCGCACTGGACAGTCTCCTCGTTTGAAGCCGGATCTGGCCCCTTAACGATAAGCAGACTTACTAACTTTGCAAGCCTGAACCCGGTCCGGCCGCCGGAAGCTTCACGGTGAAGACGCTTCCCCGCCCCGCCTCGCTGCTGAAGTCGATACTGCCTCCGTGCTCTTCCACGATCCTGCGGGTGATCACCAGGCCCAACCCTGCCCCGGGGATGGCCGCGGTGAGAACCTGGCCGGACCTGAAGAACTTGCTGAAGACCTGTTCCTGTTCCGCCGGCGTCATGCCGATGCCGGTGTCGGCGACCTCAATCACCACGGTTTCATCCTGCCTCCGCGCCCCGATCCGCACCGTTCCGCCGCCGGGCGAGAACTTGACGGCGTTGGACACCAGGTTCTCCAGCACCTGCCGGATCCGGTCTTCGTCCGCCACGGCCCGCAGCCCGGCCGCTACCTCCACACCGATTTCCACCCCGTTGATCCGCGCGTGGGGGCGGAAGGAATCCGCGGCGGCTGTGACGGTGGAAGCCAGATCCACTTCCTGCAGTTCCATCGCGCCGCTGTCGGATGCCACGGACAGCAGATCGGACACCAGCTGCAGCAGCCGCTCGGAATTCCGAACCGCTGCCTGCAGGGCCGATTCGACAGTGCCGGGCAACTGTCCTTCTTCTTCCAGAGCCATATCCAGGTAACCGAGGATGGATGTCAGGGGTGTTCGCAGCTCGTGGGACACATTACCCACGAACTCACCCTGTGCCGCCAGCGCGCGCACCAGCTGGGTGACGTCGCTGAACGCCAGGACGGAGCATTTGAAGTCCCCTCCGTTCCGCACCGGGCGCGCACACACGCTGACCGCCATCTTGCCCTCACCGGTGCCGATCCACATGATCTGCTGCGAAAAGGATTCACCGGCAACGGCACGGCGGATGGGGAGCAGCTCGTCCGGAAGCGGTGTGATCCGGTCCGGACCGTAAACAGACCACACTCCGGACTCGAAGTCGCTCAGGTCTTCGGCCCCCAAGATGGTCCGACTGGCCTCCATATGGGCGTTGGCGAGGATTTCCCGTCCTTCGTCATCCACCACGAGCACCCCCACGTCCACCGTGTCCAGGATGGTTTTCAGCAGTGATTCCCGCTCCTTGGCCGCACGCTCGGCAACTCCGCGTGCGGCCTCTGCGGCTTCGGCCTGCTGGAGCGCGTCAACCAGGTCGCGTTCATACCTGCGCCTTCCGGGCATGGGGAAAACCGTGATCAGGTCCATGGTGCGGCCGCGGGAGGCGGTCCGGACCGCCGAGATGTGGGCCGGCAGCCTGGTGCTTCCAGCTCCGTTGAAGTCGACGCTCAGATTCGCTGCAGGTACTGCAGTGAGTGCCGCGCTCCAGCGCTGGTATTCCAGCAGGTCTTCGGGCGAAAGGAGATCAGCAAAAACGGTGCCTGCGAGCGCACTCCGGTTCCTGCCGATCCAAGCCGCGAAAGTGGAGTTTGATTCCAGGATGACGCCCTGCCCGGAAACCACAACGTACCCGGACGGGGAACAGTGGAAAAGGGCCGGCCAGTCCGGAATGGACGTCCGTTGCCGGCCGATGCGCGGAATGGAAAACATGGGCATGCCGGACCTTTTGGAAGAACAAGTTATGCAGGGACAATTTTCCGGGTTCCGCATTCATCGGATATTCGAAGAAGTCTTGTGCCCGGCCAAACAATTTATCAGCCTGCTTGCGATTTCTGTAAATATGACGGAATTTCCCTATTCCCGGCCCTCGCGGCACGGGGGTGCGGCTGTGCGGCACCTCTGGACCTGCGTGCACAAGCAGGAGATATTACTCCTAATCGAGCGCTTCGGGATGGGTTCCGTCCGTCTTCGCAGCGAGGAACCTCAGGTGGTGGACACGGCCGCTGGATTGGGAAAGACTTCCATCCCGGGACGCGCTGAAATAGGCGTTCCGGGTGGGGTGGCTCAGCACAACAAGCACCGAAAGGATGGCCATGACCCAGCCAGCCGCACTCCGCACTCCCTCCCACCCCTCTCCTCACCCCACATGGTGGAACCTGACTGTTGATGCCGGTGGCTTCGAACTGGCAGATCGGATCATCGGTGAACTTGTGACCCCCCTCGTTGCGCAGGCCAGGCTTTGCGGAACCAAGCGGTGGTTCTATACCCGACGCATGCAGCCGTCCAATGCGCAGGTCCGGCTTCGGGTACTTGCCCCCGTGGAAACCCTGGACCGGCTGCAGTCCCTGCTGGGGGCACTGCAGGAGCAGTCCGGGGATCCGGTGCGCAGCCTCTCGGTGGAGCATGAATTTAACGAACCGGTGCTGGACCGGACAATCGGCACGGACGCGCTGCTGCCGTCGGTCGAAGCGGACCTGGCCCGCTACGGCGGCGTTGACGGGCTGGCCCTGGCGGAGGAAGTCTTCGAGCTTTCCTCCGATCTCTGCCTCTGGGCAACCGCCCGGTTTGCGAAGGCACAGAACCGATCGGCGCTGGCATCCCTGCTTCTCTTCGATTCGGCCTACGCCATGATGAAGGGACCGCGTGCCTCCACGTGGCCGGACCGCCGTCGGGTTTCCTGGGAGTACTACTGGGACAGCCATCTCCATAGCTGCACCGCTTCCGATCCGCGGGCTGCCGGAGTGCAGAAGGCCACAGGCGCGCAGGCCCAGGCCCAGTTGATGCCCGTGCACCGGCTGATGATGGCCACCGCCTCCGAACCCGCCGTCACCAACTGGCGCCGGCGCTGGCTGCGGACCATTGACACCTACCTCTACCGGGCAGACAAGGCCGGAGCCAGCCGCAGCGCCCAGCACCTCACCGTGTACCAGGCGCACGGCCTGTTAAACCGGCTGGGATTCACGCTTCGCCAGGAGGCACTGATCGGGGTCTATGCCAGGACGTGGAGCAGGGAAAAGGAAACCGAACTGGCGGAGGCCACCTAGGCGTGGGCGGGCAGCGGATGCGCGGACGGGGACGGGGCAGGCCGGCGATAGAATCAGCGTATGAGCCTAACCGCGGACCAGCAGTCCGTTGCAGCTGAATTGCAGCAGCTTATCCTGCAGACCGAGTCGGTGGAGTTCTTCCTTGAGGGCTTCGCCACGCGTGCCGCTGAGCTTTTCAGCAATGATGCCGAAGTCCTGGCCGGGGTGACCCTGCTTCGGAACAAGCAGGGCACCACCGTCGCCAGCAGCAGCGAGGCGGCCCGGGCGCTGGACGAGGTCCAGTACGGCTTCGGAGACGGACCGTGCATGCGGGCCTCGCGGACAGGGCGGACCGTTGTGGTGGAAGACGTGCGTACCGACCCGCGGTGGCCGGAGTATGCGGACGCCATCCGGGACCGCGGTTTCCACTCCATCCTCGGCGTCCCGCTTATCCTCGGCAGCGACGGCGGTGCCGGGCTCAACCTGTACGCCCGGGACGCGGGTCACTTCACGCCGGACATCATCCGGTCAGCCGAAACGTTCGCGGCCGAGGCGGCAGTTACCCTGCAACTGGCCGTCCAGATCGCCCGGCACAGGAGCACCGCCGATCACCTCCGCGCAGCCATGGGAGCCAGGACCACCATCGACGTTGCCGTAGGTATTGTCATGGCGCAGAACAAATGCAGCCAGGAAGCGGCCTTCGAGATCCTGCGCGATGCCTCCAGCAACCGGAACCTGAAACTCCGGGACGTAGCCGAGCGCGTGGTGCAGTCCGTGACCTCGCAGGCTGTGAAAACCCACTTCGTCGACTAGGGCGTGCCTCCGGGACGCTGTCCCGTCAGGCCTTGTCCACCAGCGCGGCGACGGCAGCGGCGGCTCCGCTGGCGTGCAGGGTGCCCAGAGCGGATAGGTACGCTTCCGTGAACCGGGCATCGGAGGCCAGGTCGGCGAAGAACTGCTGCTGTGAAATAAAGGCCAGCGGATCCTCCCGGTTCCGGGCGGCTACGGCCATTACCTCGTCCCGCCGGTTGTCCACAACGCGTATGGGCTCGCCTGCCTCATCCACACCCTCGGCGTAACGTGCCCAGGCGGCAATGATCGCAGCGGAACGGGAGACTTCGCCGCCGGCAGCCACGTTCTCGCGGACCACCGGAACCAGCCATTTCGGAATGCGGTCCGAGCTTTCGGCGCACAGGCGGGCGAGGGTGTCCCGGACGTGTTCATTGCCGAAACGCTGCAGCAGCCGTTTCTTGTAGGCCGTCAGGTCCACCCCCGGAACCGGAAGCAGGGTGGGGGTAGCTTCTTTATCCATGTAGTCCAGCAGGAACTGTGCCAGCTGCGGGTCACGAGCTGCTTCATGCACATATCGGTAGCCCGAGAGGTAGCCCAAATAGGCCAGGCCCTGGTGACCGCAGTTCAGCAGGCGGAGCTTCATCCGCTCGAACGGCTCCACATCCGTCGCCATGCTCACACCGGCGTCTTCCCACGGGGGCCTGCCCTGCGGGAACGCGTCCTCGAGGGCCCACTGCTCGAAGTCTTCGGCCACCACGGGCCATGCGTCCTCGACTCCGAACTCTGCCGACAGCAGCGTGCGGTCGGCATCGGTGGTCGCCGGAGTGATCCGGTCCACCATCGAGGAGGGGAAGGAAACAGCCTCCTGCACCCATTTGCCCAGTTCCGGGTCCCGCAGCCGGGCGAACTCCCCGAAGGCCTTTCGGGCCACTTCGCCGTTGCCCGGGACGTTGTCGCAGGACATCACCGCGAACGGTGCCACCCCTCGGTCACGCCGGCGGCGCAGTGCCTCGACAACCAGGCCGAAGACGCTCGAGGGCACCGCACCGGGCTGCAGGTCCGCCGCTACGCCGGCATTCCGGGGATCGAATTGTCCCGTGGTGTCGCTGATGTTGTAGCCGCCCTCGGTAATGGTGAGGGAAACGATGCGCGTGGCCGGGGATGCCATTTTTTCAATGACCGCTTCGGGATTTTCGGGTGCGAAAAGGTACTCGGCAATCGAGCCGATCACGCGGGCTTCCAGGGCCCCGTCGGGGTGCTTCAGGACCAGGGTGTACAGGCAGTCCTGGCTGTCCATCACGGTTTTCATGGCGGCGTCGGAGGGCAGCACACCCACTCCGCAGATGGCCCAGTCCAGGGCTTTGCCCTGGTTCATCAGGCGGTCCAGGTACATCGCCTGATGTGCCCGGTGGAATCCTCCGACACCGAAATGCACGATGCCGGTGCTGAGCCGGGAGCGGTCATAGCCGGGCCGGGCAATGAACTGCGGGAGATGGGGCAGGGACTCGTCACTGAGCTTGGTCATAACGCCGCCTTAGGCCGGGGTGCGGCCAATCTAGCAGATTGGCTCAGGCCCTCCCATAGAAGCGTTGGTGCCGCACCCTTACTCGACGGCCTGGGCGTCCAGTTCGATGAAGGCCCAGTCCGGCTCGGCGAGGATGGGGTCCATGACAGGGCCGCCGGCCTCGGCAATCCGGTCCTGGACCTTGGGCGGCAGGCCGTCCTGGCGGAGATTGTGCCTCAGCCAGTCCTTGGCCGAACCGTCCAGGTAAGGCCACCAGCGTTCGATTCGGATAGGTTCCACAGCAGCCCCCTTCAGCGTTGCGTAAATCCACGGTGACACCGGCAATGAGGGGGCGCAAGGGGGCAACGAAAGAGCAGCGGGGGAAGCCCGGGTGCTACCGACAGGTAGCACGCCGGGCCCGTGGAACTAGTCGCGGACGGTGATCGATTCCAGCGCCTCGCGGGCCTCTTCGGCCAGGGAATCGGGGATGGGGGCGCTCTTCGCTGCCTCCGCGGATGTCTGCTGTCCCTCCTCGCTCACCACATACTGGCCGAAGGTCCGCACCCGCTCGACGAGGTCGGCGTCGTCATAGGAACTGCAGTAGATCTGGTAGGAAACCAGCACCAGCGGGTAGGCCCCGGGCGCTGTGGTCCGCCGGTCCAGCTGGAGCGCAATGTCATGCTCCCCGCGGCCGGGGACGCGCTTGGACTGTTCGACGGCGGTGCTCGCCGCTTCGGCGCTGATCGGCACGAATTCGGTCCCGACGAGCAGGTTGGCGGTGCCCATGGAATCGTCGATCACCGAGTCGTCGGCGTAGGTGACGGCTCCCTCGGTGCGTGTCACCGTACTGACGACGCCGGAGCTTCCCTGTGCATTTTCGCCCTGCAGCCCTCCCGGCCAGGTTCCGGACGGTGCATCCGGCCAGGCATCGGGCGACACTTCGTGCAGGTACTCGGTGAAGTTCTCCGTGGTACCCGAGTCATCCGCTCGGCTGACGGGGGTGATCCGGGTTTCAGGCAGCTGGACGCCCGGGTTGAGTGCAGCGATGGCCGGATCATTCCAGGCTTCAATCTCGCCGCGGAACATCCGGGCAATGGTGACGGCGTCCAGGTTCAGCGACTCGATGCCGGGGAGGTTGAAGGCCACGGCAATCGGGGAAATGTAGGCGGGAATGTCCAGGGCGCCCTCCGGCCCGCAGACCGCCTTGGCGTCCTCGATCTCTTCTTCCTGCAGATAGGCGTCGGACCCGGCGAAGTTCACCGCACCGGCCAGCAGTGCGCTGCGCCCTGCACCGGAGCCGTCCGGCGAATACTGGAGCTGGACTTTGGGATGCAGCGTCCCGAAACCGGCGATCCAGGAGTCCATTGCAGGGCCCTGGGCACTCGATCCGGCCCCGGACAGCACTCCGCTGAGGTTGGAGGTGCTGTTCTCGGCAGCCTCGCGCTGGGCGTCGCCGAGGGGGTAATCGGATCCACACGCGGTCAGGGCAAGCGTTGCCAGCACCACCGTGGCCAGGGAACGGGCGGGGCGGATTGGGCGCAAAGTGTGTCCTTCCAAAGAAGCGGCTACGGCGTCCAACGCCGGGGAGGCAGGTACGAAAAAGCTGCCCTTTCAAGGCTAACGGGCAATCGGTCCCGCCTGCCAACCGAAATCCCCTTCCCCCTTGAGGAGCGCCGGGGCTGCTGTCAGCATTGACGGCACTGCGGAGAACACTGCTGGGGACAATACTGCTGCGGACAATACTGCTGCGGCGCGACCGCGCCGGAGACCACATGCCCCATGACCCCCCGCATGCGCAAGGAGTGCCCGTGCTGATTGCCGCCGCGATTTTTGCCGTAGTAGCCGCCGCCGTGGCGTTCTACTTATTTATGCTCGAATCCCTGCGCTGGGCCGAGCCGGAAACCGCGGAGATCTTTCAGCTGCGGGGAACCAATGCCGCCGCCACCGCACAACTGGCCTACAACCTGGGGTTCTACAACCTGTTCCTGGCGGTGGGCGCAGGACTGGGCGTGGTCCTGCTTGTCGCCGGTAATGCCGTGGCCGGTCTGACGCTGATGACCTTCACCACTGCCTGCATGCTGCTCGCTGCGGTGGTCCTGGTGCTCAGCGACAGGAGAATGGGCAGGCTGTCCCTGGTGCAGGGCGGGCCGGCGGCGTTCTCCCTCGTCTTTTCGCTGCTCGGGACCTGACGGGCCGCCCGCCGCGGAAAGCTACCGCGCAGCGGGGGCCGGCACCGCGTAGGCTGCCCGGGTCCAGAGGTGGAACAGGGCGTAGGAGCGCCACGGACGCCAGGGCTGCGACAGCAAGGCTGCCTCCCGCCCGCTTCCCACCCCGAGGGCGCGTTTCAACACCAAGTCATCGGCCGGGTAGGCATCACGGTCCCCCAGCACCCGCACAGCCAGGTAGTCCGCTGTCCACGGTCCGATCCCGGGCAGGGCCAGCAGGCCGGTGCGCACAGCCGCCGGCTCCGCCCCCGGGCGCAGCGGCAGGCCACCGGCCACGGCTTCGGCCAGCGCAGACAAAGTCCGGGCACGGGCATGGGTGATCCGGACCGCGGATTGGATCTCGGCGGCCGGCACCGCTGCCAGCCGCTCCGCCGTCGGGAAAGCAAACAACCCGTTCGGCCCGGGATCCCCGAACGCCGCAACCAGCCGGGCACCGAAGGTCCGGGCGGCCGCGAGGGATACCTGCTGCCCGAGGACAGTCTGGACGCCGGTTTCAAAGCCGTCCGCGGAGCCGGGCACCCGCAGGCCGGGGTGCCGGTTCACCAGGGGTTCCAGCAGCTCGAATCGGGAGAGGAACGGGTCCACTACGCCCGGATCGGCGTCCAGGTCCAGCCAGGTCCGGACCGTTGTTATCAGGGCGGCTTCCTCCGCTGCGGGCAGCGCGGGCAGGTCGAGGACTACTCCGGCGTCCCCCAGGGACACTGCCACGGCGAGGGGTGCCGAAGCTCCCGCCAGCAACCGCTCGACCGTAGCGCCGTCCTCCGTCCGGGTGACCCGCTCCAGGCCGGGCACGGCGTGCGCCTGCAGCGCACTGGCGAGCGGTTCCCAGGCGAAGGGGCCGCGGTGCCGGAGCGGACGCCGCTGCCTGCCTGCCAAAGCCGCAGCCTCGGTCATGACAGTCCGGTCATGCGCAGCGTGATATTGATCCGCCCCGCGGGCAGGCCGGATGCGGGGTCCGCCGTGCCTGCCAGGGTCCGCGGAACGCCGTGGTAGGCGAACCGGGAGGGACCGCCGAAGACAAACAGGTCTCCTGATTCCAGCTCCAAGTCGGTGTAGGGCCGGGTCCGCGTTTCAGTGTTGCCGAACCGGAAAACGCAGGTGTCCCCGATGCTGATGGATACCACCGGGGCGCTGGATTTCTCGTCCTTGTCCTGGTGCATGCCCATGTGGGCGCCCTCGGCGTAGTAGTTGATCAGCGCCGTATCGGGGGTGTAGTTCTCCGGCCGGAAATCGTCGCGGGCGTAACCGCCGTCGGGTTGCCGATAGGCCTCGCGGAGGGCATCGCGGCCCAACTCGACCAGCCAGTCCGGCAGGTCGGCGACGCGGCCGCCCCCGACGTCGTCGGCCGTCCGCGTGTACTTGTAGGGCTGCCAGTGCCAGCCCAGGCATACGGTCTGCACGGACATGGTGTGCCCGCCGGGGAGGACGGCGGCGCGCATGGGTACCGGCCCGATGGCCCACTGACGGCAGGCCTGGACAATGCGCTGCTGTTTCTCCGGCGGCAGCCAGCCCGGCACATGGACGGCGCCGACGGCGGGTTCGGAGCGTTCGCGGGGAAAGAGGGAGTTGCTCATGCGGCGGCTTCCAGGTCGAGGAGGATCTTCTTGGCGTCGGGACCGCCGCGGTAGCCGCCGGTGGTCCCGTCAGAGCGCAGGACCCGGTGGCAGGGGATGACCAGGGGCAGCGGATTGCGGCCGCAGGCGGTGCCCACCGCCCGGACGGCTCCGGGGTTTCCGGTCAGTGCGGCTATGCCCGCATACGTGGAGGTGTGCCCGTAACCGATCTGCTGCAGCGTCTGGACCACCGTCCGCCGGTATCCGGCGGTAAGCCGCAGGTCCAAGTCCAGGTCGAAGCTACGCCGGGTCCCGCCGAAGTACTCGCGGAGTTGGGCGGCGGGACGGGCCAGGCGCTCCGGAGCCTCGAGGATCCGCGGGCTGATCCGGGTGCTGAGGTCCTGCAGAACGGTGTCCACCCCTTCGCATTCGAACGCGACCCGGACCAGGCCGGCGTCGGTGGCGGCAAGGATGAGCCGGCCCACGGGACTGTCGATGACGGTGTAGGCAACGTCCAGCAGTCCGGCGAACTCGGCTCCTGCGGCCAGGCGGGAATGCAGGGCGGCAAGGACCGCGTCCTCGCGGGGATCGGGGTCCAGGAGGCCGGCACTGGAGGGGCCGGCGCCGGAGGTCTCAAAGGATGCCATGGCGGTCCTCCTCATACAGGGTTCGTAGTTTCTTGATGCCGTCTGCTGCGGAGCGGCGGCAGGCTGCTTCGCTGCCGCCGAGCAGCCGGGCCACGTCGGCATACGGGAGCCCGGCGAGGTGGTGGTAGGCCAGCGCCTCGCGCTGGCGCACCGGCAGGGTTTTCAGGGCCCACCACAATCCGTCCGTGTCGGCCTGCGGTGCCCTCACCGGTTCGGGCACGTCGTCCACCGGAACCGGGTTGCGGGCGGCGGAACGGTGCTGATCCACGGCCTTCCGCTTGGCTATGGTCACCAACCAGGCCTGGACGTTCGCGCCGTCGGGCAGGTCCGGGTAGGCGCCCAGGGCGGCGAGGAACGTTTCGGACCACGCGTCTTCGGCGTCGTCCGGACCCAGGACGGCACGGCAGACGCGCAGCACGGCCGGGCCGTGCTCGCGGACAATCTGCTCAAAGGGTTTCACTTCCACATACGGTAGACGTTTTCCGCGCTCCGTTTGTGAGCCGCCGTGTTAAGAAAGTTTCCCGCGTGCGACGGCGGTGGCTAGACTTCCCTCTACGTCGCAGATCAAAGGAGATCACCCCCATGCACAACCTCGCCGGCATTCTGACTGACACGGTGGCGCGCTTTCCGGAGCGGACAGCCCTGAAGCTAGATGAAACCGTTGTCTCCTACGCGGCCCTCGACGCCATGAGCGCCAAGGTTGCCGGCCTCCTCGCCAGCCGGGGGGTGGAGCCCGGAGACCGCGTTGCGCTGGTGATGCCGAACATCCCGCAGATGGCGTTCCTGTACTTCGGCGCCCTGCGCCACGGCGCCGTCGTCGTTCCCATGAACCCGCTGCTGAAGGCCCGCGAGGTGGCCTACCACCTGCAGGACTCGGGTGCCCGGATTGCCTTCGCGTGGGAGGGCGTGGCCGCGGAAGTCTCCGCCGGGGCGGAAGAGGCCGGCGGAGTGGAGGTGGTCTCCGTGGATTCGGCCGCATTCCTGCAGTTGCTGGCCGGTGCGGACAGCCGCACCGAAGTGGCTGAAGTGGCTGACCAGGACACCGCGGTGATCCTCTACACCTCCGGAACCACGGGCCGGCCCAAGGGTGCCGCCCTCACGCACCGGAACCTCCTCACCAACGCCTATGTGGCCCAGTCCCTGCTGAACACGGTGGAGACGGATGTCCACTTCGGCGGCCTGCCCTTCTTCCACGTGTTCGGCCAGACCGCGGCCCTGAACTCGTCCGTCCTGTCCGGTGCGTCCATCAGCCTGCTGCCTCGTTTCGATGCGGGCAAGGCCCTGGAGATCATCGAGCGCGACGGCGTGACCATCTTCGAAGGCGTGCCCACCATGTACGTGGGCATGCTGCGCCACCCGGCGGTCAGGACCACCAATCTGTCATCCCTGCGCGGCGCCATCACCGGTGGTTCCGCCATGCCGCTGGAAATCCTGCACGAGTTCGAGGAAGTTTTCGGCATTGAGCTGCTGGAGGGTTACGGCCTCTCGGAGACCTCGCCGATCGTCTCCTTCAACGTTCCCGGCGGCGACCGCCGGCCCGGCTCCATCGGTAAAACAGTGGCGGGGACGGAGGTCCGGATGCTGGACCCGGACGGCAACGACGTTCCGGTCGGCGAGGTCGGGGAGCTGTCCGTCCGCGGCGACGGCGTGATGAAGGGCTACTGGAAGAACGACGACGCCACGGCCGCTGCGATCCCGGACGGCTGGTTCCGGACCGGGGACCTGGCCCGTTTCGACGAGGACGGCAACATCTACATCGTGGACCGGAAGAAGGACATCATTCTGCGCGGCGGCTACAACGTCTATCCCCGTGAGGTCGAAGAGGTCCTCTACGAACACCCGGCCGTGGCCGAAGCCGCGGTCATCGGCATCCCCGATCCTCTGCACGGCGAGGAAATCGTCGCGGTGGTGGGACTTCGTGAAGAAGCAGTGCCCGCTGACGACGCAGCACGGGACGAGCTGATCGCAGACATCCAGCAGTTCACCAAGGACCGGTTGGCCGCGTACAAGTATCCGCGCCGGATCGAGCTGACCGACGCGCTGCCCAAGGGACCCACGGGCAAAATCCTGAAGCGGGAAATCAAGGTTTCCGCACCCCTGGCGGCCGAAGCGCCCGGAGCATAGGGGCTTCGGGGCTTACGGGGCCCCTACGGGGCCTTTCGCGGGGCCATCCCGGGGACTTTCGCGGGCCTGGAGGGGCCTGGAGGGGCCTGGAGGGGCCTGGAGGGGCCTGGAGGAAGGCGGCTTTAATATTTACCGCGAGCTCTGCGAGCGGCAAATTTCGTTGCCGCCGTTCCAGGCCCCGTAGGAACCGGGGAATGCAGCGCTAGGCGTAGGGCTCGACGTCGGCCGCTGCCTCCCCGGGCAGTCCGGCCGGCTCGTCGGAACGAACCAGCACAACGCCGGCAACAATCAGGCACCCGCCTGCCAGCTGGACGGGGCGTGGCAGCTCCGAAAGCAGCAGCCACGCCCACAGGACGGCGAACAGCACCTCGGTCAGGGACACGAACGAAGCCACCCGGGAGCCGAGGGAGCGAGCCGCAATGATCCCGGTGACGTAGGCCAGCACCGTGGAAAACAGCACCAGGCCGATCAGCGGAACCCACCATGCGGTCCGCCACCCTGCCAGGTCCACATCCGTGGTGCTGAAATTTAGGGAAAGGATGCCCGTGAGGCCCAACGCGGCCATGGTGGCACCGCCCACAAACATGCCGCCCGTGGCCAGCACCAGCGGCGGGAGGGAATCGTTCTGCTTGGCGGTGATGAAGAAATAGCTCGCCAGGCAGACCGCGGCGGCGAGTCCCCACAGCACTCCCACCGGGTCAATGCGCGTGCTGCCTCCCAAATCCAGTACCAGCACCAGCCCCGCCACGGCGGCCACCGTGCCGAGGACCGTGCGGATGCCGGGGCGGCGTCGCGTGGCAGCCCAAATCCAAAGCACCATCAGCACCGGTGCCAGGAACTCCAGCAACAGGGCCACTCCCACGGACAGGCGCTCCACCGCATTGAAATAGAAGAACTGGCACCCGGCCACCCCGATGAACCCGAACAGCACGATGGTGCGCCAATTGCTCCGAACCTGGCTCCAGCGTCCGCGCAGGACGAACGCAGTAGGAACCGCGAGGACTAGTGCCGCTCCGAGCATCCGGACAGCAACGGCGCCGGTGGGGCTCCAACCGGTTTCCAGCAGCGCCTTCGCAAAGGATCCGGACAATCCAAACACCGCCGACGATGCCAGCGCCACGAGAATCCCGGCAGCTCCCGGCCGCAGTGCCGTTTGGCTGCCTTTTGTCCGCGCCCGTGCCATGAATCTCCCTGCGGTTTAGTACAGCCCGGGACACGGGGGTCCGGGATTACGACGGCGACCCTACCCGGCCTGGGGAGCGCTTTCAATATGCTCTTGGCCCGGATAATCCGCATCCTTGCTATCTAGGGAGGGGCACGCTATTCTCGCCCTTACCTGCGGTATGGGTCTCTATCCGTTGCAGGTACCACTTATTGATGGCGCACAATACTGTGCGCACTTCAAATACTTGTTCAGCAGTTTCAGTCTCGTTCCCTCCGCATTCTCCATTTGCCGCCTTACCAGCATGGAAACGTCGGGGGTCGACGGTTTTATGGGGGAAAATTTCATGCAGGAAAATTCACGCAATATTTCGGCACGGCTCGGCGCCGTTAGCGCCGTCGCGCTTTTGACGGTCAGCGGTGCATTCATTGCCAGCCCCGCGATGGCCGGAGAGATGCCGTCTCCGGAGCCCAGCGAGACCACCACGCCGTCTCCGGATCCCAGCGAGACCACCACGCCGACTCCGACGCCGACTCCTTCGGTCACCACCACGGCGGCTCCGGATCCCACCGGTACGGCAACCCCGACGCCCACGGGCACCGCCACCGCGACGCCCACCGAGACCGCACCCGCGGCCTTGGCAGCGCCCACCGTTAACCTCAAAAACGGTGATGTCGTCAAGACGAGCCAGCGCATCACGGGAACGGCTCCGGGGGCAACCTCCGTGGAGTTGACCGCCAATGGAGTGGTGCAGACCATCCCGGTAGCGGCAGATGGCACGTGGAGTGTCCTCGCGCCCACCGTCGTCGCGGTGGACGGGGAGCCGCTGACCCTTTCGATAGTTGCCATCAACGGCGACGCCAGGTCAGCTGCCACCACTGTCACAGTGGCCCTTGAAGATGCTCCGCTGCCGGCTCCGGCTGTCACCACCCCGACCCGCGTCGTGGACTCCCTGAAGGTTCTCACCGGTAACGGCGTCCCGGGGGCCACCGTCACGATCACGATCAACGGGGACGTAGCAGCACCGATTACCGGCGTCGTCACAGTCGGCGAAAACGGCATCTGGGAGCTGACCCTCGAGACGCCGCTGGGCTACGGAGAGTATGACCTGACCCTCGTGCAGTCGCAGGAGGGCAAGGAAAGCTCCGAGACAATCAACGACTTCATCGATGTGGTCCCCGCCGCTCCGGTGGTCACCACCCCGGGCAACGGTGCCGAAATCCCCGTCAACAAGCTGCCGGCAGCAATCACCGGTACCGCGGTGCCCGGTGCGGACGTCGAGCTCGTCGTCGACTTCGATCTCGACGGTGAGGCGGATGTGGATGAACTCGCGATCCAGGCAACCGTCGCCGATGCCAGCGGCAACTGGTCCGTCCCGTTGACTCCTTTGGCTGAGGGCGCCCACAACATTGTTGCCATCCAGGCCGTCGGAGATGCTGTTTCCGATTTCTCCGACACCAGCTTCGTCGTTACGGCTGCAGTTGTTGACCCGCCCGTCACCGTCAATCCCGTTCCGGCCGGAAACCCGGGAGCGGGCGGACTGCCCGACACCGGTGCAGCAAACCTGGGCCTGCTGGCCGGAGGCGGAGCAGCCCTGCTCACCGCCGGTGGTGCAGCCCTGCTGTTCAACCGCCGCCGCAACGCGGCTTCTGAGTCCTAGGAATTCCTAATCGATAAACGAGGCGGGCCCCGGCGAATAGCCGGGGCCCGCCTCGTTTATGCCCTTTTCCGCGAACCCCGGTGACGTTAGACCCGGCATGCAAAGGGCCCATGCACAAGCCTTGCCATACCGGGCGGTGACCGCTATTCTTTCGCGTGTCTGTGATCTCGGTTACCCGGTGCTTTAATTCCGGCCGGTTGAATTCATTGGCAGGATAACGGCCTTTCAGGGAATCGGCCGGGATCGGTACAAATTCAGTAGTGTCAGTCTCATTACCTCCGCAGTCTCCAGGTGCCGTGCCGTACGTGCGCCTGCACGGAAACGCCGGGGGCCAATGCTTTATGGGGGAAAAATTTCATGCAGGAAAGTTCACGCCCGCTCTATGCACGGGTAGGCGCCCTTAGCGCCGCTGCCCTTTTGGCGGTGAGCGGCGCATTCATCGCCGGCCCGGCCATGGCTGATACCGGGGACGCCCCGCAGCCAACCGAAACACCTGCCGCTGCGCTTCTGCAGGGCACAGAAATCCCGGCCTCGGATGCCGGAGAACTGGCCCCCGGCCTCGAGGAGGCCCTCCAGCGCGATCTCGGCATGACCGTCGACGAATTCGTAGCTGCAGGCGACCTTGGCAAGAAGGCTTCGGACAACCTCGAGCGGCTCAAGGCCACTGCGGGCTTTGTCGGCATTGAGGTCCTCGACGGCAGCCTGGTTATCACCGGCAGCGGCGAAGAACTCCTGGCACTCGCTACCGAACTCGACGCCACAGTCGTTGAGCCCGAGGCCCCGGCCGCAGAGGCTCCCAGCGAAGATCAGGCACCCGAGGCGTCCCCGGCGCTCCAGCCGTCCGAAGCAGCCGAGGAAAAAGCTCCGGCTGACGTGGAAGCAAAGCGGGCATCGGATCTCCGGAGCCTCCTGTCCGAGTACGCCGCAGCAACGGGCAGTGCGGACAAGCTGCAGTCCGTCAGCGGCAACATCGACCAGGGGTTTGAACTCAAGGTGGGCGAGCCCGCAGAAGCGCTGGGTTCCCCCTCGGCCCGCGGCACGGCTGCACCAATGACGCCGCAGCAGTTCGACGAGCTGTACTCAAACGTCACGGTCACCTACGACCACGGGACCACGTTGAAGTTTGAGGACATTCCGAATGGTTCGGGCTACCTCTTCGAGACCGCCGAAGGTGCCTTTGCCTGCTCCATCGGTTTCGCCGGGTTCAATGCCGACGGCGAGGCTGCGGCCATCACCGCCGGGCACTGCCCGGACGGCGCATTCCCCGAGACCGTTCTCGAACACCATGCCTACGCCTTGGGCCTCTTCAGCGCCACCTACGAATTCGGCGGCACCGAGACCGATCCCGGTACCGATATCGGCGTCATCGACGAGATCAACCCCGAACTGACCCTGCTCCCGGAAACCCTGCAGTGGAAAAACGTTGATGATCTTTCCGCCACCACGGTGAAGGTCACCGGATCCACCGCTCCCGTCGTGGGCGCACCGATCTGCAAGTCCGGCCGGACAACCTTCTGGACCTGCGGCACCATCCTGCAGAGTGATCATCTCGTCAACGTTGAGGGCTCCTGGGTTGAAGGGTTTGAAGCCGAGCTTCAGGCTGCACAGGGTGACTCCGGCGGATCCATGATCTCCGGCAACCTGGCCGTAGGCCTCATTAGCGCAGGCGTACCCGGCTCCGGCAAGGTCACGGGTGCGGACCTCGGCCGTGCAATGGACGTGCTCCCCGGCTACACCCTCGCCGTGCACCTGGACGCACCCGCGCTGACCAGCCCGGCGAACAACGGCACCGTTGACACCGACGCGGCCATCACCGGCACGGCTCCTGCCGGCAGCACCGTAAACCTGAACGTCGACGGTGTGGACTCGACGGTAGAGGTCGCCGCGGACGGCACCTGGTCCTTCAAGGCACCGACTCTGGTACCGGCCGACGAAAAGCTCACCATCACCGCGCAGGCCATCAACGGGTTCAGCAAGTCCACCGTCAGCAACTTCGAACTGACGGTCAAGGAAGCTCCCCTGCCGGCTCCGGTCTTCACGACTCCTGCCACAGTGCTGCATTCCATTGAGACCATTGAAGGCACCGGCGTAGCCGGCGCCACCGTATCCCTGACCGTGCCGGGCGACGCCGAGGAAGAGGAAGTAGCAGCCGCTGCAGTTCTCGATACCGAGGTCGACGACGAAGGCAAATGGTCGGTAACCCTCGAGGAACCGCTGACGTACGGCGTCTACAAGCTGTCCGCAGTCCAGGGCGGCATTGCCGGCAAGGAAGACTCGGGGGCAGCGACGCTGAACCTTACGGTCGCACCCGACGCTCCGGTGATCACCTCCCCAACTGACGGCCAGGAGTTCGTTGAAGGTTCACTCCCCAACGAAATCACCGGTACCGGCACCGCCGGCGTCGAGGTGACCGTTGCGGTCGATGACGAGGCCCTCGAAGCCGTAGTCGTGGATGAAGACGGCAACTGGTCTGTTCCGATGGGCGATTTGACCGTGGGCGACTACGGAATCACGGCCGTACAGACCATCAACAGCGCTCCGTCGGCCAACGCCTCCGCGAGCATCACGGTCACCGCAGCCCCGGTTGTGGTGAACCCGGCTCCGGCCGCTAACCCGGGTGGCGGACTGCCTGACACCGGCGCCGCCAACCTCGGCCTGCTGGCCGGAGGCGGAGCATCCCTGCTCGCCGCCGGTGCCGCAGCGCTGATGTACAACAAGCGCCGCCGGGTTTCTGTGGGCGCCTAACAACACCAGCGGTACACACTGAAGCGGGTCCCTGCCAACGGCCGGGACCCGCTTTGACTTAAGCTACAGTCACGCACCAGGAGGAATCATGATCCGAAACCGGACACCGCCGTCGCTCCACCTGCTTACAGTCCGATCCCTGGCCGGGGCCGCCCTGGCAGCCGTGATCGCCGCAGGCGCGGTTACCGGCTGCGCACCGCTATCCGCAGACGGCGGGCCGGGCACCCCGCCGGATTCGCCGTCCGGCACTGCCACGTCAGCCACACCAGGATCGGATGCAACCATGACAACGAACGGACCCGGTGCCCAGCTGCTGCTGCTGCACGCGCGCCTCAGGAACGAGCTGGGAACCGAATACGCTGACGGCTGGATTGACCGCGGCGTTCTCCACATCGCGGTGACCGGTCCGGAGGCCGAGGCCCAGGTGCGCGACGCCGGTGCAGAGCCGGTCCTCGTGGCGTTCAACGCCGACCAACTGCAGCAGGCCCGCAGCCAAGTGCAGACCTGGCTCGCGGACAAGCCCGTTCCGAACCTGGAAGTCCACTCGATCAGCACCAGCGGACGCACCGGAGCGGTGACCGTCCAGGTCCCCGCGGATCAGGTCGCCGCCCTGCAAGCGGCAGCCGACGAGCAGGCACCTGCCGGAGAAATATCCGTCATTGTGGAGGAATCAGCGGGAATGGCAACCCCGCTGTCCACAAAGTAGGAACAAGCTCCGCAAAACCGGCGGTGGAGCCGCCTGCGGGCCTAGGGTTGATGGGTCAAGCAGGCGGCACTTCCGCCTATCTGCCTGGATTTTCGCCATGGAGCAAAAGCTGCTCGCCCTTGTTCGCCGCCGCACCGCCTGGATTGTCCTCGCTGCCTGCGCGGCATACTGGCTGGCCCTTTGGGCCGGATTCCTGGAGGCACCGCTGGGAACCCCGCCCACCCTGATGTTCCTGTGGATGTACTGCACTCTCATGATTGCCCTGGGAAGCGCACCGGTGGCTGCGGCCGCCGTCGCCGCGTTGTTTCTGCACCGCTCCGCCGCCCGGGCCGGCGCGGCAAAAGGAGCCGGTCCCGCCGTGCCGGAGGATGCCGGCCGTTCCCGGCGCTTATACCTTCTGCTCCATCCAGAGCTCAAGAAGCAGTAACAAAACAGGTGGTCCGGACTATTGATAACCCGTGAGCGCTCTGGTGTCCTGATCAGGCGGTCCAGCAGGGGGCCGAACCTGCTGCTGAAAACCCGTGCTGCTCATGAGCGCTTTCTCCGGTGTTCCGTCCTCCCTGCTTCCGTTTGAAAAAGCCCGCCAGGCACGCGGTGACCTGCAGCAGGCGCTGCACAACGAACTTGTCCTCCGGTACCGGGAAATCGCTGAAACGGCTGCCGCCGCCTACGCGGGGAGAGGGCGTGAGCTGGCGGACCTGCGCCAGGTCGCCTACATGGGCCTGATCAAGGCGGTACGCCGCTTTGATCCTGCCGTCGGCCCGCATTTTCCGGCCTTCGCGGTTCCCACCATTCACGGAGAGCTCAAGCGCTATCTTCGGGACCACTCCTGGGTAGTCCGGCCGCCGCGGCAACTCCAGGACCTGCGGACCGCCATCGCCAGGCTGCAACCGGAACTCCTGCAGACGCTCGGGCGGGAGCCGTCACTGCGTGAACTGTCCGAGGCATTGGGAGTTCCCACGAAAGCCGTTTCTGAAGCACTGAACTGCCAGAGCAGCCTTCGCCCGGAATCCCTGGAAGCGCTGGCGGACACAGCCGGTACGGAGCAATGGGCCGTAGCCGATGGCCGGCTGGAGCGGGCCGAGAACCTTGCCATGCTGCGCCGCGCCGTGCGGAATCTGACCGACCAGGACAAGGAGCTGCTGTTCCTGCGGTATTTCCACGAGGAATCCCAGCAGGCCATCGGAGAACGGCTGGGCCTGACCCAGATGCAGGTCTCCCGCAGACTGGCGAGGATCCTGGTGCGGCTGCAGCATGACCTGCTGGATGCCCCCAAGCCACTCACCCAGGCAGCGACCCCCGCAGCCAGGGACAGCGCAACCGCCTGAACCGCCGCGCGGCCTGCGCTGCCCTACCCGGATACCGTACGGCGCCCTGTTACCGTTCCACCATGGATCCTGCCGCTGCCCCGGAAACCAGTGCCCCGGAAAATAGAGTCCCGCCAGCCACCGTCCCGCCCAAACTGGCCAGGGGCGACCTGCTGCGCGTCATTGCCCCGGCGGCGAGCCGCGCCATGGTGGCCGAACACGATCACAGCGCCCTCATCGAACGCCGTTTCGCTGACTTGGGCCTGCGGCTTTCCTACGGCCGCCACGTGGATGAGCGGGACATTTTCGACTCCACCTCGGTCGCCTCCCGCGTTGCCGACCTGCATGACGCGTTTGCGGATCCGGAGGTCAAGGGGATCCTGACCGTCATCGGCGGCTTCAACAGCAACGAGCTGCTCCCCTATCTGGATTGGGACCTGATAGCCGCCAATCCGAAGATCCTGTGCGGATATTCCGACATTACGGCGCTGCAGAACGCGATTTTCGCCCGCACCGGCCTGGTGACCTATTCCGGGCCGCACTGGTCCAGCTTCGGTATGCGGGACCACTTTGACCTAACGCAGCAGTGGTTCGTGGACGCCCTGGTGAACGGCTACCGGATGGAGCTTGCCCCCTCCCCCGAGTGGACCGACGACGCCTGGTTCCTGGACCAGGACAACCGCAGTCCCCAGCCCGGGGAAGGATGGTGGCCCCTGCAGCAGGGCAGCGCCTCCGGCCGCATTATCGGCGGGAACCTGTGCACCCTGAACCTCCTGCAGGGCACCGCGCAGATGCCTCCGCTGGCCGGCGCCGTGCTCATGCTGGAGGACGATGCCACGACCGATCCCAGAACCTTTGCCCGGGACCTCACCTCCCTGCTCCAGCAGCCGGACGCGGAGGATATTCAGGGCCTGGTCATCGGCAGGTTCCAGGCGTCCAGCGGCATCACGCTGCCGCATCTGCAGGAGATCGCGGCCCAGCCCGCCCTGGCAGGCCTGCCGGTCCTGGCCAACGTCGATTTCGGGCACACCCAGCCGCAGCTGACCCTGCCGATCGGCGGCCGGGCGGAACTAACCGTGGACGCATCCGGCGGCCGGCTGCGCCTGAGCGACCGCTAGAGCGCCTCGAGCTTCTCCACGGCGGCCAGGACGTCCTCCACCGTGACCGCCAGCAGTGCAGGGTCCGGATCCGTGGCGAAGGTGTCTCCGCGGCGTCGGCTGCCGTCGGTCAGGGCGATGTGCGGGCCCGGCGGCGGACCCCATTCACTGACCGGCGCCGGGCCGAACAGGACCACTGACGGCCGGGCATAGGCCGACGCCAGGTGCGCCGCACCGGTATCGGCCGAGATCACCAGCCGGGACCGGGAAATCACGGCGGCGAACTCGTCCAGCCGGAGCTCACCGGCCACAACGCACTCCGCCCCCAGCCCGGCGGCGTCGGCGACGGCGAGCGCCCGCTGCCGCTCGGACCGGCTGCCCGTAAAGAGGATCGGGGAACCGGCGGCGTCGAGTTCACGGGCGACGTCGGCAAACCGGTCCGCGGGCCAGAGCCGGCTGCCGTAGGCCGCGCCCACATGGATCACGACCGCTTCCGGCGCATTTTCCGCCGCCGACGGCGGATCCAACCGGTAATCCAGCGGATCCGCAGGGATGCCGTGCCAGGACAGCAATCCTGCCCACCGCTCGCGTTCGTGGACGCCGTCCTTCCACGGCGGACCGTCCCATCCGGGTCCGGCGTGCCCGATCCGGCGCCTTGGCTGCAGCGCCTCGATCCGGCTGCAGCTCTCCGGACCGCTGCCGTGCAGGTTCACGGCAACGTCTATTTGTCCGGGTTCGAGTGGAATGGGCACATCCAGGCCGTGCAGGGGAAGCAGGTCATCCACGGCACCGGTGAGCGGCAGGATGGGACGCAGCCACTCCTGCGCCGCATACCGGATGCGGTGCTCCGGATACTCCCGCCGCAGGGCCTTCAGCGCCGGAACCGCGACCAGCAGATCCCCCAGTTTCAGGGCCCGCAGCACCAGCAGTTCGGGACGTCCGGCCACGTCGGGCATGGGCGCAGTTTCCTTCCGGTCGGTCAACTCCTGCCAGAACGTCCACATCCTGCCAGAAGATTGTGCCGCGGGATACGCGTGGGGCGGCAGTTCCGGTTGTCAAAGAAGTAGTCCCCGCGGTGTTTAGCTTCCCTTCCGGCGGGGAACAGATGCGGTATGGGATTTTTGCCGTCGCCGCCGCGTGCCGTCCTGTTTGACCGGGACGGCACGCTGATTTTTGACGTGCCCTACAACGCGGATCCGGCACTCGTGCGGCCGCTACCCGGCGCCGTCGAGGTGCTGGCCGGGCTGCGGCAAGCCGGCGTGGCCGTAGGGGTAATCACCAACCAGTCCGGCATCGGCCGGGGGATGCTGTCCGCTGAAGAAGTGGCGGGAGTGAACGACGCCGTCGAAGACCTGCTGGGACCGTTCGATGTCTGGGAAATCTGCCCGCATGCACCGGGCTACGGCTGCGCCTGCCGCAAGCCGATGCCCGGCATGGTGCTGCGGGCGAGCCGCCGCCTGGGGCTCGATCCTGCAGAAGTCGCCGTCATCGGTGACATTGGTGCCGACGTCGAGGCCGCCGCGGCCGCCGGTGCACGCGGCGTGCTGGTGCCCACTGCCGTTACCCGTGCCGAGGAAACCGCCGCGGCTCCGCTCGTGGCGGACGACCTGGCCGAGGCCGTGGAGTTGCTGTGGGGCAGCCGATGAGCCGCCGGGTATTGGTGGCCCGGCTCGACGGCGCCGGGGACGTCCTGCTCGCGGGCCCGGCCATCCGTGCGGTGGCGGCGGCACCGGATGTGGAAACGGTGCTGCTGTGCGGTCCGCAGGGTGCGCCTGCCGGACGGCTGCTGCCCGGGGTCGCGCAGGTGCTGGAGTGGTCCTGCCCCTGGATCCTGAATCCTGCCCCGGAACCTTCCCGGGACCTGCTGGAGGCACTGCGGGTCATGCTGCGGTCCGTCGGGGCCGAGGAAGCGGTGATCCTCACGTCCTTCCACCAGTCCCCGCTGCCCCTGGCATTGCTGCTCCGCGAAGCCGGAGTACGCACTATTACGGGGGCGTCCACGGATTACGCCGGTGCCTTGCTGGCCCACCGGCTCAAACCCGGGGAGGACTTCCCCGAAGACCAGCCGGAGGCGGAGCGTGCGCTGCGGATCGCTGCCGCCGCAGGTTTTCCGCTTCCCGCCGGCGACGACGGCCGGCTGCGGCTGGGACCATTGCCCGATGTCTCCCATCTGGTGGGCACCGGACCCTACATCGTGGTGCATCCGGGTGCCGCCGTGCCGGCCCGGGCCTGGCCGGCCCTGCACCATGCCGCCGCCGTCGAACTGCTCACCGCCGCCGGCTTCCGCGTGGTGGTCACCGGCGGCCCCGGCGAGAAGGAGCTGACCGCCACCGTGGCGGCGGTGGCCGGCCTGGATCTGGGCGGACGCACGGATCTGGCCGCTCTGGCGGCCGTCCTGGCCGGAGCGGACGCGGTGGTGGCCGGAAACACCGGGCCGGCCCATCTGGCGGCCGCGGCAGGCACTCCGGTGGTGAGCCTCTTCGCACCCGTGGTGCCCGCCATCCGGTGGGCGCCCTACGGTGTTCCGCTGGAACTGCTGGGGAACCAGCACGCTGCCTGCCACGGAACCCGTGCCCGGATCTGCCCGGTGCCCGGGCATCCCTGCCTTTCCGGCGTTTCCCCCGAACAGGTGGTGGAAGCGGTGCAGCGCCTGGTCACCGGCGTGCCGTCGCTGCAGACCCACCGTGAAATGAGGCACCGATGAGGATCCTGCTGTGGCACGTGCACGGCGGCTGGATGGAGGCATTTGTCCGCGGCGCCCATGAGTACCTGCTGCCGGCCACCCCCGCACGGGATGCCTGGGGACTGGGACGCGGCGGCCGGTCCTGGCCGGCAGCTGCGGTGGAAGTGGCGCCGGAAGATCTACGCACCCAGCAGATCGACGTCGTACTGCTGCAGCGTCCCGAAGAGATCGACGCCTGCACCCGCCTGCTCGGCCGGCGGCCCGGCCGGGACATTCCGGCGGTGTATCTGGAACACAACACCCCGCGCGGCAACGTGCCCGAGACCCGGCATCCGCTGGCCGGCCGGACGGACATCCCGGTTGTGCATGTCACGCAGTTCAACCGCTTGTTCTGGGACACCGGGAGGGCACCGGTACGGGTCATCGAACACGGCATCCCCGACCCCGGCTACCTCTACACCGGGGAGCGCCCGCATCTGGGGGTGGTGGTGAACGAGCCGGTCCGCCGCAGCCGGGTGGCCGGCACCGATCTCCTGCCCGAATTTGCCCGGGCTGCACCGCTGGAAGTCTTCGGGATGGGTACGGAACGGCTGCCCGGACTGCTGGGTGCAGACCGCCTGCTGGTCCGCGGCGACCTGCCCGTTGCCAGGCTGCACCGGGAACTGGCCGGCTGCCGGGCCTACCTGCACCCGATGCGCTGGACCTCGCTGGGCCTGTCCCTGCTTGAGGCCATGCACCTGGGACTGCCGGTCCTGGCCCTTGCAACCACCGAAGCGGTCCGGGCAGTCCCGCCGGTGGCGGGGATCACCAGCAACGATCCCGAGGAGCTGGCCCGGGCGGCGCGGATGTTCCTGGCCGAGCCCGAGCAGGCACGCGCCTGCGGCCGGGCCGCCCGCGCGGCGGCCTTGGCCCGGTACGGGTTGGACCGGTTCCTGTCCGACTGGGACCGGCTCTTCGCGGACCTGCTAACAGAGACGGTTTCCGCCGCATCGTTTCTTCCGGCGGCGGGAACCGCACCGGCATCAACAGGAGGGGGACAACAGTGAGAATCTCAATGGTGTCCGAGCATGCAAGTCCGCTGGCCGCGCTGGGCGGGGTGGATGCCGGCGGCCAGAACGTGCATGTGGCCGCGCTGTCCGTGGCGCTGGCCGCCCGCGGCCACACCGTGCAGGTGTACACGCGGCGGGACGATCCCGGGCTCCCGGACCGGGTGCAGGTGCAGGACGGCCTGGAGGTAGTGCATGTGACCGCCGGGCCGGCCCTGCCGCTGCCCAAGGATGACCTGCTGCCGTACATGGGGCAGCTGGCCGACGGCGTGCTGGCCGACTGGGGAACCGAACCGCCCGACGTCGTGCACTCGCACTTCTGGATGTCCGGGCTCGCCGCACTGGAGGCGGCCCGCAGCGCCGGAGACGAGGGCGTGCCCGTGGTCCACACCTTCCACGCACTGGGCACCGTGAAGAAACGGCATCAGGGTGCCGAGGACACGTCCCCGCCGGAACGGGCCTGGCTGGAACCCTCCGTGGGCCGGCGGGCGGACCGGGTGCTGGCCACCTGTTCGGACGAGGTTTTCGAACTCAAGGCCATCGGGGTGCCAGGCAGCCGGATCTCCATTGCGCCCTGCGGCGTGGATCTGTCCCTCTTCTCTTCCAGCGGGCCGGCGGAACCGCGCGGACGCCGGCACCGGATTGCCGCCGTCGGGCGCCTGGTGCCGCGTAAGGGTGTGGACCTGGCCATCCGGGCCCTCGCGCTGCTGCGGGACGAGGGCCTGGAAGATGTGGAGCTGCTGATTGTCGGCGGCTCCAGTGACAGTGCCGGACTGGAATCGGATCCGGAGGCCCGCCGGCTGCTGGCCCTCGCCCGGTCCCTGGGTGTGGCGGACCGGGTGCTGCTCCGGGGCCAGGTCCCCCGCGAACAAATGCCCGCGGTGCTGCGCAGCGCCGATGCCGTGGTGTGCGCTCCCTGGTATGAACCCTTCGGGATCGTGCCGCTGGAGGCAATGGCGTGCGGAGTCCCCGTTGTGGCCTCGGCAGTGGGCGGGCTGATCGACACCGTGGTCCACGGCAGAACCGGCCTGCACGTGCCGCCCCGGGATCCGGCAGCCCTGGCCGCCGCGCTCTCGGAGCTGCTGCAGAACCCCCGCTACGCCCGGCGGCTCGGGGCAGCAGGCAAGCAGCGCGCCTCCGCCCGCTACTCCTGGGACCGGGTGGCACTGGAGACGGAGAAGGCCTATCAGCTGGCCCTGGGCGCCGCGGCGAGGCCCGGCCGGCTGCAGTCGCTGGGAGGGAAGGCGCTGTGAGCATCGAATCACCGGTCACCGCTCCCGTCGCCGGGCCGGAGCAGGCAGTGCTGGACCATCTGGCCCAGGCGCAGCCCGCCCTGCTCTCCGTCCAGCGGCAGGCCCGGCACCTGACGGAGTGGGGCCTTGAGCTGGCGGCCCGCCTGTTGGCCGGGCACCGGCTGCTGACCGCCGGAAACGGCGGCTCCGCGGCCGAAGCCCAGCATCTGAGCGCGGAACTGGTGGGACGGTTCGACGGCGAGCGCCGCCCGTTTTCCGCCATTGCCCTGCATGCCGAAACCTCAGCCGTGACGGCCATCGCCAACGACTACGGCTTCGACCAGCTCTACGCCCGGCAGGTGCAGGGCCACGGCAGGCCCGGAGACGTCCTCATCCTCTTCTCCACCAGCGGCGCCAGCCCCAATCTGCTGGCCGCCGTGCAGGCCGCACACGCTGCCGGGCTGCGGACCTGGGCGTTGACCGGCCGGGCGCCGAATCCGCTCGCGGCGGCCTGCGAGGACTTCATTGCCATTGATGCACCGGCAGCAAATGCACAGGAGGCCCACCTGGTTGCCCTGCATGCCCTCTGCCGGTCCTTTGACGCCGAGATCGAACGGCTCACCACTGCAGGAGGAACCGCGTGAAGACAATCGTCGTGGTGGGTGATGTCCTGCTGGACACGGACATTTCCGGCTCGGCCCGGCGCCTCTCCCCCGACGCGCCCGTGCCCGTGGTGGACGTGGACGACGTCGGACGCCGGGCCGGCGGTGCGGGCCTGGTGGCGCGCCTGCTGGAACGGGACGGCCGGCAGGTCCATCTGGTGACGGTACTCTCCGACGACGACGCCTCCGGGCTGCTGCGGACCGCGCTGGCCGGCATCCCCCTGACCTCCGGCCCGTCCGACGCTCCCACCCCGGTAAAGACGCGGATCCGGGCCGGTACCCACGCCGTGGTCCGCTTCGACCAGGGCTGCTCCGCCGCCCCGGTCCCTGCGGTCACCGCACAGATGCTGTCCGTGCTCGCGGCGGCCGATGCGGTGGTGGTTGCCGACTACGGCCGCGGGCTCACAGCCAATCCGGCCCTCCGGGACCTGCTGGGAACCCTTGCCCGGCGTATTCCGGTGGTCTGGGACCCGCATCCGGCGGGGGCCGAACCGGTGCCCGGGGTTGCGGCGGTGACGCCGAACCTGGCCGAGGCCCTGTCCGCTGCCGGGGAGGCACCGGGCGGGGTTCCGGCGGCACTTCGGGCGGCGGAAAAGCTGCTGACCCGCTGGCAGAGCCAATCCGTGGTGCTCACCCTGGGGGCGCAGGGCGCGCTGGCCCTCCCCGCAGCAGGGTTGGCACAGATCCTTCCGGCGCCGAGGGTTTCCGCGGAGGACACATGCGGTGCCGGAGACCGGTTTGCCGCTTCCCTCACCGTGCGGCTGCTCGACGGCGACGGGCTGGAAGCCGCCGCCGAAGGCGCCGTGCAGGCGGCGGCCTCCTTCCTGGCCGCCGGCGGCGTGGCCGGACTGGAAGCGGAGGACCCCCTCTTCGGCACGGGGACACCGGACGCGATGGCGACGGCGGCGCAGGTCCGGGCACGCGGCGGAACCGTGGTGGCCACCGGCGGTTGCTTCGACCTGCTCCACGCCGGACATGCCCGCACCCTGCTGGCGGCCCGGGGGCTGGGCGACTGTCTGATTGTCTGTTTGAACTCCGACGATTCCGTCCGGCGGCTCAAAGGTGAGCAGCGCCCGATTATCGGTGCCGGAGACAGGGCGGAACTGCTGCAGTCCCTGGAATGCGTGGACGGGGTGCTGGTCTTCGAGGAGGACACCCCGGCCGCCGTGCTGGAGCGGCTGCGGCCGGACATCTGGGTCAAGGGCGGGGACTACCGCGAAGACCAGCTCCCGGAGGCGGCGCTGATCCGTTCCTGGGGCGGCGAAACGGTCACGGTCCCGTTCCATCCGGCCCGTTCCACCACGGCCCTGGCCTCCGCGCTGGCGAAGGTCGGCTGAGCAAACCGTTCCCTGGCTCCACTGCCCTAACCATTCCGCCGAAAGGACATCCCATGACCCTGTTCCCCGCGGCCCCCGCACCGGCCTCCCTGCCCGATCCTGTGCCCGGTCCTCTCCCGGTCCCGGACCCCCTCCCCCAAACGCCTCCCCTTCCCGCGGTGTTCACCGGCCGGGTGCTGGTCACCGGCGGCGCCTCCGGGCTGGGTGCCGCCGTCAGCGCCGCCGTGACCTCCGCGGGCGGATCCGTGGTGGTGCTGGACCGCGATATCAGCGCCGTCACGGCGGCCAAGGCCGTGCAGGTGGACGTGGCGGACCGCGCCGGCGTGGAAGCGGCCGTCCAGGAGGCGGCGCAGATCCTGGGCGGACTCGATGCCGTGGTCACCGCCGCCGGTATTGACCGCTGCGGCCGGCTTGAAGACGTCGCGGCGGAGGAATGGGAGAAGGTCATCGGCGTGAACCTGCTGGGCACGGTCTCCGTGGTCCGCGCCGCCCTGCCGCATCTGGCCGTCTCCCACGGCCGGGTCATCACCGTGGCTTCCACCCTGGGGCTCAAGGCCGTCTCCGACGCCACCGCGTACTGCGCCTCCAAGTTCGGGGTGATCGGTTTCAGCCGTGCCCTGGCCGCCGAGACCCGCGGCCAGGTGGGTGTGACCACCATGATCCCGGGCGGCATGAAAACGCGGTTCTTCGATGACCGCACCGAGCAGTACCGCCCGCAGGACCATTCACGGCTGAACGATCCGGGAAACGTGGCTGCCGCGATCCTCTTTGTGCTGGGCCAGCCCGCCGGCTGCGAGGTCCGTGAAATGCTGATCTGCCACGAGGAGGAGGATTCCTGGCCCTGAGTCCGGCTCCGGTGCGTGCCGGTCAGGCGGACGACGGCGGTGCCTTTCGTCCACGGGTCCGCACCGCAACGCCCGCGCAGAGGATGACGGCCAGCCCGCCCAGGACGGTGCCCCAGGTCAGCCGCTCATGCAGCAGCAGGGCTGCCCAGCAGATGGTCAGCACCGGCTGGGCCAGCTGCACCTGGCTGACCCGGGCCATGGGGCCGATACCCAGGCCGCGGTACCAGGCGAAGAAGCCCAGGAACATGCTCACTACACCCAGGTAGGCGAAGGCAGCCCATTCCCCCGGGCCACCGGCAGGCGCCCTCCCGGCAAGGCTGAACACAGTCAGGCCTGCCATGACCGGCGAGGCGAGCACCAGCGCCCAGGAAATGGTCTGCCAGGCACCCAGCTCCCGGGTCAGGATGCCGCCTTCGGCGTAGCCAACCGCTCCGGCGATCACCGCGGCGAACAACAGCAGGTCCGACGGGTGCAGCCCGGCCAGCCCGCTGCCCTGGATGGCCGCGAATCCAACGGCGGCCGCTGCCCCGACGGCTGCCATAACCCAGAACCGGCGGGGCGGACGCTCATGCGTGCGCAGGACTGCCATCACGGCGGTGGCGGCGGGCAGGAGGGCGGTGACAACGGCACCGTGGCTGGCCGGGGCGGTGGCGAGCGCAAAGGATGTCAGCAGCGGGAAACCGGCTACCACGCCGCCGCCCACCAGGGCCAGACGCGCCCATTGCGTGCCCCGCGGCAGCCGCTGCCGGGTCAGTGCAAGCGCGGCGGCAGCGAGCAGGGCGGCGACCACCGCCCGGCCCGATCCGACAAAAAGCGGCGCCATGCCGCCCGCCACGGCGAGTCGGGTGAAGGGAAGGGTAAAGGAGAAGGCGGTGACGCCCAGCAGGCCCCACCACAGGCCCTCGCGGCTGGTCGGTAGCACTGTGGGCATGCTGAGAGTAGCGCTATTATGTGGCTTCATGGCAGATAGTAGCAGTGCGAACCGGATCGTGGCAGAGCTGCACTCGTGGATCTCGGCTGCGGCTCCCGGGGCGCAGCTGCCGTCCACCCGTGAGCTCGTGGCACGGCACGGAGCCAGCCCGGTCACGGTGCAGAAAGCGCTGCGGACACTGGCATCCCTGGGCCTGGTGGAAAGCCGGCCCGGCGCAGGAACATTTGTCCGCGCCCGCACCGTTGCCCGCGCCCACGACTACGGCTGGCAGACCGCCGCCCTCGGCGCCCCGCGCAGCCTGCCCACCCTCTCCAGCGCCATGCGGTCCGTGGCGGATGACGTGATTGCGCTGCACTCCGGCTATCCGGACCCGGAGCTTCTGCCCGGACGCCTGGTCCGGGCGGCTTTCGCCCGCGCCGCCCGCACCGATGCCGCCCTCTCCCGCTCCCCCGCCGCCGGGCTGCCCGAACTGCGTGCCTGGTTTGCCGCCGAACTGGGCAGGGATGCCCCGGCGGGGGTGGCACCTCCGGCAGCCTCCGACGTCGTAATCCTCCCCGGCAGCCAGATCGGGCTCAGCGCCGCGTTCCGCGCCCTGGTGGGGCCCGGCCGTCCGCTGCTGATGGAATCCCCCACTTATTGGGGCGCCATCCTGGCCGCCGCGCAGGCCGGAGTGCAGGTGATCCCGGTGCCCAGCGGCAGTGACGGTCCGGACCCGGAGGAGCTGGCACGCGCCTTCGCGCAGACCGGTGCCCGGGCTTTCTACGCCCAGCCCGCCTTCGCCAACCCCACCGGTGCCTATTGGTCTCGGCAGCGGGCCGACCAGGTGCTGCAGACCGTACGGCGGCACGGAGCGTTTTTGATCGAAGATGACTGGGCACATGACTTCGGCATTGCCGCTGATCCCGCGCCCCTGGCCGCCCGCGATGACGGCGGGCACGTGGTGTACCTGCGCTCCCTCACCAAAAGCATTTCCCCGGCGGTGCGGGTGGCAGCCATCATTGCCCGCGGCCCTGCGCGCGAACGGCTGCTGGCCGACTTCCAGGCGTCCTCGGTGTATGTCAGCGGAATACTGCAGGCGGTGGCGCTCGACGTCGTCACCCAGCCCGCCTGGCGAACACATCTGCGCCAGTTGCGGCACCAGCTGGCGGGCCGGCGGGACCTGCTGGTTGATGCGCTCCGGGAGCACGCTCCGGGCGCCCAGGTGGAGGCGGTCCCCAAGGGCGGACTCAACCTGTGGGTACGCCTGCCGGACAACACCGACCTGGCCGCGCTCACCCGGGACTGCGAAAGCGCCGGCGTGCGGGTGGCACCTGGCAATGAGTGGTTTCCGGCCGAGCAGGCCGGTGCCTACCTGCGGCTGAACTACTCCGGACCGAATCCCGGTGCGTTCGGGGAGGGGGCGCGCATCCTGGGGCGGGTCCTGGAGCAGCACCGGCGCGGCTGACCGCTAGTCCCGCGCCGCCGCCGAATTCAACAGCTCGAACGCCCGCAGTGCCTTGGCTACAACCGCCGAAGGCGTGTCTGCATCATCCTGGAATGCCCAGAACGCGAGGGCTTCCATGATCACTGCCTGCACTGCAGAGGCCAGCACCCTCGGCTGCAGCGCGTCGCCGGGTTCGCCCAGTCGCCTGGCGATGATCTCTACCAGTTGACCGTGCCACAACTGGTACATCTCCGACTGGCTGGACTGCAGTTCGCGGATGGTCACGATCAGCCGCATGCGGCGGCGGCTGAGCACGGAATGTTCATCGGGTTCCCCAAACGCCGCCGTCACGGCGGCGATGATGAGGTCGATGAGGGGAAGGTCCTCTCCCGCCTGATCGAACCCCTGCTTCAACGCCTCAAAAGCAGAGTCAACGGCTCCCCAGACAATGTCCGCCTTGGCAGGGAAGTATCGATGAAGGGTACGGACGCTTACTCCTACCTCCGCCGCGATGTCGCCAACGGTGACATTTTCGTAACCCTGACGGACGACGACGTCGAATGCCCGTGCACGCAATTCAACTTCTTCCAGAAGCGGGGGGCGTCCCGGTGCTCGTCTGCTCGAACTCATGGCTCAACCGTAGCCCTTGTCTCGTTCTGCGAGTTATGGCAGACTCTGCCGGAATTGAGGTCCCGACAAGGAGGTCGTTATGCCCGAAGTGCAGCAGTTCGATGTGATCGTAGTGGGGTACGGAGATGCAGGTGCGGCAGCAGCCATTGAGGCAGCCGACAACGGAGCACGGGTGCTGGTGTTGGATCGGTCTTACGGCGGCGGAGCGAGCGCCCTGTCCGGAGGCGTCGTCTATGCAGGTGGCGGCACCCGGCAGCAACGCGAGGCCGGCTATGAAGACACCGTCGAGAACCTCTACAACTACCTGCGGCAGGAGGCGGGAAACAGCGTTGATGACTCAACGCTTCGCCGCTTCTGCGCCCAGAGCCCGGGGACAATCACCTGGCTGGAGCAGCAGGGAGCGGTCTTCGGAAGCAGCGTTCCGTCCTACAAGACGTCGTACCCCACTGACCAGCACTACCTGTATTTTTCCGGCAACGAGAAGGCCTATCCGTACAACCTCACTGCCGAACCCGCACCGCGTGGACACCGCGCCGTTGCCAAGGGGCTGGCTTCAGGCAAGGTGCTGTGGTCAGCCCTCGCTGCCGCCGCCCGGCGGAAGGGGGTGGTTTTTGTTCCATTGGCCCAAGTGAGTGACCTGATCGTGGAGGACGGAAGCGTGGTGGGGGTGCGGTATCGCGTACTCGGGCAGGACCATGCCAATGCGGCGGAACACGCACGGCTGACCCGGCTCACGGGGAAGCTGGGCAATTGGGCTCCCGGTCTGGTGAAAGGACCGGTGGCGAAGATCAAGAGCCTGTGGGAAAGCGGCGCCGAAGAGAAGGAAGCCCGCGCGTCAGCAGTGGTTCTGGCTGCTGGAGGCTTCATCTACAACCAGGAATGGGTCCAGCGTTATGCCCCGGAATTCACCGGGATTTCCCCGTTGGGGACACCGGCGGATGATGGTTCGGGAATCCAGCTCGGCATGCATGCGGGCGGAGCCACGGCCAAGATGGGCAACGTGACGGCCTGGCGGTTCCTCTCCCCGCCGAGCGCCTTCATAGAAGGAGTTACCGTGGGGCTGAACGGCCGCCGGATCAAGAACGAGGATCTCTACGGGGCCACCCACGGCAACGTGCTGATGCGGGAGTTCGGCGGCAAGGGCTGGGCCGTCTATGACTCGGTGAGTTGGAAGAAGGCGCGCGGCCAGGTCTGGTCCCAGACCCAGATTTTCCAAAAGCTACAGGTCGCCTTCCTTCTGACCGTTGGCCACAAGAAAGCGGGTACCCTCGCGGAGCTGGCGATGAAAATCGGTGTTGATGCCTCAGGTCTGCAGCAAACCGTAGAGGCCTACAACCAAGGTATTGCCAGCGGCGCCGGCGATCCCGCCCATAAAGCTCCTGAACTGTCCGTTCCCGTAGGCAAGGCTCCCTTCTATGCCTACAACATTTCCGTTGATGCCTCGCCGTTCTATCCGATTCCGGGCCTCACGCTGGGCGGACTGGTGGTGGACGGGGAGTCCGGGCTGGTGAAACGGCAGGACGGCACGCTTATCCCTGGCCTCTATGCCGCTGGCCGCAACGCTGTCGGCGTCTGTTCCAACAGTTACGTCAGCGGACTATCGCTCGCAGACTGCATTTTCAGCGGCCGCCGTGCCGGACAGCACGCTGCCGCGCGGCTAAAGGCCGCACGGGCAGAAGACGCGGCTTCCGGACGGGAAGACCTGCAAGGAGGCCAGATCCTCACGGACACGGCGGATGAATCGATGGCCTAGCCTGCTGGTTGGCGGGGCACGGCGTCGAGGAACCCGCCGCTGTCGTCGGCCCCGTCCGTTTCACTGGCCTCCCAGCGCAGCAGGTCACCGGGCTGGCAGTCCAGGACCTCGCACAACGACGCCAGGGTGGTGAACCGCACCGCCTTGGCGCGGCCGTTCTTCAGCACGGCCAGGTTCGCCGGGGTGATGCCGATCCGTTCGGCCAACACACCGACGGGCATTTTGCGCTTGGCCAGCATCACGTCGATGTCCACAATGATCGGCATCAGATCACCCCGCCGAGTTCGGCGCGCAGGTGGCTGGCTTCCGCCGCGGTATCGACGGCGGAGGCCAGCAGCGCCCGCATCACCAGCACCAGCAGGGCGCCGGCCGCCACGGTCACCCCCATACCGCCAATCAGCAGGACGGTGCCGGGGGCCGCCTCTTCTCCCGGTGCCAGCACGGCCCCCAGGGCAAAGAGCAGTAGCGCTGCTGCCGACAGCGCACCAATCACCACATCCACGTAACGGAAGGCCGCAGAGGAAAACACTGTTCCCCGCCGGACCATGGTCAGCAGGCGCCAGACGCAGACCAGGCAGACCTGGAAGGCGAGGACCCCCAGCACCACAATCACCAGGACCGGCACACGGACGGCTTCGGCTCCCGCCTCGGCCAGATCGACGCCGAACAGCGGCACCAGCACGGCCTGCACAAACAGGGTGCCGAGGAACACCAGCACCAGCACGATCCGCAACGCCAGGATGGTTGCTTTTCCCATCATGCTCTCCCTACGGGATCACTTCGATTGAAGGACAATCAATACTTATCGACAATCGAGAGGTCCCGCAAGGGGTCCCGGTAACCAGGTGTACTTACCGGAGAAATTGACTGAGTGGCTCAGTCGCCCCGGCCGTGCACCGGCCTGGCGTTCGCCGGAGGTTCTCCGACCTCGTGGACGGTATGGCTGCCGCAAGCCGTCTTGGTTACGCTGGCCCGCTCGATGCGCGACACGGTGAACCATCGCATTGCGTTGCGTAGTCGGCACCACCCAACGAGGTACCACTGGCCGTTCGTGGAGGCGAACAGCACGGGTTCGACGTCGCGGGTGGTCGTGGTCCCGTCTTTCGCTGCGTAGCGAATGCGGATTACCCGCTGCTCGGCCATCGCCTCCTCCAGTGCCGACCTGATTGTGCGCGAAGAAGGAGGAACCGCGTTGATCCAGACGCGGCCGGCCAGCTCGTCGGCTCTTGCCCGGGTTCCGGGATCGAGGACGTCCAGGATCTTCTGGATCCCGGCGGCTGCCAGATCGGCGTAGGGGGCATCGGGTGCAGCGGACACGGCCGCCAGGAGCGCCACGGCCTGCGCCGGGGTCAGGCTGACGGGCGGCAGGGACGCGCCTACGGCCAATCCGTAGCCACCGCCCGGACCCGGGCGCGACCATACGGGCGCGCCGCTGTTCCCGAGCGCAGCGAGGTCTCGCTTGACTGTGCGCACGGACACGCCGAACTCTCTGGCCAGCCGCTCGGCGGAGCACCCCCGCGACCCGTTGCGGCGCAGCATCTCGGACAGGGCATGGAGCCGTTCTGCTCGCTTCACCGTTCAGCCCGGATCAAATTCATGCCACAAATAGTGACATACACCTGCCCATTGCGCCTACGAAGGTAGGGATATGACAACTATTACGAGCAGTCCCACCATCATCCTCATCGCCGGCCACTGGCTGGGCGCGTGGGCGTGGGATGAAGTCCTTGAACACCTGAACACCGGCCACTCGCGTGTAATCGCGATGACCTTGCCCGGCCTCGATGAGGACGATCCTAAGCGCGCGGTGAAGACTCTCGACGATCAGGCCGCAGCGGTCCTGGAGGTCCTCGCCGGCCTTGGGCCGGATCAGCCCGCGACCATCGTCGCCCACAGCGGCGCGAACGCCCCCGTCAGCCTTGTCCTTGACCGGCACCCTGAGCTTGTTGGCAGGGTGGTGTGGGTCGACTCCGGCCCTGCGGCGGCGGGAAGCGTCTTCGCCCCGGACCTCCCGGAGGAGGTGGAGGAGCTTCCGGTGCCGCCCCTCGACGTCCTGGCACAGCAGGCGAGCCTTGAAGGCCTGAGCACAGAGGTCCTCGAGCGTTTTCGGGCCCGGGCCGTCCCCGAGCCCGGCCCCGTCCTTCGCCAGCCCGTCGAGCTCACGAACGATGCCCGCCGCAAGGTCCGGACCACCCTGGTGTGCTGCTCGATCCCGAGCGCGCAGGTGCTGGAGCTGGCCCGCTCAGGCCATGCCGTGTTTGCCGAAGTCGCGAACATTGAGCACCTCGACGTCATTGACCTCCCGACGGGCCATTGGCCGATGTGGAGCCGCCCCCGCGACCTCGCCGAGGTCATCCAGTCAGCGGCTCGAACCAACTAGGGCGCCGAATCCACCACGGAGGTGGTGACGGCGGTCCAGCTGACGGCTGTCCCGGCAGGGATGCTGCCCTGGTCCTCGAGCAGGATTTCCCGTTCGCCAATCAGTTGGCCGGTGGAAGGATCGATGATCAGCTCCTTCCGGGCCTTATACCCGGGGGTCTCCATCCCCAAGGAGATGCCTGTCCGGCCGTCCAGGGCGGCTTCCCGATCCATCACGGTGACCCCCGGAATCAGCGCCGCCGCCTGATACAGCGCTGCTCGCAGGTCAGCCGGAATGACACCGGTGCTCAACGTATCCGCGATGGTGCGGAAGGCTTCCTTGTGGGGCGCATCCCCCTTTCCCTTGGCGCGCTGGTAGTCGTAAACCACCTCCAGCAGTTCCTTCGGGTCGCGGGGAGCCGTGGCGATGACTTCCTCCAGCGGCCGGGCGTTCAGGGTAAGCCGCGGAGTGTCGTCATAAAACCGGCCACCGTCGGCCCGCATGGGCTGTTCCTGGATCGGCAAGCCCGCCACCACCCGCCCGGGAATCTTTTCTTCTGCCGCCATCCGCTCGGCCTCCCGGCGGGAGGCCTCGTCGAAGAACTGCACGGGTTCGCTGGGCTCCTGGTTCCAGACCCATTCCCCGTTCCGGTCGGCTGGCACATACAACTGGCTGTCCTGGCTGACCAGCCAGGTAAAGTCACCGGCCTCGGTGTACTTGCCGTAGGAGTACACGGCTTTGGTGTCGATGACCAGGTACTGCCCGGGACCCAGCATCGGGTCGGAGCTGGTGATGGTGGCCGCTGCGGCACTGTCCAGCACCTCGGCGGCCTCCGCCGTCGCCCCGGACCGTTCGCCCGAGCCCACAACATCCACTGCTACGAGCGCCGCAATCAGCGCTGCCGCTGCGGAGACCGCGAGAATCGAGCGTCGCCAAGGCCTGCGAGGGTGCAGCACCGGTGCCGTTTCGGGCATGGATTCCTCCGCCGCCCGTTGCATCAGTTTCTCCCGCCCGGCGGCCAGGACAGCCGGGGGGACGGTTCCGGTGGTCTTACGCGTGGTGCGGAGCAGGTGCAGTTCGTCCATGATCACTGTCCATTTCGTCGAAAAGGGCAAAGCCGAGGTCGGCCCGGAGCTTGCGCCGGGCACGGTTGATGCGGGAGCGGACGGTGCCGATAGGCACGCCGGTGGCGGTGGCGATTCCGTCGTAGGTCAGGTCCGCCCAGGCGTAGAGGAGGATGGCTTCCCGGTCGATCGGTGCCAGCCCCTGCAGTGCGGCGCCGATCCGGGACCGGTCGCCGTCGGCATCCACTTTCGCGTCCACCGCATCGAGCCCGTCCGCGGAATGTCCGCGGCCGCCGTTGCGGGCCAAGGCACGCAGCATCCGCGCTTCGGCCCGGTGGTGCCGGCGCAGCAGATTCGTGGCGATGCCGAAGAGCCAGGGCCGCACCGCCTCTGCCGGCCCCTCGAAGCCGGCCCGGCGTTCGAAGGCGACCAGGAAGGTTTCCGCCATCACGTCTTCGGCGGCAAAGTCGCCGGCACGGCGCGCCGCGTACCGGTAGATGTCCGGCGCGTGCCGGTCATAGAGTTCCCCGAATATGGCGGGGCCGCTACGTGACCGCTCCACAATCTCTTTGTCTGTGTTCACACCTTGTAATGCCCGCTCACCGCAAATGGTTCACGGTTCCCCCGTTTTTCTTTTCGGCTTTCCCCTGTTTCAGCGACGAGCACATTAAACGACGACGGCGCCGCCCGGACTCGCAGGGAGTCCGGCGCGGCGCCGTCGTGCGTTGTTGCTTATTAGAGCTTGGAAGCAACCAGTCCGGTCAGGTCGACCAGGCGGTTGGAGTAGCCCCACTCGTTGTCGTACCAGCCGACGATCTTGACCTGGTTGCCCATGACGCGGGTCAGGCCGGAGTCGAAGATGCAGGAGGACGGATCGCCCACGATGTCCGAGGAGACAATCGGATCCTCGGTGTAGGTGAGGATGCCGGCCCAGCGCGGATCCTGTGCAGCCTTGGCGTAGGCGGCGTTGATCTCCTCGACCGTGGCTTCCTTTTCCAGCGTGACGGTCAGGTCGGTAACGGAACCGGTGGGGACGGGGACGCGGATGGCGAAGCCGTCCAGCTTGCCCTTCAGCTCCGGCAGGACCAGGCCGATGGCCTTGGCGGCACCGGTGGAGGTGGGAACCATGTTCAGGGCTGCGGCGCGGGCGCGGCGCAGGTCCTTGTGCGGGCCGTCCTGCAGGTTCTGGTCTGCCGTGTAGGCGTGCACGGTGGTCATGAGGCCCTTTTCGATGCCGAAGGCGTCGTTGAGGACCTTGGCCAGCGGGCCCAGGCAGTTGGTGGTGCAGGAAGCGTTCGAGATGACGTCGTGCTTCTCGGCGTCGTAGTCGCCCTCGTTTACGCCCATGACCACGGTGAACGCGTCACCCTTGGCCGGTGCGGAAACCAGGACCTTCTTGGCGCCGGCGGAGATGTGCTTGCGTGCATCGTCGGCGTTGGTGAAGAAGCCGGTGGATTCGATGACGATGTCCACGTTGAGGTCGGCCCAGGGCAGGTTGCCCGGATCGCGCTCTGCGAAGACCTTGATGGTGTTGCCGCCGACCACGAGGTTTCCGTCTTCGACGGTGACCTTCTCGGCCAGGCGTCCGGCTACCGAGTCGTACTTGAGCAGGTGGGCCAGCTGTGCGGGATCGGCGAGGTCGTTGACTGCGACAACCTCGAACCCTTCGCCGTGCTGCAGGGCTGCCCGCAGGTAGTTGCGGCCAATCCGACCAAAACCGTTGATTCCGACGCGTACCGTCACTGGTGCCTCCTTGATGCTGAAACTAAATTTAGGAACTAAATTTATTGTCTCCTATAATTATGCTGTTATTACCGCCACACGTCAAAGGGCACTTCCATGGACGCCTCAGCAAACACTCCGCAGCTACTGCGCCGCACCAACCTGCGCGCGGTGCTGGAGGTGCTCCGTGCTGCCCCCTCCGCCACGGGCACCGACCTGATCAACGCCACCGGCCTGACCCGCGCCACCGTCATTGCCGTGTGTGACGATCTGATTGCCCGCGGCTGGGCGAGGGAAACGGTTTCCCCGCGCATCGATCGGCAGAAAGGCCGGCCCGCCCGCCGGTTCGAATTCAATGAAAGTGCCGGCTATGTCCTGGGGCTCGACGTCGGCATCGCCACCGTCCGGGTGCTGGTCGCCGACCTCGCGGGCGCCGTCGTCGGAGAATCGGAGGCCCGGTTCCCGCGCCACGGCGGAGAACCGGACCAACGACGGCGCGTGGTCACCGAGGCCGTCGATGCCGCCTTGCAGGATGCAGGGATTTCCTCGTCGGCCGTGCTGTGCGCGGGGATGGGCATCGCCGCGCAGGTAACCGGCGCCGGCGACGTCGCCCCGGGCCAGGAGGTGGCGCCGATGTTCGATCTCGGACTGAGCTCCACCTTCAGCGATTCCCGGGGCTGGCCGCTGCTCGTGGAAAACGATGCCAAGCTCGCGGCATTGGCAGAACGCTGGCGCGGGGTCGGTGCGGGCGAAAACAACCTGGCGGTGATCCTGGCCGGCGAGCGCCTCGGCAGCGGCATCATCGAGTCCGGCCGCCTGCTGCACGGCGCGTCCGGCGGCACCGGCGCCATGGGTGCGCTGGATCTGGTGGAAGGGGTGGGCAACGAGGACGGCATCGCCAAGCTCGCCCGCCTTTGGGGCAGCGCCGCCCTGAAGGAAGGACACAACGGCCGGATCCGCGAACTCGTGGGACCGGACACCAACCGCGCCTCGGCCCGGCTGGTGTTCGAAGCGGCCGAGGCAGGGGACCCGGTTGCCGAAGAAATCCTGGACCGGATTGCCCGGCGGATGGCCCGGGTGCTGGCACTGGTGTCCTCGTTCTTCGATCCGCGGCTGATCGTGATCGGCGGCGCGGTGGCGGCGTCGGCCACTGCCCTGCTGCCCGCCATGACGCGTGAGCTGGACCGGTACGTGGTGACACCGCCCCGGGTCGCCGTCTCGAACCTGGGCACCATGCTGGTTCCCACGGGTGCGGTGCGCCTGGCCCTGGACTACGTGGAGACCCACCTCCTGGACCTGGTGCCCGAGCCGCGCCGGGAGTAGTCCCGGAGACCTACCGCAGTTCCTGGATCCGCAGCTGATTGCCGGCCGGGTCCCGCAGCGCGCAGTCCCGGGCGCCCCAATCCTGTTGCATGGGCTCCTGGACCACCTCCGCTCCTCCGGCGACGGCGCGCTCGAATGCCGCGTCCAGATCGGCCGTCGCCAGCAGCATCCCGGCATAGGTGCCCTTGGCCATCATTTCCTCGATGGTCCTGCGCTCGGCGTCAGTGACTCCCGGGTCCGCTGCGGGCGGTTCCAGCACAATGGAGGTTCCCGGCTGGTCCGGCGGACCTACCGTGATCCAGCGCATGTCGCCGTAGCCGACGTCGTTGCGGACCTCGAAGCCCAGCACGTCGCGGTAGAACGCCAGCGAAGCATCGGGGTCCGTTTGGGGAAGAAATACAGCATTGATGGAGATGTCCATCGGGCTCACCCTCTCTGGGGCGGCGAAAACCGCCCTTTCCTGATCGGTCTTTGCACAGTGCGCCTCACGCACCCCGGCAGGTCCAGTTCCTGCTGTGCAGCCAGCCTTCGATAGGTTCCCGGCGGGACCCCCACCAGCTCGGTAAACCGCGTGCTGAAGGTACCCAGCGAGGAGCACCCCACGGCGAAGCACACGTCAGTGACACTCCTGGTGCTGCAGCGCAGCAGGGTCATGGCCCGTTCAATGCGCCGGGTCATGAGATACGAATACGGCGACTCCCCGTACGCCAGGCGGAACTGCCGGCTGAGGTGTCCGGCGGACATAAAAACTCCGCGGGCGAGTGCTTCAACGTCCAGCGGTTTGGCATACTCGCGGTCGATCCGGTCCCGTACCCCACGCAGTCGGGCCAGGTCGGCGAGCCGGCGGGAGTTCTCCAACGCCCGGCCGGATCCTCCGTCCTTGTCCACGGCTGCTGATACGACACTCATCGCGCTTTCCCTGCTGCTGTCCTGTCCGGTGTTTCCTCACGCTACCGACGGGCGGACGGAACGCGCTTCTTGATTCCTGATCGGTTTGTCCACCGGCCTTTTTGCCATGGTTCCACTCCAGCGAGCGGCAGGATACCGAAAACCGCACGTTGGTTCCCCAAGAGCCCAAGCGCACTGCTTCGGTGTGGCTGTTCGGTTGCTCCACGCGCAAAAGGGCCGGGTGCCTCTGCACCCGGCCCTTATGGCTGTGAACTACGCGGGGGCCGATCCGTCCCCGCTTCCGCTCTCGGATTCCCGGTCCCCATCCGGCCCGCCGTCACCGCCGCGGGGGCCGTCATGGTGCCGGCCGTGGTGGCGGCCGCCGTCGCCCCGGCCTTCACCCGCCTCGGCGTCCTGGTCCTCCTGGTCCTGCTGGTCCTTCAGGCCGGGACCTTGGCCGTCCGGATCCTGTTCCTCCTCGGCGTCGGTGTCCGGCCCCTCGGCATCCTCCCGGTCGGGACCCCGTCCGTCGCCGTCGCGGTCACCGTCGCGGCCGTCGGCGTCCTCGCCCTTCTCGTCCTGGGTGTCCTGCTCGTCCTGAGTGTCCTGCTCGTCCTGCTCGTCGAACAAATCCCGGCTCTCGTTGTCCCCGGCGTCCTGTTCCTGGGTGGTGGAGCCGGCCTGCTCAAACTCCGGGTTGTCCGCTACAGCCGTACCCGCAAAGAAACTGGCAACCAGCAGGCCCACACCGGCAAGGGCGCCGCCGCCCCAGACGATGGCTTTCCGAGCTCCGCTGCCTATAGCCATGGTGCTGTTTCACCTCCGAATAAGTGGTTTTCTGACAGTTTCCATCCTCGAACTTGTTTCTTTGAGAATTCTTAAAAGCAGCTGAGGGCCAGCGGCACGCGCACCAGGGAGATGCCGGCGGTGGGATTCGGCCCGTTGATGTCCGGCCCCACGCCAGCATTCCGCTCAGGCCTCGGTCATCTTCGACCGCGCCGGGCGCCCAGCGCCTGCGCCGTCGTCCGCCTCAACAATCATTGACTTTATCAATAGATTGCTGTTCCAATGGTTTTTTGAATGTGAACTAGCTCACGACAAAGGAGTCACGGTGAATCTGGGAATCGGTTCCTGGCCGGCACGGCGGGCAAAGGTACGCCCACATGATCCGGCGATCGTGTTCGAGGGTCGCGAGTGGACCTACGCGGACGTGGACCGCCGCGTCCGCCGGCTGGCCAATGCCCTGCTCAACGCCGGGATCCGCCGCGGAGACCGCGTGGCCTACGTCGGCTTCAACCATCCGGCCCTGCTGGAAACCTTCTTTGCCGCCGGCCTGATCGGTGCCGCCTGCGTCCTGGTCAATCCGCGCCTACGGCAGGCCGAGGTGGACTACATCCTGCGCGACTGCGGCGCCAAAGCCGTGGCCTACACCGAAGAGCAGCGGGAGAACATCGAACAGCTCGCCGCGGAGCTCGACGTCGACACGTGGCTGAGCGTCGACGGCGGCGGGCCGGGAACCGGGTTCGAAGACTTCCTCTCCGCCGGCAGCGGGGATCCGGTGCCGGACGGCGTCGAGATGGAGGATCTCGCCCTGATTATGTACACCTCCGGCACCACCGGCCGGCCGAAGGGTGCGATGCTTTCACACCAGAATCTGTTCTACCAGTACGTCAATGCGCTGATCGGCGTCGATCTGCGGCAGGACGAGGTGCACCTAGCCGTGGCGCCGCTGTTCCATATTGCCGGGTTGAACATGATGACCCTGCCCGCCTTCACCCTGGGTGGCCGGATCATCATCCACCGCTCCTTCAAGCCGGACGCCGTACTGCACGAAATCGCCGCTTCCCGGGTCACCTCCTCCTTCATGGTTCCGGCCATGCTCGATGCACTCAGCGAGCACCCCGGGTTTGCCGAGGCGGATTTGTCCTCGGTTCGTGGATTCATGGTGGGAGGATCACCGGTTCCCGAACGGATGATCCGCACCTGGGCGGACAAGGGGGCGGCCATCATGCAGGGCTTCGGCATGACGGAGACCGCTCCCGGGGTGTGCATGCTCGAGGCGCGTGACGGCGTTACGAAAGCCGGATCAGCGGGCCGTCCGCATTTCTTCACGGAGCATCAGGTGGTGGATTTCGACGGCAGGCCCGTGCCGCAGGGAGTGCCCGGAGAAGTGATCGTCCGGGGCCCCAACGTGATGTCCGGTTACTGGAACAAGCCGGAAGAAACCGCCAAGGCACTTGATGGCGGCTGGTATCGCTCCGGTGACATCGCCGTCGTGGACGAAGACGGATACATGTACATCAAGGACCGGATCAAGGACATGTACATTTCCGGCGGCGAGAACGTTTATCCGGCCGAAGTGGAAAACGCGCTGCTGAACATCCCCGGCGTCCGGGATGCAGCGGTCATCGGCATCCCCGACTCGAAGTGGGGCGAAACCGGACTGGCCTTTATTGTCCTGGCCGACGGCGACGCCCGCACCAGCGAGGACATCCGCGCCCAGCTGAGCCAGCGGCTGGCCACCTACAAGCTGCCGCGCCGGGTCAACGTCGTCACCGAGCTTCCCCGCACCGCGACCGGCAAGATCCAAAAGCACGTCCTGCGTGCCGGTGCCTGAGCAGGTCCCAGCCTGCAACCCCGCCATCCACCACTCCCCTTCGAAGGAAACCATGTCATCCGCTCCTGACGCTCCGGCCTCCCCGGCGCTGCGCCCCGGAAAGAACGAGGCCCGCCGGGTCATTCTCTCCAGCTACCTCGGCTCGACCATCGAGTTCTACGACTTCCTGCTTTACGCCTCCGCCTCGGCACTGGTGTTCCCGCATGTCTTTTTCACCAACCTGGATCCGCTGGCCGGCACCATCGCCTCCTACGGCACCTTCGCCGCCGGCTATCTTGCCCGGCCGCTGGGCGGAGCCGTGTTCGGGCACTTCGGTGACCGGCTGGGCCGCAAGAAGATGCTCATTCTGTCGATGCTCATCATGGGCATTGCCTCCACCCTGATCGGCCTGATCCCGAGCGCCAACACCATTGGTTCCTGGGGCGCCGTGATCCTGATCCTGCTGCGCGTCTGCCAGGGCATTGCCGTAGGCGGCGAATGGGGCGGAGCCGCCCTCATGGCGCTGGAGCACTCAGCCAAGGGGAAACGCGGATTCGCAGCCTCCTTCACCAATGCCGGAGCCCCCACCGGCGCGGCCCTCGGCACGTTCATCCTGGGCCTCTTCGCCTCCATGCCGGAGGACCAGTTCCTGTCCTGGGGCTGGCGGGTTCCGTTCCTGCTCTCGGCGCTGCTCCTTGTGGTGGGACTCTTTGTACGTTCCCGCGTTTCCGAAAGCCCCATTTTCAAGGCAGCGGTGGAGAAGGAAGCAGCCGATCGGGACTACGCCAAGCCCAAGCTGCCGATCATGCAGGTGCTGCGCCGGCCGCGCGCGTTGATCTTCACCATGCTCGGCGGAGCCTCGGGCTTTGCCCTGCAGGTATTCCTGGCCACCTTTGCCGTGAGCTACGCCGTCGAACACGGAGCCGAGCGCCAGTCGGTCCTCTACGTCTTCGCCGCCGCTTCCATCCTCAGCGTCGCGTTCGTGGTGGGTATGGGCCGGCTCTCCGACCGGCTGGGCCGCCGTCCGGTCATGGTCGCCGGCCTGGTGCTGTTCATCGCCATGATCTTCCCGATGTTCTCCTGGCTGTCGACCGGCAACGTCTGGCTGATCTTCGCCGTCTTTATGCTGGGCCTGCTCTTCCATGCCGCCATTTACGGACCACTGGCCGCGTTCATCTCCGAACAGTTCGGCACCACCGCCCGGTACACCGGTGCGTCCCTGGGCTACCAGTTCGCCACCCTGCTCGGCGCCGGCTTCACACCCGGCATCCTGTCCTCGATCTATGCTTCCAGCGGCCGGGACACCGGGCCCGTGGTCTGGTACCTGGCCGGAATGGCACTGATCAGTGCCATCTTCATCCTGCTGACCCGCGAATCCAAGGACTATGACCTGGAGACGCACGAGCACTGACCCCGCCTCAAAACAGTGCCGCATCCTCCGCTCCAAGAGGATGCGGCACTGCGGCGTCCAGCGGCAGCTAGAAAGCGACCCGCTGCAACAGCCGCCGGAGTTCGTCCTGTTCGTCGGCGGAGAGCTGTGCCATGGAGGCCGCCGTGGCTCCGAGCACTGCCTCCCTGGCCCGTGCGTACAGCGCGTCTCCGTCCTCGGTGGGCACAATGACCTTGGACCGGCGGTCCCGGGGGTCGGTCTGGCGTTCGACGGCGCCGCGGCTCTCCAGTTCGTCGATGATGGCCACGATCTGGCTGGGATCCAGCACCAGGAACTGGCTCAGCTCCCGCTGTGTTGGCGCAGCTCCGCTGCAGGCCAGGGACAGCACGGAGTAGTGGCGCACTTTCAGGCCGAGATCGGCCAGCCGGCGGTTGGCCTCGGCCGAGCCAATGGACGCGGCGCGGGCCATCAGGAAGACGGGTTCGGCACCGAGATCGGTAGCGGCGAAGCGGGCGGCAACGCCGTCAGGGAAGGTGCTCATGGAGTGTTTGATCCTTCAGCAGGGGCACGGTCAGAACCCCATCCTAGGAGATAGTCGCTTCTCCCAATAAGTGAGGATATTAACTGTTGACTTTTTCAATGATATGTCGTGGAATGGGAACACCGCCGCAACGTGGCCGCAGTCACATGCGGCAGGCCTGAGCAAAGGAGCTTCGCATGACCACTGAATCCACTGGTGCACTCGCCGGAAAGGTCGCCGTCGTCACCGGCTCCGGCCAGGGCCTCGGGCTGGCCTACGCCTCCGAACTCGCCCGCCAGGGCGCCGCCGTCGTGATCAATGACGTGGTCCAGGAAACAGCTGACCGTGCCGTCGAAATGATTACTTCCGCCGGAGGCCGGGCCGTCGCCGTCGTCGCCCCGGTAGGCACCACTGAAGCCGCCACCGCCCTGGTGGAAGGCGCAGTGTCCGCCTTCGGCCGCCTGGACATCCTGGTCAACAACGCGGGTGTGCTGCGGGACAAGTCGCTGCTGAAGATGACGGACGAGGATTTTGACCTCGTGATCCAGGTGCATCTGCGCGGAACGTTCACCTGCGCCCGCGAGGCCTACCGGTACTTCAAGGAAAACAACGTGGCCGGCCGGATCATCACCATCGGCTCCCCCACCGGCCAGTACGGCAACTTCGGGCAGACCAACTACGCCGCCGCCAAGGCCGGCATTGTCGGCATGGTCCGCACCTGGGCGCTGGAAATGCGCAAGGCCGGCGTCACCGCGAACGCCGTCATTCCCGTGGCCGCCACCGCCATGACCGAGACGGTCCCCTACTTCCGCAGCGCCGTGGACGCAGATCGCCGCGGTGAGCCGATGCCGGACTTCTTCCGCAAGGACCTGGGTTTCGGCACCTCCGCCGACGTCGCCGGGCTGGTTGCATATCTGGCCTCCGACGACGCGGCAGGGATCACCGGGCAGGTCATCGGTGCCGGCGGCGACCGGCTGCAGATCTTCTCCCACCCCGTACCCGTGGTCACCGAATACCGTGAGGGCGGGTGGACGTTTGAGGCCCTGCGCGAGCAGTTCCCGGCGCTCATAGAGGGAAACCTCCAGCCGGTCGGCGAGAAGATGCCTCCGCTGCCCGAAGAACTTGAACCGCAGGCCCGGTAGGGACGGAAACCGCTATGCGCTATGAATACGGCCTGGACCTCGCGTCCCTGGACGCCATCGACATGCACGTGCACATCGAGTGCTCCGACCACGGTCACGCGTCGCTGCCCGCAGCCCTCACCGAGGCGTCGGCCAAGTACTTCAAATCGGAGGACCGCAGCCCCTCCCTGGACACCATCGCCGAGCGGTACCGCGAATGGCGGATGGCCGCCGTCGTCTTCACCGTGGATGCCACCACCGCTCTGGGCCACGAACCGAACTCCATCGAGGAGATTGCCGAGGGCGCGGCGCGCAACAATGACGTGCTGATTCCCTTCGGTTCAGTGGACCCGCTGCAGGGCAGCCGTGCCGTGGACCGGGCGCGGATGCTGGTGGAGGACTACGGCGTCAAGGGCTTCAAGTTCCACCCCTCGCTGCAGAACTTCGATCCCTCGGACCAGCAGTTCTATCCGATCTACGAGGCCATTTCCGCCCTGGGTGTCCCGGCCCTGTTCCACACGGGGCAGAACGGCATGGGGGCCGGGCTGCCCGGGGGCTACGGCATCAAGCTCGCCTATTCGAACCCGATGCTGCTCGACGCCGTTGCCGCGGATTTCCCGGAACTGCAGGTCATCATGGCGCACCCGTCCGTGCCGTGGCAGGACGAGGCCAACTCCATTGCCACCCACAAGGCCAACGTCTGGATTGATCTGTCCGGCTGGTCGCCGAAGTACTTCCCGGAGTCCCTGGTCCGGGCCTCGAACTCCATGCTGGCCGACAAGGTCCTGTTCGGCACGGACTATCCGCTGATTTCCCCGCAGAAGTGGCTCGGCGCCTTTGAGCAGCAGAGCTTCAAGGATGAAGTGCGCCCGAAGATCCTCAAGGACAACGCGGTGCGCCTGCTCGGGCTGGATACAGCGGCCGGCGCCGCTGCCGGCGCTGCCGGCGCAGGGGAAAGCGCATGACCGGGGTGCTGACCGAGCCGCGCCTGTACCCCGACTGCGATCCGTTCAACGTCGAGGGGCGGTTGACCGAGGCGGAGAAGGCTCCGCTGCGGCGCCTGCGGCGCGTGCTGGAGGACTCCGCCCGGCCGCTGCTGGCCGAGTACTGGGAGGCCGGGGAGTTCCCGTACCAATTGGACGGCCCGCTGCGGGAGCTGAACCTGATGGTTCCTCAGGAGCTGACTGCCGACGGCGCCGAACCCCGCGCGCTCTACCACGGCTTCCGGATCTTCGAACTGGCCCGCACCGACGCCTCGCTTGCCACTTACTACACCGCGCAGGCCGGGCTCTTCCGCACAGCCTGCCGGGTAGGCGGAACGCCGGAGCAGTTCGCGCAGTGGGATCCGTTGATCACCTCCTTTGAGATGACCGGCGTGTTCTGCCTGACCGAGCCCGAGCACGGTTCGGACATTGCCGGCGGGTTGGCGACGTCGGCACGCCGTGACGGCGAGGAGTGGATCCTGGACGGGGCCAAGCGGTGGATCGGCGGGGCGTTCACTGCCGACTACCTGGCAGTCTTCGCCCGGGACGTCGCCGACGGACAGGTCAAGGGGTTCCTCGTGGACCGTGAAGCGCCCGGGGTGCGGCTCGAAAAGATCCGCGGCAAAACGTCGCTGCGGATGATGCAGAATGCCGATATTTACCTCGACGGTGTCCGTGTTCCTGAATCCCGTCGGCTCGGCAACGTGAACTCCTTTAAGGATGTCGCGGCGATGCTGCGGGCTATGCGGTCCGACGTCGCCTGGATTGCCACCGGCATCCAGGCCGGAGCATACGAAGCGGCCCTGCGGTACGTGCGCAGCCGCGAACAGTTCGGCCGGTCGCTGGGCAGCTTCCAGCTGGTCCAGGAAAAACTTGCCCGCATGCTGGGCAACGTCACCGCGTCCCTGAATCTGGTGGCAGGCCTCGCGGAGCGCCAGCAGGAAGGGATTTTCCGGGATGAGGATTCCGCCCTGGCGAAGATGTGGATCAGCCTGCACATGCGTGAAACCGTTGCCCTGGCCCGCGAAGTGGTCGGCGGCAACGGGATCACCCTGGCCACCGACGTCGCCCGTTTCCACGCCGACGCCGAGGCCGTCTATTCCTACGAGGGAACCCACGAAATCAATGCGCTGGTCGTAGGCCGCGCAGTCACCGGCAAGAGCGCCTTCGCCTGATACGTTCCGCCGTATCCGTCCAACAACCTAGGAGTTTTCCATGACTGAAGCACCCGCCTCCGCCCAGACCGTCGTAGCGTTCGAAGAGGTCAAGGACCTCATCGGCCAGAACGTCGGCACCTCTGCCTACCGCGAGATTACGCAGGGTCAGGTGGACCTGTTTGCCGATGCCACCGACGACCATCAGTGGATTCACGTTGATCCGGAGCGGGCCAAGGACGGCCCCTTCGGCGCCCCGATAGCCCACGGGTTCCTGACGCTGTCGCTGCTGATCCCGATGTGGGGCGAGCTGCTCGACGTGACGGGCGTCAAGACAAAGGTCAACTACGGCCTGGACAAGGTCCGCTTCACCTCACCGGTGAAGGTCGGTTCCCGGATCCGGATGACCGCCACAATCGCCGAGGTCCAGGAGGTCAAGGGCAACGGCCTGCACGTGGTCGCGGACCTCACCATCGAAATCGAGGGCCAGGAGCGTCCGGCCGTTATCGCCCGGTTCCTCAGCCGGCTGTACGCCTAGGCCGTCGGGGCAGGCGGGCCGAAGGACTACCGCCAGTAGTTGTTCGCGGCCGCAACGGTCGCGAACTCTGTGGCCACCACGTGCGAGGCTGCGATGATGCCGTCCGGGTTGTTGGCATAGGCATCCCGGATGATGTGCTCCGCCTGCCCGTCCGGCTGGATGGCAAAGGCGGTCTGCAGTGCCAGTTGAATGGCCAGCTGCCGGCCTTCCTCCGGCGTTCCGCACTTTAGGGAATTGTTCGGAACAAGTTCCATGGTGTCCGTCCTGTCTTTTCAAAGTCCGCCGGCCTGCCGGCTCGGCGCACGCGGGCGGATACACCCGACGCCAACAGTCTTGCGCCGCACCGCCCGGCACTCAACCGTTTCCACTGCATTGCCCTCCCCCGGAGCCAGGACGGCGGGTGCCGGCTACGTCCCGGCGCGCTGCTTCAGTGCCGCCTCCACTGCGGCAACCACCGCGTACAGCAGGATCGAGGCCAGGGTCACGGCGACGACGGCGGCCGCCCTTAATAGGCGATAGGCGGCGCAGCAACGCATTCAGTTGACTAGACACCTGTCTAGCCAACTGGCATGATGTGGTTCACATCACAACGTGTCAGAGGAGTTCGCGTGGACCTGCAGGACAAGATCGCAGTCATTACCGGAGCCGGCTCGGGAATGGGTCTGGCCGCCGCCCGGGCTTTTCTGGCCGAAGGCGCCAGGGTCTATGCCCTGGACATCTCCCAGGACGCCGTGGACCGTGAATTCGGTGAGGAACCGCACGCCACCGGGCTGGCTGTGGACATTGCCGACTCGGCCGCTGTCACCGCAGCGTTTAAGCGGGTGGCAGACGAGCAGGGCCGATTGGATGTGCTGATCAACGCGGCCGGCGTGAATACCCCTCACCGGCAGGCCACCGAGTGGCTGGACGGAATCAACCACCGGATGCTGGCCGCAATGAAGGCCGGAGAGCCGTTCAGCCCTGAATTCATCACAGAGATTCCTGACGAGGACTTCGACCGCGTCATGCGGATCAATGTTTACGGAACTTTTTACTGCCTGCGCGCAGCCGTCCCGCTGCTGAAGGCCGCCGGCGGGGGCGCCGTCGTCAACTTCGCCTCGGTGGCCGGACTTGTGGGCCTGCCCATGCCCACCTACTACCCCGCATCCAAGGCCGCAGTCGTCGGGATGACTCGCACCACCGCCGGTGAACTGGCCCCCTTCGGCATCCGCGTGAACGCACTGGCTCCTGCCGGCATCAACACTCCCCTGCTGACCCAGTCCGGGGAGGAGCATGTTCAGGCACTGCTGGCGCTGCAACCGCTGAAACGGCTCGCCGAACCCGAGGAGATTGCCCGGACTCTGGTCTTCCTGGCCTCCGACGCCGGCGCTCATTACACCGGACAGGTGCTCTCGCCGTCCGGCGGCGCCCTGATGTCCTGACCAGCACCATCTCCCCCGTATAAACCCGTCCCCGGAAGGCTCCATGATCAACAACGTTGAGGGTCTGAACACCTCTGCCCTGAAAACCCTTGAAGACACCATCGAGGCGGACATCCAACGCGGCGACTACGACGGGGTGAACATCATCGTGGCCCGCCACGGCCGGATCGGCCTGCAGGGCAGCTACGGGTTCGCCGAACGGGAAACCAGCCGGGCAACTCAGCGCGGGGACGTTTACCGCATCCTGTCCATGTCCAAGGCATTCACCAACACGCTGGCCTACCGTGCCCTCGGTGAGGGCAGGCTCGCGCTGTCCACTCGCGTGGTGGACGTGATACCCGAGTTCTTCGGCACCGACCGGTTCCGTGCCGTACGCAAGGACAGAATCAATCTTGGTCACCTGCTGACGCACCGCTCCGGCATGCCCGCGACCCCGGACCCCGGACTGCCGGCGGAACGTTTCGGTGTCCTGGCCGATGTCATTGCTGCTCTGGGGAGCGTGGACGTGGTCAATGATCCAGGCAGCAACCTCAATTACGCCCCTTCCATCAACCACGCGCTCATCGGTGAGATGGTCCGCCGCGTCTACGGCTACGAGCATTTCCGCGATTTGGCCCGGGACCTGGTCTTCGATCCTCTGGGGATGCAGGACACTGCCTTCGGGCTCCCGTCGGGGAGGACCGGACGCGCGGTACCGCTGAAGGTTTACGTGCCTGAAGACGGCTGGCTGGCACCCGAGGATATCGAATGCCTGAACACGCATATCACCGAGGACGCGGAGATGCCCTGGGTCGGCGCCACCTCCACGGTCGATGACGTGTTCCGATTTGCCGAATTGTTCCGCAACCGCGGCGCCGTCGACGGCGAGCAGCTGCTGGCGCCTGCCGTCATCGACGCTGCCACCACCCTGCAGACCGGGGACCTGCCCAACGACCTGTACGCAGGAATCGCTGCCATGCGGGGTTGGGAAACCCCGCGCGGCAACTTTGGACTCGGTTTTTCCCTTTCCGGCACAGGTACCGCTCCCAGCTTCTTCGGCCCGTTCACCAGCCCCCGGACTTTCGGCAACTACGGGGCCGGATCGACCCTGTTCTGGGTGGATCCCGCGCGCGATCTCACGTTCGTATTCCTCTCTTCCGGCGTGATGGATGAGGGCGAGAACGTGGCCCGCTTCCAGAAAATCTCAACGCTCGCCGTCGCCGCTGCCCTCTGACTTCTTTTCCAAGGAATCCGCCATGACCGCTGTCCCCTCCGCTCCGTCAAAATGCCCCGTGGCCCACGGCTTCGATGCTATGGGCGATGCCTACTACCGCGACCCGGCCGCACACTTTGCGGAAGTCCGTGACGAGACCCCCACCTTCTTTTATCCGCACCTCAATGCCTGGATTGTCACCCGCCGCGAGGATGCCCTGACCGTGCTCTCCGACTGGCAGAAGTTCTCTTCCGCATCCAACGGCGGATTGATCGAGGTGCCGGAGGCCTACCAGTCCACCATTCCCGCCGAGCTGATGTCCCGCATCCTCGTGGGATCGGATCCGCCCGGACACACCACCGCCCGCAGTGTGGCACAGCTGGGCTTCCTGCAGGAACGCATGGACGCGCTGCAGCCGGAGATCGAGTCCCGCGCGCACCGCATCATTGACGGGTTCGAGGACCAGGGGAAGGGCAACCTGCTGGAGGATTACTGCCTCGAGCTGACCACCCAAACCCTGATGGCCCTCATGGGTCTCGATTACGAATATGACGCGATGATGCGCCAGCTGCGGGACGACTTCTTCCAGATTCTGGCCTCGGCGCAGGAGCCGTTCCCGGAACCCCTCCGCTCGCAGGTCTGGAAACGCTACACCGAGGCAAACCTCGTGCTGCGGGACATCATTGAATCACGCCGCAACTCCGACGCCGGGGACCTGATCAGCGTGATGGCTTCCGCGCGGAGCGAAGACGGTGGATATGCCCTCGGCGCGGACCAAATAGCCATACACCTCACCGAGTTTGCCGCGGCAGGCACCGACACCACCGCTCAGGCCATGGCGAACGCAGTACTGTTCCTGGCCGCAAACCCGCAGGCACGGGAAGATGCCCTGGCCGAGCCTGAGCTCTGGCCGCGGGTCTTTGAGGAAACCGTCCGCCGCAGACCTTCCTCCACGTTCGCTTCCCGCCGGTCCAACATTGACATTGAGCTCGGCGGGGCACAGATCAAGGCCGGGGACATGGTCTGGCTTGCCCTGGCCTCGGTGAACACAGATCCGGCCCACGTGGACAGTCCGTTTGCCTTCGATATCCACCGCCAGGATCCAGTAGACCATTTGGCCTTCTCCACCGGACGCCACAAGTGCCTGGGCAACCCGCTCGCCCGGGTCCAGGGGGCTGCGGGTTTGAAGGTGCTTTACGAACGCCTGCCCTCAATGCGCCCGGACGACGCTGATGCCGTGGACTTCGTCCGGTTTGCTCTGCTGCCCGCGCGCCGCTCACTCAACGTGCACTGGGACGTGGCCGACGTCGCCCGCTCCCGGGAACGCGCCGTGCGAACCCTGAACCTGCGGGTCCTGGAGCGCCGGGAAGAATCCGACGGCGTGGTCTCCCTGCTCCTGGGCCACCCCGATGGAGGCGCCCTGCCCGGGTGGAAGCCAGGCGCGCACATCGATCTGCACGTACCCGGGGACCCCGAGACGCTGGTGCGCCAGTATTCGCTGTGCTCGGATCCGGGCAACACAGCAGCCTACCGCGTGGGTGTGCTGCGGTCCGATACCGGACGCGGCGGCTCGCTGGCGGTGCACCGTACGCTCCATCAAGGCAGTACGGTCACCGTTTCCTGGCCACGGAACAACTTCCGCTTTGCCCCCTCACCGAAGTACCTCTTCATTGCCGGTGGCATTGGCATCACCCCGCTCCTGACCATGATCCGCGAAGCGGAACAGGCCGGCGCCGACTGGCAACTGGTGTACGGCGGACGCACACGGGCTTCAATGGCGTTCCTCGAGGAACTGGCCGCCTACGGGGAGCGCGTCACCCTCGTGCCGCAGGACACCCACGGACTGATGGATTTGCCGGGACTGCTGCAGGACGCGCGGGAAGAAACCCTCATCTACTGCTGCGGACCCGAACCGGTGCTGCGGGCCGTGGAGACCTACTCTGCCCATTGGCGCAAGGGCTCACTGCGGGTGGAACGGTTTGCCGCCAAGGTGCTGGAACGCTCTGAACCGGACACTGCCTTCGAGGTGGAGTTCGCAGCCTCGGGAGTCACCGTTGAAGTGGGTCCGGACGAAAGCATCCTCGACGCTGCGGACCGGGCCGGGCTGCCGGTGATTTCTTCCTGCAAGACGGGAACCTGCGGCACCTGCGAAACCCGGATCGTGTCCGGGCGGGCCGAACACCGTGACTCGATCCTCACGCCGGACGAACAGGATGCCAATGAGACGTTGATGATCTGCGTATCCCGGGCCGGGCGGGGCTGTCCGCGGCTGGTCCTGGACCGGTAGCCGCATCGGGTTTCCGTTCCAGCTGCTGCCGGGACTCCAGCTGCTACTGGGACGGAAACCTGTCAGCGAACAGGCTCAAGAGTTGGCGGGTCAGCGCATCGAGCACCATCTCGTGCCGCTCCTGGTGTCCCCGGACGTAGAGGAAGTAGAAGTTGCGGTCCAAACTCATCATGAAAGTCACGAGATGGGTCTGCAGCTCTTCCCGCTCCTGTTGCGAGGAGCAGGAGCGGTAGAGCCGCTCCATTGACCCGCTGACGCGCCGCAGCATCCCGAGCCACTCGTCCGCCACCGCCGTGTCTGCGGCCATGGCCTGCTCCATGGCCGCAAATTCGATTGCGTACCGCGACCAGAGCCCTTTGGTGTCTACCAGCCACCCGCGGAGGGCGGCAAAATCGTGCTGCGGCAGCTCATCCAGCGCGCGGTAGCCGTCCGTGATTTCCTGTTCAATGTCCCGCATTTTGGCCATGACCAGTTCAGGCTTGTTCCGGAAATGCAGGTAGAGGTTGGCGCGGCTGCCGCCGGCGGCAACCGCGATCTGGTTCATGCTGGTCGCGGTGAACCCCTGCTCCTGAAACAACTGCATGGCGGTGTCAATGAACCGCTGCCGGGTTTCGCTCCGTTGCTGCTCGCGCAGATTCACCGGCGGCCCACCGTACGGCAGGGGACGCCGTCGGGCTGCGGCCGCGAGGCCGGATACCAAATGTGCATACCCCGACCTTAGCGGGCTTCCCGAGCCTACCCGAGCAGCTGGTCGACGTCGGCCCACACATCTGCGGTCCGGACTTCCGCCACAAACGAGTCATCGTGTTCGCACCGCTCGGCAGTCCAGCCGACCTGGGTGACGTCAGCCTTGCAGACGGGACACTCCGACACCCAGGACATGTGCACCCGGTGCCGGGTGCGGCCCATCGCCCCGGCGTTGACGACGTTGCCGAACCAGTAGATCCCCACCGTGGCGGCTCCGGCCGCCTGCGCCAGATGCCGGGGTCCGCTGTCATTGCCCACCATCACCGCACTGGCCTGCAGCAGGGCCCCGAGCGTGCCGATGCCCAGTTCGCCGGCGAGCGAGCGGACGGGCGCGTCGGGTCCAGCCTCGGCGAGCGCAAGGTCCACGACGTACTGCGCGAGGCCCCGGTCGGCGTCGTCGCCCACCACCACAACCTGGCAGCCCCGGGCGACGGCACGCACCGCCACCTCCGCGAAGCACGACGCCGGCCACCTGCGCCGCGGGTCCGTGGCCCCGGGGTGCAGGGTCACCAGGTTCCGGCCCGGCAATACCAAGGCCCGCGCCGCCGCTACCTCTTCGGGCAGGACGGGCAGCTGCGCGTCCAGGCTGACGGGGGCTGCTCCGGCGAGCCCGGCCACTTCCAGCGCCCGGAATACCTCGTGCTGGTAGTAGATGTAGGGAATGCTCCGCTCCAGGGCGGCGGCATCGGGGGTGCGGGTCCCCACCGTGTGCCGTGCCCCCAGGCGGAGCAGGAAGGGATTCGAATTCCGGCCGCCGCCGTGCACCTGTACGGCCAGATCAAACCGCTCCCGCTGCATCCGGGCCAGGAATGCCTCAACGGCCTCCGGGTCCTCCGCTCCGGAGGCAATGCCGGGGGCGGCGGGCAGGACCTCCACCCGCTGCACCGGCCCGGGCCGGTTCGTCAGGAGGGCGGCGTGCAGCGCAGTGCCAAGCAGCGTGATGGACGCGGACGGATATGCGGCGGCGAGAGCTTCGACCGCCGGCAGGGCGAACATCAGGTCTCCCAGCCCTCCGCCGCGCAGCACGGCGATTTTCTGCACCTCCGGAAAGGGTGCGGCCAGGGGGCCGACGCCGCGGACAAGCCCCGGCCGGTCGCTCCGGGGGTACAGCGGCCCGCGCTGTTCCGTGGTCTTCTGCTTCATGGGGCTTCCTTTCGCCGAGGACCTGCGTGCCGCGCCGGTCTGCCCTGTGGGCACTCACCTTAGGTGCTGGCGACGCCGGACCCAAGGGAGGTGTTTACTCCATGTGAGCGGGGCCCGCACCTGCTTTCCGCGCCTGTCTGAACCCGCCGGAAACGGGGTATGGGAGCTATACAACGCGCGACAAGGAGCAGCATGTCCACCACCATTCAGCCGCCGGTCCCCCGGTCCGCCTCCCCAATGCACCCCACCGGTTCCCCCGAGCCGCTCACCATTTGCGATCCACGGGACGGAACGCTGGTGGGTCGGGTGGAGCAGGACGGACGGGCCGGCATCCGAGCCGCCGTGGCGGCAGCCCGCGGCGCCCTCCCCGGGTGGGCAGGCACCGACCCCGCAGAGCGGGGGCGCCTCCTGCACGCCGCTGCCGCTGCCCTGGAGCTGCGGGCCGCCGAACTGGCCGAGTGGAACACCCGTGAGACCGGACGGCCCGCGGCCGAAGCCCTTGCCGGGGTGCAGGCCGGGGTGTCCACGTTGGAGCAATACGCCGAACTTGGCCCTGTGCACCGGGGGCTCAGCCTCCGCGGTGCGGCACTCGCTGCGGACTACACGGTAGCCGGGCCGCGCGGCGTCGCCGTGGTGCTGACCCCGTGGAACGACCCGGTGGCCGTTGCCGCCGGGTTGATCGGCGCGGCGCTGGTCACCGGAAACACGGTGATTCACAAGCCCAGCGAGCGTTCTCCCCACACCGGGAAACTGCTCGGGGAGATCCTCGCCCCGGCGTTCCCCGCCGGTGTCCTGACAACGGTCACCGGCGGCCCGGACGTGGGTACCCAACTGACCTTGGAAGCAGGGGTGGACGTCCTGGCACACGTGGGTTCCAGTGCGACGGGTGCGAGGATTGCCCGGACGGCTGCCCTGACGGGAGCCCACGTCATCCTCGAGAACGGCGGCAATGATCCGCTGCTGGTTGATGCAGACGTGGATCCGCGATGGGCGGCCGGACAGGCAGCTGTCGGGGCATTCAGCAACAGCGGCCAGATCTGTACCGCGGTGGAGCGCATTTACGTTCACCGCAACATCGCGGATGCGTTCTGCGCCGAGCTGATGGCCGAAGCGCGGCGACGAAACCGAGGGCAGGCGATGGCGCCGCTGGTGGATACCCGGCTCCGCGATACCGTGCACCAGCAGGTAACCCAGGCGCTGGTCCGCGGCGCGACGGTTGCGGAGGGCGGCGCGTTACCGGAAGGACCCGGAGCCCACTACCCCGCTACCGTCCTGCTGAACTGTTCGGCGGGGATGGAGGTCTTCGACGCCGAAACGTTCGGCCCCGTGGCCGCCGTGCAGGTGGTGGACAGCTTCGACGAAGGGCTCGCCCTGGCCGCTGCGGGATCCTACGGGCTGGCCGCCACGGTCTTGACGGGCAGCATTGCCCACGCTCAGCAGGCAGTGGCTGCCCTGGACGTGGGCACCGTGAAGATCAACGCCGTGTTCGGCGGCGCCCCGGGCGGCTCGGCACAGCCCAGGCGTCGGAGCGGCCGCGGCTTTGGCTACGGCCCGGAACTGCTGGACGAGTTCTCCCTCGTAAAGGTGGTCCACGTCGGCTCTCCGGGCACCGCCTCACCGGGACTGCCGGAGTGACGGACTTCCGGAACCCCGGGGAGGTCCGCAGCCTCGCTCCGGGGCTGCCGGCTCGTCTCGCGGCCGCCTCCCTGTGCATAGCGGTCATCGGCGATGTGATGCTGGACGGCTGGTGGTCCGGGGTCACCGAACGGTTCTGCCGCGAGGCTCCGGCTCCCGTGGTGGATGTGCAGCGGAAGAACTACGCACCCGGCGGTGCGGGAAACACGGCCATGAACCTGCAGGCGCTCGGAGCACGGGTCCGGCTCGGCGGACTGACCGGCAGCGACGCCGCCGGTGACCGGCTGCGCGGCATCCTGGCGGAGGCGGGCGTGGACCTGCGCGGCATGGTGCGGCACCCCGACGCGCAGACCGCCACGAAGGACCGGATTGTCGCCGCGGAGCAGGTACTGTTCCGGCTCGACGACGGCGGGCGGTTCCCGGCCGAGGCAGAAGACCTGCTGGCGGCCTCCGTCCCTGCACTGCTGGAGGGCGCCGATGCATTGGTGGTCTGCGACTACGGCACCGGGCTGCTGCACGGGGCCGTCCGCGACGCCCTGGTGGCACTGCGCGGCGGCCGCCTCACCGTCGTGGACGCCCACGACGCCGCGGGCTGGGCCGATCTGTCCCCCGACCTGGTCACGCCGAATGCCGCCGAAGCCGCGCAACTGCTGGGCGGGCCAAAATTGCTCGGGCCGGACCGGGCCGCAGCGGTTCGCACCGCTGCACCGGATCTGCTGGCCGCCGCCGGCGCGGCAGCGGCAGCCGTCACCCTGGACCGCGACGGCGCGGCCGTGATCGGCGCCGACGGCGGGTTCCACCGCACCTGGGCGCGGCCCGCTGCCGAAAAACAGGCGTCGGGAGCAGGCGACACGTTCGTTGCCTGCCTGACGCTCGCCCGGGCCGCAGGCCTGCCGCTGTCCACCGCCGCGGGCCTGGCGCAGAACGCCGCCGATATTGTGGTCCAGCGGCCCGGCACCTCGGTCTGCAGCACCGCCGATCTGGAAAAGCATCTGGACAGCTTTGCCGACACGGCACTCAGCCAGGCCGAACTCCTGGCCCGGACCGCCGCCGAACGGGCTGCCGGGCGCAGGATTGTCCTGACCAACGGCTGTTTCGACGTCCTGCACCGCGGGCACACCCGGTACCTGAACCAGGCCAAACAACTCGGCGACATCCTGGTGGTCGCCCTGAACAGCGACTCGTCCGCCCGCCGGCTGAAAGGACCGGGCCGTCCCATCAATCCCGTCCATGACCGGGCCGGGATCATTGCCGCGCTCAGCTGCGTGGACTACGTGACCGTATTCGACACGGACACGCCGATTCCGCTCATCCGGGAGCTGCGGCCGGATATTTACGCGAAGGGCGGGGACTATTCCGCCCAGATGCTGGCTGAAACCCCGGTGGTGGAGGAATGCGGCGGCCGGGTGCTGATCCTGGACTACGTCTCCGACCACTCCACCACTGCCCTGGTGTCCCGGATCCGGTCCGGCGGCACCGGCGGCACCGGGGAGACTGAGGGAAACCCCGCGGGCGGCGGAGGCTCAGAAGCAGCCGCAGGCGGGAACGGCCCCGGGGACCCGCCGTGACGCGCCGCTGGTCCGGGGACTGGGCCCGGCCACCCGATTCGGGCAGTGCGGCAGAGGTGGACGTGCTGATTCCGACCCGCAACCGGCCGGCCGAACTCGCGGTCACCCTCGCCGGGCTGGCCGCGCAGGACGGGCCGGACTTCGCCGTCGTCATCAGCGACCAAAGTACCGATGTTCCGTCCTGGAACCATCCCGCCGCCGAAGCGATGGTCCGGGTCCTGCAGGCGCAGGGCCGTCCCGTCCGGCTACTGAGGCACCTGCCGGCCCGGGGGCTGGCCGAACAGCGGCACTTCCTGCTCGGGCAGGCCGGCGCTCCGCTGGTCCTGTTCCTGGACGACGACGTCTGGCTGGAACCGGACATGCTGGCCCGGCTCACGGCGGCCCTGGCGGCGTCCGGCGGCGGGTTTGTGGGGGCTGCCGTGCAAGGGCTGTCCTATCTCGCCGACCGGCGGCCCGAGGAACAGCAGCCGTTCGAGGTCTGGGAGAACGGACAGGTGCAGCCGGAACGGATCCGACGCAACCAGCCGGGTTTCTCGCGTTGGACCCTGCACAATGCAGCGAATCTGGCGCATGTGGCTTCCGGCCTCGGAATCCCGCCGGGGCAATGGCGCCTGTACCGGATCGCCTGGGTGGGGGCCTGCGTCCTCTATGACCGGCAGGCCCTGCTTGCGTGCGGCGGCTTCGGGTTCTGGGATCAGCTGCCGCCCGGGCATGCCGGGGAGGACGTGGCAGCCCAGTGGCGGGTGATGGAGAGGTTCGGCGGCGCCGGAATGATTCCCTCCGGTGCTGTGCACCTGGAGTCGCCAACCACGGTTACCGACCGGTCCGCTGACGCTGCCGAGCTCATCCTGGGCACCGGCGGGTGCGACCCGTCCAGCGGACGGGAGATCTAGCTGCTCAGGCGGTGGGATCCGTGGGCCGGGGCGAATCGTCCTGATCCGTTGCGGACGGGGTCGGCTTGCCCACGTTTCCCGCACCGCCCGGAATCTTTGCCGAACTGCGGTGGACACCCGAGCCCTGGCTGAGGTGCTCGGGGTTCGGCTTCTCCGTCATCAGCAGCAGCGAAGAGACCAGCAGCGACGCGATAAACGCAATGCCGACGGCAATGAGCCCGAGGTCGAACCTCAGTTCCTGCTCCGCTCCCCCGGTGGCGAAGATCATGGTGGCAATGCCGGCAATCAACGCCAGCACGGCAGAGAAAATCAGCGGTGCCTTAACGGAGTTCCGCCTCTGCGGTCCACCGGTTGAGCTGTTCGCCACTATGATTGCCTCCTGCTGCGTTGGGGTGGCGCGGATCGATGCGTAAATGCACCGCGCGCGTTACCTAGTTTACGGCCTATGCCCGCTCGTCCACGGCTGCACGGGAATCATGCCGGACGCCCAGGGCGGAAATGGCCACGATCACCGCAATGATGATCGCCGCGCCACCGGTCACGCCAAGCAAGGCGCGGACACCCAGGCTGTAGACGAGCGGCACCAGGATGCCGGCCGCCAGGGCGGCGGCACCGGTGATCAGCCAGTCACGGGCCGGCAGGAAGTCGCCGCGGTTCCGGACCCAGAGGATGAGTTCGAGGACTCCCCCGAGGATGAGGGCGGCGGCAGCCGCTGCCCGGAAGGCTTCGGCCGAGGCGAAGACCAGCGTGGCTGCACCGGCCAGAACGTAGGCGGCGGCTTCAACCAGCAGGAAAGCCCGAACGTTGCCGTGTCCGCGTGCCGCGGCGAGCATGGGCCAGAGTGCGACGCCGGTGAGCAGCAGGTAGGTGCCGCCGGCAACCACCAGGACGGGCTCGGTGGGGTCCTGCCAGAACACGGTCAGCACGCCGTAGACTGCCGCGACCATTGAACGGACCAGCATGGGTCCCCAAGGTGCTCCGGGATTGGATCCGCCCACTGCAGAGCCTCCGCTTTCACTTTTGCATCATTTCGGTGGCCGGTTGGCCACCGTCAAGCTTAGTCGCTCCCCGCTCCGGACCGGGCACCGGTCACCATCCAGGCGTCCCGCCGGGTCCGCCAGGACAGGGTGATTCCGCGTGCGCTCATGTAGCCAAGGGCGAACGCCGCCCACAGCCAGGCGATCCCCCCGGCGCCGGACAGGCCCGCAGTGTGCACCCAGATCAGCAGCGGCAGATAGGCGGCCAGGTTCAGCACGCCGGTAAGGGCCAGGTATTTGGCGTCCCCCGCGCCGATCAGCACTCCGTCCAGCACAAACACCAGCCCGCAGATCGGCTGGGAGACCGCGAGGACCCAGAGCCCGGCGGTCATGGCCTGCTGCACACCGGCGTCGCTGGTGAAGAGCACCCCTGCCACCGGCGCCACCAGCGCCAGCAGCGCCCCGGTAATGACGCCGAACCCCACACCCCAAACGATCATCCGCCGGGTCAGCGCGCGGGCCGTCACGGTATCTCCGGCGCCCAGTTCCTTGCCGATCATTGCCTGTGCCGCGATGGCCAGGGCGTCCAGCGCGAACGCCAGGAAGGTAAACACGGTCATGACCAGCTGGTGGGCCGCGAGGGATTCCGGTCCCTGCGCGGTGGCGACCAGGACTGTCGCGAGCACCGCGGCACGCAGGCTCAGCGTCCGCAGCATCAGCCACGACCCCACGTGCGCCGTCGCCCTGATTCCCGACACCGCGGGCCGCAGGGAAACCCCCTGGGAGCGTGCCATCCGCGCCACCGCGATCAGGTAGAACACCGCCATGCCCCACTGCGCGATGCTGGTGCCCAGGGCCGATCCCGCCACGGACAGGGAGAACCCGTAGACCAGCAGGTAATTCAGCCCGATGTTCACGGCGAAGCCGGCCGTGGCCACCACCAGCGGGGTGCGGGTGTCCTGCAGCCCGCGCAGCACGCCCGTGGCGGCCAGGACCACCAGCATCGCGGTCAGGCCGGGCATGGAAAAGCGCAGGTAGTCCACGGCGTAGCGGTGCACGTCACCGGTGGCGCCCATGGCACTGCACAACTGTGGAGCGAAGAGGTACCCCGCGGTCGAAAGCACGGCGCCCAGCAGGACGGCCAGGGCAATGCCGTCCCTTCCTGCGGCGAGCGCCTCAGGCTGCCGGTTGCCGCCGAGGTAGCGCGCCACCGTGCCGGTAGTGGAATAGGCCAGGAAGACCATCAGCCCGACGGCGGTCTGCAGCACCGTCGACGCGAGGCCGACACCGGCCAGCTGGGCCACGCCGAGGTGGCCGACAATAGCGGAATCCGCCAGCAGGAACAGGGGTTCGGCAATCAGAGCGCCCAGCGCCGGGAGGGCCAGGGCCAGGATCCGGCGGCTGAGCCGCCGGGAGGAAAGGTCGGCTTCGGTCTTCACACCTTCCAGCCTACGTTTTACGTCCGTTGTCCGGTGCCGCTGCCGCGGGGTCCGCCGTCCCGGCGCCGTCGTCGTTGCTGCGCAGGACCAGGACGGCCGCCAGTGCCGCCGCCAGCAGCAGCACACCGACAAAAAGCACCAGGAACTTCCAGCCGCCCTGCTGGAAGTAATAGCCGCCCACCCAGCCCAGCAGGCTGGACCCGGTGTAGTAGAAGAGGTTGTAGAGCGAGGAGGCCTGTGCCCGCCCTTCCCGGGCGAGTAGCGGAGTCCAGCCGGAGGCAATGGAATGCGCGGCGAAGAAACCGGCGGTGAAGACCAGCAGTCCGGCCACGATGGCCGGAAGGTTCTCGGCCAGCGTCAGGGCAAGACCCACCGCCATGGCACCGAGGGACAGCAGCAGCACCGGCTTCCGCCCGCCGCGAAGCCGGGCCGCCAGGGTGCCCGCGGCCCGGGAGGACCAGGTGCCGGCGAGATAGGCGAGGAACAGGGAGCTGGCCAGGCTCTGGGGCAGCCCGAAGGGCGGCTCGCCCAGCCGGAAACCCAGATAGTTGTAGACCGCCACGAACCCGCCCATCAGCAGGAAGCCCTGTGAATACAGGACCAGCAGCCGCGGGCTGCGAAGGTTCGCCGCCAACCGCGCAGCCAGGCCGTGTCCGGAGGCGGCACGGCGGACGGGCACAAAACCGTGCTGGCGGGGTGCTGTGAGCATAAAAACTACTGCGGCTCCGGCTGCCAGGAGGCTCACCGCGGCTACACCCACCCGCCAGTTCACCAGTTCCGCCAGGGGTGCGGCCAGGATCCGACCCGCGAGACCGCCGATGGTGGTGCCCGAAACGTAGGTCCCGGCCGCCACTGCGGCATGCAGCCTGCTCACTTCCTCGCTGAGGTAGGCCAGCGCCACCGCCGGAATCCCGCCCAGGGCCGCCCCCTCGAGGAAGCGGAGTCCCAGCAGCATCGGCAGATTGGGGCTCAGCGGAACGGCCAGGCCCAGCACCACTGCGGCCAGGATCGCCAGGCGCATGGCCGGCAGCCGGCCGAATCGGTCCGCGGCGGCGGACCAGGGAATCACTGTGACGGCGAGTCCGAGGGTGGCTGCGGAAACCGTCAACGCCGCCGACGAGGCGGAGATACCCAGATCGGCAGCGAGTTCGGGCAGGACTCCCTGCAGGGAGTACAGCTGGGCGAAGGTCGCCACACCGGCCGCGGCCAGTCCCACCAGGACGCCGCGGTAGCCGGGGCTGCCGCGCCGGTGCCCGGTGAACTGGCCGCGGAAGCCGGGCGCGTCATCGCGTCTCGTCATGGCTGGTCCGTTGCCGCGTCCGTGGCCGGGGCGGCGGGCGCCGTCCGCGATGCACCGGACGGGTCACCCGCCAGTTCCGCGGCCAGGTTGCGGCGGGCCCGTTCCTCCCAGAGCTGCCGTCCGGCGGGCGTCCGGTAGAGCGGATCGGCTGCGACAAGCCGCCGGACCACCCGGCGTCGTCCGGCAGTGAAGTCCTCGGCTGAAAGGTGCGCGTACTCGGCGCGGACCGCCTGCAGGTAGGCGGCATACCCCGCTGGGTCGCGGGCCAGCACTGCCAGGTCCGCGTCCGTGAGCAGCGCTCCGTTGGCGTCCGCTGCAGCCGGATCATGGCTGGCGGTCAGGCGGACCAGCCGTGCGCATTCGGCGGTCTCGGCGGCAGTCACGCCCGCGCCGGAGAGCAGCTGCTCAGCCAGCCGGGCCGAGGCGCCCTCATCGGCACCGGCCCGGCCGGTGTACACGGCGTCGTGGAACCAGGCGGCCAGGGCCACGGGGCGGGGCACTTCGCCGCCGGCAAGCAGGTCCAGGGCCTCCAGGACCTGCAGCAGATGCCGGCGGTCGTGGTAGCGGCGGTGCGGTTCATTCCAGAGTTGAAGCAGGTGTTCGCCCAGCTCCGGTGTCCCGGGCAGCAGCCGGTTCCACCGGTGGCGCAGCGGGGCGGCAAGGGCGGAAGGGCGCTCCCTCGCCGGGATCCGGAGCCCGCTGGAAATGAGGATGCGGACCAGGTCGCCGCAGCTGACCGGCACGGCCCCCAGCGACACGAGCGCGTCATAGCGTTCCCGGGGCACGTCGTAGTGGTCGCCGTCGAACGCCCGGTCCGAGATGCCTGCCTCCCGGGTGAACGCGTGCAGCTCGTCCAACCCGGAGTTGGAGATCAGGTGCGAGAAGAGGGTGTTGTGCGCCGGCCACATCGGCGGATCGATGTAGATCATGGACGCCGGGTTTCCGGCTGCAGCAACAGCATCTTGTATGTCTATCGCACCCGGGGCAGCAATTTCCATGCGGCGGCGCATCCGTCGGGCCGCCGGGCAGCCGGTCTTTGCGCAAACCCTTGTTCCGGGGACCCCCCGGTGCTGGAATAACCGCATGGATGCCGTGCCCGAGGCCATGCCCGCCGCCGAACCCGCCGCCAAACCCGCTGCCGCATCCCCCGGCGCCTCCACCGTGGTCGCCATCGGAACCCGCAAGGGCCTGTGGCTGGCCACGAGCCCCGACCGCCGCAACTGGGAGCTGCGCGGGCCGGAATTTGCGATGACGGAGGTCCCGTCCCTGGCCTTTGACGCCCGCAGCGGCACCCCGCGTCTGCTGGCCGGTGTGCGGTCCGAGTGGTGGGGCACCAATGTCGCGATTTCGGACGACCTGGGGCGGACCTGGCAGGAACCCGAGCAGGCGGCCATTGCCTTTCCGGAGGACACCAGCGCCTCGCTGGAGCGCATCTGGCAGCTGGCGCCGGACAGCGCGGACCGGCCGGGCGTTGTCTGGGCGGGCTGCGAACCGATCTCCGTGTTCCGCTCCGAGGACGGCGGCAAGCACTTCGAACTGGTGCGGGGGTTGTGGGACCACCCGCACCGCACCCAGTGGGGCGCCGGCTACGGCGGCCCGGCCGCCCATACGGTCCTGCCGAGCCCGAGCGACGATTCCGTCCACGTGGCGATCAGCAGCGGCGGGGTCTACCGCTCCGATGACCGCGGGGAGACCTGGGACGCATTCAACACCGGCATCATCGCGGACTTTATGCCGGAGAAATATCCCGCGTTCGGGCAGTGCGTGCACAAGGTAGCCCGGGACGCGGGCAACCCGCAGCGGCTATACGCCCAGAACCACGGCGGGGTGTACCGCAGCGACGACGCCGGCGGACAGTGGTTGTCCATTGCGGACGGCCTTCCCGCGGATTTCGGTTTCGTGATGCTTGCCCACCCCACCCGCCCGGATACCATCTGGACCATTCCGCTGGGTTCGGCGGGGGAACGCAATCCGCCGCAGGGCCGCCCGGCGGTATACCGCAGCACCGATGCAGGCGGGAGCTGGGAGCGGTTCGACGCCGGCCTGCCCGCCTATGATTTCAACGCCGTGCTCCGTGATGCGGCCGATGTGGACGACGCCGATCCCGCCGGCATCTACTTCGGCACCCGCGGAGGCGAAGTCTATGCCAGCGCCGACGAGGGCGAGACCTTCAATCTGGTGGCCGCCAATCTTCCGGATGTGCTCTGTGTCCGCGCAGTTGCGGCCTGACGCTCGCGGCCGCGGCCACGGGTGCGCCGACGTCGAGCTGTTGCTCCCTGCGGCGCTGGCCGACGCCGCGGACGGACGGCGCCTGTTGACCCTTCGCCCCAGGCCTGGCGAAGGGACACCGGAAAACACCACCGTTGCGGATGTCCTGGCGCTCCTGCAGTCCGATTTCGCGGGCGTGTACCGCCGGATCTGCGACGAGACCGGGGAGCTGCGCCGCTATGTGAATCTGTACCTGGACGGCGATGACATCCGGGACCTGGACGGTGCTTCCACCGTGCTGCCCGCCCGTGCGGAACTGCTGGTCCTGCAGTCGATCGCCGGCGGATGAGGATAGTTAAAAGGGAACGGGCGCTTTACGCATTTCGCGTAAAGCGCCCGTTCTGCTTCGATCTCCGCACTAAGGCGGAACATCTACCGAAGACTCACGCTGGCCTAACTAGGCCGGCAGCTGCAGGGTCTGACCGGTGAAGATCAGGTCCTGGTGGATAACGGTGTCCAGGTTGGCGTTGTACAGCGCCTGCCAGCCGCCCTCGATGCCAAGCTTCTCGGCGATCTCGGAGAGGGTGTCGCCGGCCTGGACCACGTAGGTCTCGCCGGACAGGGCCGGAGCCGGGGTCTGTACCGGAGCAACGGCCTCAACCGGGACGCTGGTCGGTGCCGGAGCAACGGTCTGCGGCTGTACGTAGGTCTCGACCGGAGCGGCCTCGACCGGAGCGGCTTCGACCACCGGGGCGGGCTCGGTGTAGGTCTCAACCGGAGCGGCTTCGACCACCGGGGCGGGCTCGGTGTAGGTCTCAACCGGAGCGGCTTCGGTGACAGGAGCCTGCTCAACCGGAGTCTGGGCTGCCTGCGGGTTGGCAGTAGCGCCGGTCATGCCCAGCTTGGCGGTGCAGGCAGGCCAGGCGCCGGGGCCCTGTGCTGCCAGGACACGCTCAGCCACGGCAATCTGCTCTTCGCGGCTGGCATTAGCTGCGTCGCCGGTGCCGCCGAAGGCTGCCCAGGTGCTGGGGGTGAACTGCAGGCCGCCGGAGTAACCGTTGCCGGTGTTGATGGACCAGTTACCACCGCTTTCGCACTGTGCGAGGGCGTCCCAGTCCATGGAGGCTGCGTTGGCCGGAGCGGCCATTCCTGCAAGGCCTGCAGCGCCAGCACCGGTGATGGCGGCGGTAGCCAGGCCACGGCGGACGATACGACGGATCTTCTGGTTCTTCATAAGTCTTTTGCTCCCATGGGTTCCACCTGCGCTCGTCCCGTCCCCGGGCGTCTGCACGCCGTCGCCTTCCCCAACTTGATAGAGGTCTTCGTCGATGCCACGCAGCGGCGACGTGCAGTGGACGCGTGGCATCAGGCTTACTGGTTTGAGGCCGCACCAGGATTGGTGCCGGCCGCCGCCGACTTCGATCCAGTCAGGCGGTCCAGCCCTCGATCAGGGCCTTAACCAACGTAGGGAAGTCTTTTATCGAGATCAAATCGAGATCAAGTATGCACGAATCGTTATCTTTTCCAGATCCGCGTAAATAAGCGCGAGAAGTACAATCAACACCCGTTTTTGTAGATTCCGTCACATATTCGGTTTTGGCGTTTAGGACCCGTTTTCCGTGATCCGGGTCATCTCCGGGCAGTGAGGAATGCCACCAAAACGACGGCGGCAGACGCCGTGCGGCCGTCCGCCGCCTGCAGCTTCTTGCCGACACTTGCTCCCCGCCCCATGTGCGACAGGCATACCGTTATTCAGGGTGCCTCTGATCAGGCTCCGGTGATCGCGCCGATAATGGTGCCCGGGTTGCGGCAGGTGCCGGGGAGCCAGCCGCGCCCCGGCCCGGGAAGGGCACTGCCGCCGCGTTTTTCCACTTCTGGACAGTGCAGGCGGACCGGTCTAACGTTGGTCCTCGTGCTCACATTCTTCAATGCGCTCAAACGCATTCTGGTCGGGCGTCCTTACGGCAACGAACGGCTCTCGCACACCCTCCTCCCCAAGCGGATTGCGCTCCCGGTTTTCGCCTCGGACGCCCTCTCATCTGCTGCCTACGCGCCCGATGAGATTCTCCTTACCCTGGCGCTGGCCGGCGTCGCTGCCGTGACCCTCTCCCCCTGGGTGGGGCTGGCCGTTATTGTCGTCCTGCTCACGGTGGTGGCGTCCTACCGCCAGAACGTCCATGCCTATCCGTCCGGCGGCGGAGACTACGAAATTGCGAGCACCAACCTGGGCAAGCCCGCCGGCCTGACCGTCGCCTCCGCACTGCTGGTGGACTACGTGCTCACCGTCGCTGTGTCGATGTCCTCGGCGGCGTCCTACCTTGTGACGGCCATCCCCGCACTGCACGGCACCCAGGCCACCATCGCCGTGATCGGGGTGGCCGTACTGGTCCTGGTGAACCTGCGCGGCATTCGGGAGGCCGGCGCCTTATTTGCCGTACCCACCTACATCTTCATGATCTCCGTACTGGGCATGTGCCTCACCGGCTTCCTCCAGTTCCTCAGCGGAGACCTCCGCCAGGCCCCCTCGGCGTCCTTCGAACTGGTGCGGGAATCCGGTTTCGACGAAGGGCTCGTAGGACTTGCCGGCGTCCTCCTGCTGCTGCGGGCCTTTTCCTCGGGCGCAGCCGCACTGACCGGCGTTGAAGCCATCAGTAACGGCGTCCCCACGTTCCGCAAACCCAAGAGCGCCAATGCCGCCACCACCCTGTTGCTCCTGGGCGTGATTTCCGCGGCCATGATCGGCGGGATCATCGCCATGGCCAACCTCACCAAGGTCCATGTAGCCCAGGACCCGGCCACCCAGCTCACGTTCAACGGTTCCCCCGTGGGCGAGGACTACGTGCAGCATCCGGTGATCAGCCAGTTGGCGGAGACCATCTTCGGCGATGGCAGCATCGCGTTCTACCTGGTTGTGGCCGCCACCGGGCTGATCCTGGTCTTTGCCTCCAACACCGCATTCAACGGCTTCCCCGTGCTGGCCTCGATCCTGGCCAAGGACGGGTTCCTCCCGCGCCAGATGCGCACCCGCGGGGACCGGCTGGCGTTCAGCAACGGCATCATTTCGCTCGGTCTGGGCGCCCTGGTGCTCGTCGTGGCCTTCGACGCCGATGTCACCCAGCTGATCCAGCTCTATATTGTCGGGGTCTTCGTTTCCTTCACCGCCAGCCAGCTGGGTATGATCCGGCACTGGACCGGCAAGCTGCGCACAGAGCGGGACAAGGACGTACGACGCCGGATGCAGCGTTCCCGGGCGATCAACTCCCTCGGCTTCGGCATGACGGCCCTGGTGCTGCTCATCGTCATCATCACCAAGTTCACCCACGGCGCATGGATTGCCCTGCTGGCCATGGCCGTGCTCTACGTGATCATGTACAGCATCAGGGTCCACTACGACACGGTTGCCCGCGAGCTGGCGCTCAGTGCTGACGACCACGGCCTGGCCCTGCCCTCCCGGGTCAATGCGGTGATCCTGATTTCGCAGGTCCACAAGCCTGCCCTGCGGGCAATTGCCTATGCGCGGGCATCCCGTCCCTCCAGCCTGAACGCGATCATTGTGGATCTTGATCCGGAGGACACCCGCCGCACGCTGGCTGACTGGGAGCGGCTGCAGATTCCCGTGCCGCTGACGGTCCTTTCCTCGCCGTACCGCGAGACCATCTCCCCCGTGCTGGCGTACCTGCGCGATGCCCGGCGCAACTCCCCGCGGGAACTGTTCGTGGTCTACATTCCGGAGTACGTTGTGGGCCGTTGGTGGGAGCAGTTGGTGCACAACCAGACCGCCCTGCGCATCAAAGCCCGGCTGCACTTCGAGCCGGCCATCATGGTTGCCTCCGTGCCTTGGCAGCTGGCCTCGAGCCACGATGCCCACGGAGAGCCGGCCGGCGGTCCCGGCGCCTCAAACCGGGGCTAGGCGCACCGCTCGGGCCAGGGCCTAAGGCACCGGCCGCGGTTCCCTTCCGGGGTCCGCTTACTTCCCTGCGCGGCCGGCCAGGATGGACCGGTAGGCGTATTCAGTAAGCCTGCCGTCCTGCACGGCCTGCTCCACGGCAGCAAATGAGCGTGCACCGGCGTCGTTGCTGTACGGGAAATGGATGAGTTCGGCTATGAGCTCCCATTCCTCGGTGATGGAGTCAATGAGATCATCCGGGGTTTCCTCGGCGGACGGACCGCCGCCCAGGACCGTCCACGCGTCGTCGGGCACCCGGTAGGCCTGCAGCCGGTCCAGGTCCGCCTCGAGTGCCTCAAGGGAGTCGTACTCGGTCTGCGCCACGACCGGAACGGAGCCGTCCGGTGTCGCCAGCTGGCTGACGAAGGTGCTCTCGGAGGACGGGTAGATGGAGGTGGGGACGGGTTCGCCTTCCTCCAGGTACGCCGGCAGCTGGGACGGCATCCAGTACCAGGCATCGCCCTGGTCCGGGCCGCCGGGCTGGTCCCGCTCACTGATCCAGCCGCGGGCGGTGAGCAGCGCCTCTGCCTCATCGCTGAAGTACGCGGTTTCGCCGCGCAGCAGGGCATTGACTTCATGCTCGGCGCGGCGGGCCTGCTTCTTCTTGGAGACGGCCTTCTTGCGGGGCTTGGACTTGGGCATGGCGGATCTCCTGGGGGAAGCGGTGGGCGGTAAGCGGTGGTAGGCGGGGACGAGGGGCCGGGGCCGCGGCTAGAAGCCGCTGCCGCCCTCAACCGCCATGTTCGAGAAGCGGGAATAGTGGCCCTGGAACCCCACCACGATGGTTTTGGTGGGGCCGTTACGGTGCTTGGCCACAATGACGTCGGCCTCGCCGGCACGCGGCGATTCCTTGTCGTAGATGTCCTCGCGGTGGAGCAGGATGACCATATCCGCATCCTGCTCGATGGAACCCGATTCACGCAGGTCGGAAACCATCGGTTTCTTGTCGGTACGCTGCTCCGAACCACGGTTCAGCTGTGACAACGCGATCACGGGTACTTCCAGTTCCTTGGCCAGCAGCTTCAGCGCACGCGAGAACTCGGAAACTTCCTGCTGGCGGGACTCCACCTTTTTGCCCGAGGACATCAGCTGCAGGTAGTCCAGCACCACGAGCTTGAGGTCATGGCGCTGCTTGAGGCGACGGCACTTGGCTCGGATTTCCATCAGGGACATGTTCGGGCTGTCGTCGATAAACAGCGGCGCGTCATTCATCCGGCCCATCGTGGTGGCGATCTTGCCCCACTGTTCGTCCTTGATGGTGCCCTTGCGCAGGTCCTGAAGCCCGATGGTCGCTTCGGCCGAAAGCAGGCGCATGGCGATTTCGTTGCGGCCCATTTCGAGGGAGAAGAAGACGGTGGTCATGTTGTTCTTGATGGCCGCGGACCGAGCGAAGTCCAGCGCGAAGGTGGACTTGCCGACGGCAGGACGGGCAGCGATAACGATCATCTGTCCCGGGTGCAGGCCCTGGGTGAGCTCGTCCAGTTCGTAGAAGCCGGTGGGTACGCCGGTCATGCCTTCGCCGCGGTGTCCGGCGGACTCAATCTCGTCCACCGTGCCCTCGATGATGTCCTTCAGGGGCACGTAGTCTTCAGCAGTCCGCCGCTCGGCCACGGCGTAGATTTCGGCCTGGGCAGCGTTGACGATGTCATCCACTTCCATGCCCTCGTTGGAGTAGCCCAACTGGACAATCTTGGTGCCTGCGCCAACAAGGCGGCGGAGAACCGCCCGCTCACGCACGATTTCGGCATAGAAGCCGGCATTGGCCGCGGTGGGAACGGACTGGATCAGCTCGTGCAGGTAGGCCGGTCCGCCGATCCGGCCAATCTCGCCCCGCTTGGTGAGTTCATCCGAAACGGTGACGGCGTCGGCCGGTTCCCCGCGGCCGTAGAGATCAATGATGGCCTCATAGATGGCCTCATGTGCAGGGCGGTAGAAGTCCAGGCCCCGCAGGACTTCCACGCAGTCTGCGATGGCGTCCTTGGAGAGCATCATGCCGCCAAGCACCGATTGTTCTGCGACCAGGTCCTGCGGCGGTGTCCTCGCGAAGTCCGGACTTGATGTTGATGCCGGGGAGTCCGTATGCGTGAGCGACACTGTGACCCTTTCCATAAAGGCTAAGACGTTTCGATCCCTGCCCTGCCGGAGGGCTTGCTTATCTCTATCAGCCCGCACTGACTTTCCGCCGGAACGGCGGCGGCGGTGCTGACGGATCCGAGCCGGCGGACATGCGTCTGAAGAAGGGATTCACCGCAACCGTATGCCTCCTGCGGCCTGCCGACAAACGAGTTATCCACAGGTCCTGTGGACAGTCTGTGCATAACGCGGCGTGTCTTGTGCACAGGCTGGGTATAAGCATGTGGATAAATCTTAGTTTTTTCCACAAAAGGGCCTCTGACTAGGGCAAACGCTTGTCCACACCTGTGTAAACAAACTATTTTTCCGCCGCGCCGGACTGCCGGCGCCGTGTTGACAGGAGCTCCAAACAGGCCTAGGGGTGCCGAAATCCACAAATATCCCCCGCGATATCCACAACAGCCGCCTCAGCGGACGATGGATTGCGGGCATCTGCTGCCGGGGCGTGGAGAACGGGGGCCGCAGCAGCGGCCCCCCACACAAAAAAGCACCCTCCTGCCCGAAGGCAGGAGGGCGCTTTAGTGTCTGCGTCAGACGTTAGCCTGCAACGACCTCGAGGTCGATGACGGCTGCAACATCGTTGTGCAGGCGGACGTTGGCCTGGAAGGAACCAACCGACTTGATGTGCGTCGGGAGTTCAACCTTGCGCTTGTCGATGGCGCCGAGACCGGCGGCTTCGACAGCAGCGGCAACGTCGCCGGGCTTGACGGTACCGAAGAGGCGTCCGGACTCGCCGGCCTTGACGGTCAGCTTGACCGGCTTGGCGGAGAGAGCAGCAGCCTGCTTCTGAGCATCTTCCAGGGAAGCGTGCTCGCGGGCAGCGCGGGCAGCCTTGATGGACTCAACCTGCTTCTCGCCACCCTTGGTCCAGGTCAGAGCGAAGCCGCGGGGCAGGAGGTAGTTACGTGCGTAACCGTCCTTAACCTCGATGACGTCGCCGGCAGCGCCGAGACCGGTTACTTCGTGGGTCAGAATGAGCTTTGCCATGAGTTAGGTTCCTTTCCTTTAGCCGCGGCCAGCGCCGGAGTAAGGCAGGAGAGCAACTTCGCGGGCATTCTTGATTGCCTGGGCGATCTTGCGCTGTTCCTGCACGGAGACGCCAGTTACGCGACGAGCGCGGATCTTTCCGCGGTCGGAAATGAACTTGCGCAGCAATGCTACGTCCTTGTAGTCGATGACAGTGATGTCAGCGGCCTTCAAGGGATTGGACTTTGGTTTGGGCTTGCGAAGTTCAGCCTTAGCCATCGTGGAGCTCCTTATGTCTAGTGGAGCCCGTGGATACATTTTCCACGGGATGGGCTCGACGGCGGTTGCCGTCTGAGGATGGCGCCCGAAGGCGCCGGGTGAAGGGCCGCTTCTCCCGAATGGGGGTTGCCGCTCTTCGGATGAAGAGGTTTAGAAGGGCGGATCGTTCGAATCCGGGCCGCTGCCCCATCCACCGGAGTTGCCGCCCGCAGGGGCGCCCCAGGGATCGTCAGCCGGTGCGGACTGCGCCGGCTGCTGCTGGCCGCCGCCCCAACCGGAGTTGGAGTTGCCGCCGAAGCCGCCGCCACCGCCGCCGTTGTTTCCGCCGAAGCCGCCGCCGCCACCGCCGGAGCGCTGGGTGCGGGTGACCTTGGCAGAGGCATAACGCAGCGAGGGGCCGATTTCGTCGACCTCAAGCTCCATTACGGTGCGCTTTTCGCCTTCTTTGGTTTCGTACGAACGCGACTTCAGGCGGCCCTGGCAAACTACGCGGGTTCCCTTGGTGAGGGACTCGGCGACGTTTTCAGCAGCTTCACGCCAGACAGACGCGCGGAGGAACAGCGTTTCGCCGTCCTTCCACTCGTTGGACTGACGGTCGAAGGTCCGCGGGGTCGAGGCAATGGTGAAGTTCGCCACTGCCGAACCGGACGGAGTGAACCGCAGTTCCGGGTCGTTGGTTAGGTTACCGACGACGGTGATTGTTGTCTCGCCTGCCATGAAAGCCTCCTGATATCAGTACGGGTTGCCGAAATTATTCTGCGGAAACCTTTGCAGCGTCCTTAGCGGCCTTCTTGGCATCCTTCTTCGAGATCTTCTGCTCTTCAGGGCGGATGATCTTGGTGCGCATGATGGTCTCGTTGAGGCTCAGCTGGCGATCAAGCTCGGCTGCTGCTGCAGGCGTACCGGTGAAGTTAACCACCGCGTAGATGCCTTCAGTCTTTTTCTGGATTTCGTAGGCCAGTCGACGACGGCCCCAGATGTCTACCTTGTCGATGGTTCCACCATCGTTGCGGACAACATTGAGGAACTTGTCGAGCGAAGGCTCGACGGTACGCTCTTCGACCTCGGGGTCGATGATTACCATCAGTTCATAAGCACGCATTTGTGAACCCACCTCCTTTGGGCTATACGGTCACGGCATTTCCGTAACAGGAGGTTCTTTTGCGTTGTCTCCCCTCGGCATGCAGCTGATCCGCAGCGGGGGGAATCTGCCGACCGAAGCCGACAGCACAGACTTTCTTATCCTATCCGATTTCCCGGGACGGGATTGACACGCCGGGATCCGCCGGCCGTTCCGTCCGGGTCAGGCGGCCCCCGCCGCGAAGAACAGCTGTGCCACTGCGGCCAGGCGCCGGGGGTCATGCACGCCTGCCATTTCCCGGGCCGAGTGCATGGAAAGTACGGGAATCCCGACATCCACGGTCCGGATGCCGAGCCGCGTTGCGGTCAGGGGTCCAATGGTGGAGCCGCAGGGGACGGAGTTGTGGGACACGAATTCCTGGTACGGCACCTCGGCGGCCGTGCAGAGGCTCGCCCAGCGGGCCATGCCGGGGGCGTCGGTGGTGTAACGCTGGTTGGCGTTGATCTTCAGCAGCGGCCCGCCGTTGAGCACCGGGTGGTTGGCGGGATCATGCCGCTCCGCATAGTTGGGGTGGACGGCGTGGCCGACATCCGCGGAAATACAGAAGGAGGCGGCCATCGCGCGGGCACGGTCCGCCGTCGTCGCACCGAGTCCGTCACCGATCCGCAGCAGTACGTCTTCGAGGAACGGGCCGGCAGCGCCGGACCGGCTGCCGCTGCCCACCTCTTCGTGGTCGAACGCCGCGAGGACGGCAACCGGTGCCGTGGGCGCGACGTCGGCCGCGATAAGTGCGACGACGCCGGCATGGACGGAGGAAAGGTTGTCCAGCCGCCCCGAGGCGAAGAACTCTCCCTCGGCGCCGAAAACCTGCGGTGGCTGGGTGTCGGCGGCAACGATGTCGTAGCCGCCGATCTCCTCCGGTGCCAGGCCGGCCTTTGCCGCCAGCAGCGCCACGAGGTCGGAGGTGGACGGGTCCCCCAGTCCCCAGACCGGGTTCATGTGCTGTTGCTTATCCAGCTTCAAGCCCTCGTTCACGGCCCGGTCCAGGTGGATGGCCAGCTGCGGAAAGCGCATCAGCGGGCCGGTCTCCACGAGCCGTTCCTCGCCGGCCAGGGTGACCATCCGACCGGCAAGCTGCAGCTCCCGGTCCAGCCAGGAGTTCAGCAGCGGGCCGCCGTAGACTTCGACGCCGGCCTGCAGCCAGCCGAGCCGTCCGGTGGTGGGCCGTGGCTTGAGCTTGAAGGACGGCGAATCGGTGTGGGTACCGAAGATCGAGAACCCCGTGGCGGGGCCCGCGGCCTCAGGCGTGACCCAGGCGATGAACGCGCCGTCGCGCACCACAAAGAACTTTCCGGCCGAGCGCGGGAAATCTCCGGTCTCGAGTACTTCCGTGAACCCTGCCTCCGCCAGGCGGCGCGCGCCTTCACGCGCAGCGTGGAAGCTGGAGGGTGAGGCGCTGACAAACGCGCCGAGGTCATTGATGTGGGCCAATGCGTCAGACATGCTCCGATTCAACCAGAGCCCGTCGCCCCGGCGTAACCACCGGCCTTCTCGGACGTAAAGAACCCCCGGCACGACCATTGCCGGGGGTTGTGGAGGAATTGTTGGTTGGTTCCGGTGCGGGTGGCGGCGGCCGTTCTTCCGCCGCCGCCCGCACCGAAGTTCAGTGCCCCTAGACGTCCCGTTTCTTGGTTACGACCAGGGAAGCGATCAGCAGTACAGCTGCCCAGGCTGCGAGGACCAGGCCGCCCTGCAGCTGGGTGAGGGCTCCGTCCGCAATCGGGCCGGCCGTCACCAGCTGGGTTCCCGCGTTGCTCGGCAGGAACCGTGCGGCGTCCGGAATCCAGTCCGCCAGGTTCTGCACGATGGCCACCACCAGGGGCAGGACGAAGATGATGCCGATGGCGGTCACCACGCCTCCGGCGGTGTTCCGCAGCAGGGTGCCGATGGCCATGGCAAACACGGCGATCAGTGCCAGGCACGTTCCGGTGTTGAGGATGCTGGCGAGCACTCCGTCATCATCCAGGGACAGGCTGAGGTCTGCGCTGCCCAGGATCGGCTGGGCCACCAGGAAGGAGATGAAGGCGGCACCTGCACCGACCGCGAAGGAAATCAGGGCGATAAGCAGGTTCTTTGCCAGCAGCGCCGGAATGCGCTTGGGAACAGCGCTGAAGGTGGAGCGGATCATTCCGGTGCCCCATTCGGAGGCGATGAGCACCACCGCGAGGGAAGCGATGAGCAACTGGCCGAAGAAGAGTCCGCTGGCGGGGATCTCCGGAACCAGGCTGTCGGCCGCGGGCGGCCCGGCCTGCGCTGCGTCCGGGCTGCCGGCACCGCCGCCGAATTCATTGACAATCTGGGTGGTGCCCCAGGCACCCAGAGCTGCCAGTCCGACCATCACCACTACGGTGATGGCCAGGAGGATGACGGTGGAAGGGACCGTAGTGATCTTGATCCACTCGGATTTCAGGACCCGGAGGAAGCTCAGTCCGGAGCCGGAGGAGGCGGCCGGCGATGACGCGGGATTCTTGGATGTTGTAGCGGTACTCACGGTTTTATTTCCCCTTCCCGGAGGCAGTTCCCGCGGCGGTTAGCTCCTGCGGCAGGTCCTGGGACCGGTATTCAACGTCATCTCGGGTCAGCTCCATGTAGGCGTCCTCGAGGGACACCTGCAGGGGTGTCAGTTCGTACACCAGGATCCGGCGGTCCAGCGCGGCCTCGGCGATGATTCGCGGTTCCGCCCCCGTGACCTCCAGCAGCCCGGATTCCTTCTCCACGCCGGCGACCCCCGGACCGGCCACTGCTTCCAGGAGTTCGCGCGGGCTGTCCGTACGGACGAGGACGCGTACCTTGTTCTGGCCGGCAATAATCTCGGCGATGGGCGCGTCGGCAATGATCCGGCCGCGGCCAATCACGATCAGGTGGTCCGCCGTCTGCGCCATTTCGCTCATCAGGTGGGACGAGAGGAACACGGTGCGGCCTTCCGCGGCCAGCCCCCGGGCAAGGTGCCGGACCCAGAGGACGCCTTCGGGATCGAGTCCGTTGACCGGCTCGTCCAGGATGACCGTGTGCGGGTCTCCCAGCAGCGCGGATGCGATACCAAGCCGCTGCCCCATACCCAGGGAGAAGCCGCCTACCCGCTTCTTGGCTACCGGGCCCAGGCCGGTGAGCTCAATGACTTCGTTGACCCGCTTGGCGGAGATGCCGTGGGTTGCCGCCATGGCCCGCAGGTGGTTGTACGCGCTGCGCTTGGTGTGGACCGCTTTCGCGTCGAGCAGGGCGCCAACCTCGCGGAGGGGTGCCGCGTGCCGGGCGTAGGGTTTGCCGTTGACCAGCACCCGGCCCGAGGTCGGACGGTCCAGACCCACAATCATGCGCATGGTGGTCGATTTACCGGCCCCGTTGGGACCTAGGAAACCGGTGACCTTGCCGGGCTGGACAGTAAAGGAAACGTTGTCGACGGCGGTTTTGTCGCCGTAGCGCTTCGAGAGGCCGGATGCCTCGATCATGGGTGATCCTCACGTTGGGAAGCAAAAGCTGGGGGGCTACCCTCCACCATAGGGGGCCAGCGCCGCAACGGGACCGGTCCAAGGGATGATTCAGGGGTCCCCCTTAGGGATGACTAGGGATTTCCCCGAGGCTCCTGCCCGATATCCCGGGATTGGTACTCGACCTCTCCACGGGTCAACTCCATATAGGCGTCCTCCAGGGATGCCTGCCGCGGGGTCAGCTCGGTGACCAGGATCCGCTGCGACAGCGCCGCTTCGGCAATCCCGCGGGCGGACAGACCGAGGATTTCGAGCTGGCCCGGTGCCGGCCGGCGTATTTCCACGCCGTCCGCACCTATCGCCGCCGCCAGGGCATCGACGTCGTCCGCGCGCACCAGGGTGCGTTCGCGCCCGCTGCCGGCGAGGACCTGGTCCATGGGTGCATCCGCCAGGATCCTGCCGCGGCCGATCACAATCAGGTGGTCGGCGGTGACTGCCATCTCGCTCATCAAGTGCGAGGAAATGAACACCGTGCGGCCCTCCGCAGCCAGGCCCCTGGCAAGATGGCGGACCCACTGCACGCCCTCCGGGTCCAGCCCGTTGACCGGCTCGTCGAAGATAAGCGTGCGGGGGTCCCCCAGCAGTGCCGCCGCGATTCCCAGCCGCTGGCCCATCCCCATGGAGAAACCGCCCACACGTTTGTTGGCTGCCGCACCGAGGCCCGTCAATTCGATGACCTCGGTGATGCGGGCTTTGGGGATGCCGTGGCTGGCGGCGAGCGCCCGCAGATGGTTGTAGGCCGTCCGCCGAGGGTGGACCGCCTTTGCCTCCAGGAGCGCACCGACCTCCCGCAGGGGCGCCGTGTGGCTGGCGTAGGGCCGGCCGTTGACCTCCACACTGCCGGCGGTTGGATGGTCCAGCCCCATGATCATGCGCATGGTGGTCGATTTACCGGCCCCGTTCGGGCCGAGGAAACCGGTGACCTTGCCGGGCTGGACATCGAAGGAGATGCCGTCGACGGCAGTCTTGCCGCCGAAGACCTTGGCGAGGCTGCGGGCCTCAATCATGGTTGACCTCGTTTCCGAAGGGCTCCGCCCCGCTACCGGGAGCTGATCGACTCGAACTTCCGTACCGCCAACGGGACGAAGACGACGAGCATCACTGCCGCCCCGATCAGCACCGTGGCAACGGCGTTCTGCATCGGCCAGGTGTCCGGCACCGGGGCGGTGCCCAGGTTGCCGAACAGCTCACGCACGGCCTGCACGAGTGCCGAGACCGGGTTCCAGTCCGCAAAAGTCTCCAGCGGGCCGGGGAGGTTGGAACTCTGCACAAATGCGTTGGAGATGAAGGTGATGGGAAACAGGATCATAAAGGACGCGTTGTTGATTGTCTCCGGTGATCGCACCGCCATACCGAGCAGGGCCATGACCCAGCTGAAGGCGTAGGAGAACAGCAAAAGCAGCGCGATGGCGGCCAGGAACCTGCCGGGTGTGGAGTTCACCCGCCAGCCCACCAGCAGGCCGGTACCCATCATGATGAGTATGGAGATCCCGTTGAGCGCCAGGTCGGCGTTGGTTCTGCCGATCAGCACTGCGGACGGGCTCATCGGCAGGGTCCGGAACCGGTCAATGATCCCCTCCTTCAGGTCCTGTGCCATGGCGGAGCCGGAGAACGTGGACCCGAACACCACGGTTTGGGCAAAGATGCCTGCCATCAGGAACTGGGTGTAATCCGTCCCCGCAACAGCAATGGACCCGCCGTAGACCTGGCTGAACAGCAGTACGAACATGATCGGCTGCAGCACGGCGAAGATGATCATGTCCGGCGACCGCTTGATCTTGATCAGGTTCCGTTTGGTGACGGTCCACCCGTCCCCTACCCAACGTGCCGGAAGACTGGGGGTGCCGGTCCGGATGCCGGTTGCTGATACTGCCGCGCTCATCGGTGTGCCTCCTCTTTCTCCGTTTCGCTGTCCGCCGGCTTGCCGGTGAGCTGCAGGAAGACGTCGTCCAGGGTGGGGCGGCGGATGCCGGCGTCGTGCAGTTCGATGCCGCCGGCCTCCAGCTCGGACAGGATGCGCTGGAGCGCTGCGGGACCGTCGACGACGGCGACCTCCAGCGTCCGGCCGTCGCTGGAAACGTGCGGGTCGCCGGAACCGTGCCGGCCCAGGATGGTCAGCGCTTCGTCAGAGTCCTCCTGGCGGTGCAGGGCCACCGCCACTCGGTGCCCGCCGATCTGTGCCTTCAGGTCATCCGAGGTGCCCTCCGCAATTACCTTTCCCTCATCGATCACGGCCACCTTGTCTGCCAGCTGGTCCGCTTCCTCCAGGTACTGGGTGGTCAGCAGCAGCGTGGTTCCCCGGGCAACGAGGTCGGTGATGACGCCCCACAGCGCGATCCGGGACCGCGGATCCAGGCCCGTTGTCGGTTCGTCCAGGAACAGGACCCGGGGTTGGTTCACCAGGGCGCCGGCGAGATCCAGGCGGCGGCGCATGCCGCCGGAATAGCCCTTGACCGGCCGGTTGCCGGCGTCGGACAGTTCGAACATGTCGATGAGTTCGATTGCCCGTTCCTTCGCGCGCCGGGCGGGCAGGTGGTACAGATGCCCCACCATGTCCAGGTTTTCGATACCGGTAAGGTTTTCGTCCACGGCGGAGTACTGGCCGGACACCCCAATGACGCGGCGTACTTCTTTGGGGTCGGTGAGGACGTTTATGCCGTCAATGACGGCTGTACCCGAATCGGGCCGGATGAGGGTGGTGAGGACCTTGACGGCAGTCGTTTTCCCGGCCCCGTTGGGGCCCAGCAAAGCGGTCACCGTTCCTTCAGGGACAGTGATATCCAGTCCGTCCAGGGCATGCACGGGACCGGATTTCGAGGAGTAGACCTTGGTCAGCCCCTCGGCGGAAATCAACGGCGTGGACTGTGGTGAAAAGGACATGCGTTGAGGGTAGGACCGGGACGGGCCGCCGCGCCCGTCCTTTGCGGACAGAAACGGTCCGCAGCTTTAGGCAGGTTCGGGCTCGGCTTTCTGCTCGGCAGCGGCCGGAGCAAAAGCAATGGACACCAGCATGGCCGCGCCCACCACCAGCAGGGCGTTGCGTATGCCCCAGTGCTCGCCCAGGAAGCCCAGCACCGGCGGGCCGACGAAGAAGGCCATGTAGCCGATGGTGGACACCACCGATACCCGGCCCGCAGCATGGACCGGATCTTCCCCGGCGGCAGACATGCCCATTGGGAAGCCCAGGGCCGCGCCGACGCCCCACAGCACGGCGCCGAGGGCGGCGAGCCCGAGGTTCGGGGCAAAAACGAAGAGCAGCAGGCCGGCGAGGGAGGCGCTCATGCACACCCGCAGCGCCGGTACGCGGCCCATCCGGTCGATCAGCCGGGCACCGAACCAGCGGGTAAGGGTCATGGCTGCCACGAAGATCCCGAACATCACGGCACCGGCGGACTCGCTGGTGCCCAGTCCGTCCACGGTCGCCTTGGCCACCCAGTCATTTGCCGCACCTTCGGTGAGGGCAGCGCCCATGACGACGACGCCGATCAGCAGCGTCCGGCCCTCCCGCCAGGCACCGAACCGGGAGGGTTTGACCGTCGCGTCGGCTCCGTGGGCTGCGGGTGCGTGCGGCAACTGGAGGAAGTTCCGCGGCACGATCAGCACCGCCACGCAAACCACCGTCAGGATTCCCAGCAGATGCAGGGACAGCGAGATTCCTGCCCAGGAGAGCAGCGCACCGATCATGGCACCCACAAACGCCCCGGCGCTGAAGGCGCCGTGGAACTTGGGCATCACCGTCCGGCCCACCCGGCGTTCGACGTCGGCCCCCTCAAGGTTCATGGCGACATCCCAGCCGGCAATTCCGACGCCGAAGACCAGCAGACCGGCACCGGTCAGCGGAATCGACCCCAGGCTGAGTCCGGCGGCGATGGCCAGGGAGGCTATCGACGTCGTGATTCCCCCGGCGCGCACGGTGCCTGCGGTGCCGATGCGCTGCGCCACCGATCCGGCCAGCGGCAGCGCGGCCACGGATCCGATGGCCGAGAACAGCAGGAGCAGGCCGACACCGGCGGCGCCGATTCCCAGATCCTCGGCGGCGGCGGGAATGCGGGCTGCCCAGCTGGCGAACACGAGGCCGTTGAGGCCGAAAATCACGAAGACGGCAACGAGTGCCTTATTCAGGCCGGTTTCGTGGCGGAGGGCGGCATCATGGAGGGGCTGCGCACTGTTTTCGTTCACGCCAGTATTCTCCCCTACCGCACCCGCTCCACGCGTTTCTCGTCCCAGACCGGCGTCTCGGATTCGTAAACCCTGCCGTCGGAGCCGAACACCAGGAACCGGTCGAAGCTGCGGGCAAACCAGCGGTCGTGGGTGACCGCCAGGACGGTCCCCTCAAACGCGTCAATGGCCTTTTCCAGCGCCTCGGCAGAGTGCAGGTCCAGGTTGTCAGTGGGCTCGTCCAGCAGGAGCAGGGTGGCGCCGGAGAGCTCCAGGAGCAGGATCTGCATCCTCGCCTGCTGACCGCCGGAGAGGGACTCGAACTTCTGCTCCGAAGACGAGGCCAGCCCGTAGCGGTCCAGGGCTCCCGCGGCTGCTTCGCGGCCCAGCCCGGACCGGTGTTCGTCGCCGCGGTGCAGGATGTCCAGCAGGGTCCGTTCGGCCAGGTCCGGGCGCATCATGGTCTGGGCGAAGAACCCGGGCCGGATGCGGGCACCCAGCTTCACCGAGCCGGCATGCGGCACCGGGGCGATCTCCACCTCTGACACCGGCTCGTGTTCCCGGTCCGGATCGCTGCCGCCCAGGGCCAGCAGGCGCAGGAAGTGGGATTTTCCGGAGCCGTTGGAGCCGAGCACCCCCACCCGGTCACCGAACCAGATCTCGGTACTGAACGGTTTCATCAGTCCGGTCAGTTCCAGCTTCTGGGCGACGACGGCGCGCTTGGCCGTGCGGCCGCCGCGCAGCCGCATCTTGACGTTCTGTTCCACCGGCAGGGCTTCCGGCGGGCCCGCTTCCAGGAACTTGGCCAGCCGGGTCTGGGCCGCGTGATAGCGGTTGGCCATGTCGGAGCGGAACGCGGCCTTGTTCTTGTACATGTTGACGAGTTCCTTGAGCTTGAGATGCTCCTCGTCCCAACGCCGGCGCAGTTCCTCGAACCGGGCATTGCGGTCTTCCCTGGCCTTGACGTAGCTGCCGAAGGCGCCGCCGTGGATCCACGCGGAGGCCCCGTTGATGCCCGGCTCCAGGGTCACGATGCGGGTGGCGGCATTGTCCAGCAGCTCCCGGTCGTGGCTGACGAACAGCACGGACTTCTTGGAGGCGGCAAGTTTTCCTTCGAGCCAGCGTTTGCCGGGCACGTCGAGGTAGTTGTCCGGTTCATCCAGGAGCAGGAGCTCGTCGGGGCCGGCGAAAAGTGCTTCCAGGACGAGCCGCTTCTGCTCGCCGCCGGAAAGCGTTGCGGCCTTGCGGTACTGCGCCCGGTCGAAGGGCAGCCCGAGCGCGGCCATGGTCACCTCGTCCCAGACGGTCTCCTGCTCGTACCCGCCGACGTCGCCCCATTCGGTGATGGCGGTGGCGTAGCGCATCTGGGTGGGCTCGTCGTCGTGCTCCATCATGGCCAGCTCGGCGGCATCCACTTCGCGGGCAGCGGCAGCGAGTGCCGGCGGGGCGGCTGAGACGAGCAGGTCGCGGACCGTGCTGTCATCCCGGACCTGTCCGACGAACTGGCGCATGATGCCCATGTTCCCGGACCGTGAAACCGTGCCCTCGTCCGGCATCAGGTCCCCGGCGATGAGCCGCAGCAGGGTGGTTTTCCCGGTGCCGTTGGGGCCGATCAGCGCGGTCTTGTGCCCGTCGCCGACCTTGAAGCTGACGCCGTTGAGCAGCTGCCGTCCGTCGGAGAGGAAATAGTCAATGTTGGATACGTCGAGGTGCGCCACGTACCCATCTTCCCATTTCCTCCGTCTTGCCCTCCGGTGGCCCGGTGCCGCCGTCCGGGCATACGATGAAAACCCCCGAGAATTAGCGAAAGCAGGACCAAAATGATCTTCATTACCGTCAAGTTCCTCGTCAAGCCCGAGTGGACCGAGCGCTGGCCGGAACTGACCGCAGGGTTCACCGAAGCCACCCGTGCCGAGCCCGGCAACCTCTGGTTCGACTGGTCCCGCAGCCTGGAAAACCCCAACGAGTTTGTCCTCGTGGAGGCGTTCAAGGACGACGCCGCGGCCGCCCACGTCCAGAGCGGCCACTTCCAGCAGGCCATGAAGGACATGGTCCCGGCGCTGGTGGAAACCCCGAAGATCATCAACACCGTCATTGAGGGCGAAGAGTGGTCCCGGATGGGCGAACTGACCGTCGAATAGGGCCGCTTTCCAGCCGGAGCCATCAGCCGGAGCCGGAGTGCTGTCAGTCAGCGAAGGTGAGGGACAGTTCCTCGCCGTTGATCTCCACCTCGGCGTACATCCAGTAAAGCTGGTAGCTCTCCCGCTCCGGTTGCCACGAGCCGCCCCGATTCACTTCGGAGTCCAAGATGAATTCCCCGTCCACGGCCCGCACCGAAAACGGTCCCGTGGGATCGCTTTCGATGGGGTCGAGGGTGGGCGGAGTCTGCATGCTCCAGGCGATGTTCCGGTAGCTGTCCGGATCCTCGGCCGTCCACTGGTTCGGGCAGCCCTTCGGCATCAGTTCAGTCGCCTTCATGCAGTTTTCGAGGTGCGCCGTTAGCCCGGCCTCGATTTCCCCGCGGCCGGCGTCCGTGACCTGCGGCTTCAGGTCGACGGTTCCCTCCCGTATAGCCGCAGCGCCGTCCGGGTTCAGGCGCGCGCTCACCACCCGGTCCGGATAGCCGGAATAAGGGCTGCCGGTAGAGGCACTCAGGGTGTAGTCGCCGGGCAGGAAATTAAACAATGCGCTTCTGCGGAGCGCCTCCATGTCCTGGCCGGGGATGTCCACCCCGTTGACAGCGACGGCAGTGGCGTCTCCCCGCAGGATGTAGTGCACCTGGGTGCTCCCCAGGCCGATATTCAGCTTCCATTTTTGAAAGAACAACGCTTCGCTGCCGGCGGTGCGCAGATCCAGTGTTACGGAATGGCTATCGCCGCCCTGTTCGATGTCCACGCTCACGTCAGCCTGGCCGTCGGTGACCACCACATCGGTCACTTCAAATCCGGTAATCGTGTTTTCCGCCTTGGCGTACGCCTCGTTGGTCATCAGGGAGTAGTCCTCCCAGTCAAGGTCGGGACCCATGCCGATGGCCCGTTCCACGTCACCGTCAACAATTGCCTGAAGATACTCTTCGGCCAGCACCTGCGGGCCGTACACGGTCTCGTTGAAGTGCCTGAAGGCGAAGTAGCCTCCTGCAACCAATGCCGCCAGCACGGCGATGGTAACGCCGGCGGCGATCAACAGGGTGTTGCGCTGCGACGGGTCGGCTTTGGGCGGTGCCTGTCCTTGCCGGCCGTTCTGTCCGGGCGGCGGCGGCCACTGCTGCTTTGGCCACTGCTGCTGGTTTTCGCTGCCCGCACCCGGCGGCGGCGAGGCTTGGTACACCCCGGCCCCCGGCCCGTAGTAATCAACATCTTTGTCCGCCATGACTTGTTCCCCCGGTTCAAGTACCCGGCTGCGCGGCCGGCACTCGATAACTTATCGGGTTTTATGACGGAGGTAACAATTGCGGACCAGGGGCTACTTCCTGCCCGGTTCGTAGCCGGCGCGGTGCAGCATTCTCCGCAGGTCCACCAACGTCTGCTCATCGATGTCCTTGCCGTGCGGCACTGTGAGGTAGTCCGTCTGCCCGGCCAGGGTGACCTCGTATTTGCCGTTGTGCTCGCGGGTGGTGTCCGCCACGGCATCCAGCAGGGACAGGACGTCCTTCCACTCGATGTTGCTGCTGGAGGGATGGCGCAGAATCTTGTCCAGGGTGTCGCGGTGATGGTTGTTCAGGTGCTCGGTCATGGGGAACCTCCTGGTTATCAGTTCCCCATGACCGCGGTCCGTGCGCAAGAGCCTGCACCGATCCTCTGTGGTTGCCTGCTGCTAATCGGCGAAAGTCATGGTGATCGTTTCGCCCTGGATGTCCACCATGGCGGGCATCGAGTAGAGCTCAACGGTCCCCTTCATGGTCCCCCACTCGTCACCCTCCTTCATTTCCGCATCCAGGGTGAACTGCCCGTTTACTGCCTCCACCGAGAACGGGAGTGTTGGGTCCCCCTCAATCGACTCGTAAGTGGGTTCCTTGGCCATGCTCCATTTGATGCTGCGGAAGTTGTTGGGATCCTCGCCGTCCGCTTGGTTAGGGCAGCCCTTGGGCTGCAGTTCCGTCAACTTCATGCAGCTTTCCAGGTGCGCCCTTGTCTGGGCCTTGATCTCCTCGCGGGCCGCATCCGTGAGCTCCGGGATGAACCCGACCCCCATCAGCGATTCCTGGCCGTCCAGGCGGACCGCCATTTTCTCGTCCCCGCCGTAGCTCACGAACTTCGTTCCGGTAGGTGCATTGAAGGTGTACTCCCCCGGCAGGACGGCCAGCTTCTTGCCGTCCTCGGGCATTTCCACGCTGACGCCGTTTACGGCAGGTTCGGAGGCATCCGCATCCAGCGTGTAGCGCAGCGACCAGGAGCCCAGCGGCGCGTCCAGCTTCCACTTCTTGAAAAACACTGCCTCCGTGCCGTTCTCTGACAGCTCCAGCTTCATGGCCTGGGTATCATCACCCTGCTTAACGTCCACGCTCACGTCAGCGGTGCCGTCGTTGACCACCACATCGGTCACTTCGAATCCGCTGATCCTGTCGGTGGCCTTCGAGTAAATCTCGTTGGTCATCAGCGAGTAGTCCAGCTCATCCCCGGTGGCAGGAGCCATTTCCATGGCGCGTTCCACGTCCGCGTCGACGAGTGCCTGGAGGTATTCCTCTGCCTGCACCCGGGGGCTGTAAGTCGTCTCGCTGAGGTGTTTGTAGCCGAAGAACCCGCCGACGCCCAGAATCAGCAGCAATCCAGCCGCAACGCTGCCGGCAATGATCAGGCCTTTACGCCGCTTCGGGTTCGGCTGCTTCGATGCCTGTCCCGGCAGTCCGGGTCCCCCGGGTGGCGGAGGAGCCGCCTGGGGCCATTGCCCCTGCGGAGCCGGTTCCTGCGGAGCCGGGGGATTAGGCTGGTGCGGCTGCTGTGGTTGTTGCTGCTCGGTGCCCGGGCCGGGCGGCGGCGGAGCCCCCTGGTTTCCCTGTGCGCCAACAACCGGACCGTGGCTATCCATTTGTCTGTCCCCCATGACTTGTCCCCCAGTTCAAGTACCGGCTGCGATGCCGGTACCCGATAACATACAAGGCTTTATGCCATGGGTCACAATCGCAGCAGGGAGAGATCCGGGGTGCCGAGGAACCCGGATAACCGGGAGGCGGAGGTCCCTAGCGGGCTCCCTGCGCAGGTTCCAGCGAGGGCATCGGCAGTCCGAACACGTCCTTCAGTGCCAGCTTCGCAGCATGCAGCCCGCCCATGCCGTGCACGCCGGGCCCCGGCGGGGTTGATGCCGAACTGAGGTAGACACCGGGAAGCGCCGTACGCCACGGCTTCGGGGACAGGACCGGCCGAATCAGCATCTGGGCCAACGTCACGGCCCCGCCGCCGAAGTCCCCGCCCACATAGTTGGCGTTGTACCGGGCCAGGTCCGCCGCCGTCGTCACCCGCGAATCGACAATCACGTCACGGAATCCCGGCGCGAAACGCTCAATCTGCGCCGTGACCGCTTCCGTCATGTCCACCGTGGATCCGGCCGGCACATGGCAGTAGGACCAGAGCACGGAACGGCCCGCGGGGGCCCGGGTGGGATCGAAGCCGCTGGGCTGGGACAACAGGACATAGGGGCGGGCCGGGTGCCGGCCGACCGCGACGTCGGCCTCCGCTGCGGCCAGTTCCGCCCGGGTGCCGCCCAGGTGGGCGGTGCCGGTACGCGCCATTTCCGGATTCGCCCAGGGCACCGGGCCGGAGAGGATGAAGTCCACCTTGCAGGCAGCATTGCCGTAGCGGAAGCGCTCCAGCGCCCGCGCATAACGCGGCGGCAGGCGGTCCCCGCCCAGCTCCAGCAGCACCGACGGGGAGACATCGAGGATGACGGCCCGGGAGCCGGCCACCTCGTCCAGGGAGGTGATGCGGTGGCCGGTGGAGATCTTGCCGCCGTGCGCCCGCAGATCGTCGGCCATCGCCTCGGCGATGGCCTGGGAACCGCCTACCGGGATGGGCCAGCCGACTGAATGGGCGAGGGTGCCAAGCATCAACCCGCCTCCGGCGGAGGGCAGGGAGGGCATTTTTCCCACCGGATGCGCCGCTACGCCGGAGAGCAGTGCCGGTGCGGCGTCCTCCACGAACCGCCGGTTCCACAGGGGCGTGCCCTGGTCCAGCGCGGCCAGGCCGAAGCACGCCAGCGCAATCGGATCACGGGGGACGCTCAGGAGGGAACCCATCAGCAGTTCGGTGACTGCCTCGCTGCGCCGGACCAGCGGCTCCATCAGCCGCCGGTAGGCGGCACCGTCCCTTCCAAGTCCCTCCACCGTCCGGTCCAGGTCCCGATACGCCAGTGCGGCGCGACCGCCGTCGAGCGGTGAGGCGTAGGAAATCTCCGGCACCACCAGGTCGATCCGCCGGTCCAGTCCGAAGCTGCGGAAGAACGGAGAGGCCAGGGCCATGGGATGCACTGCGGAGCAGATGTCGTGCAGGTGGCCGGGTTCCATCAGTTCCTTGGTGCGGCTGCCGCCGCCCACTGTGGACTGGGTTTCAAACACCTCGACCTTGAGGCCGGCGCGGGCCATGATGACCGCCGCCGCGAGTCCGTTGGGACCGGCCCCGACAACACTGACATCGCTCATTAGGCCGCCTTTTCGCCCTTCCGTCCGGGGATCCGGCCTGCAAGACCCTTGGCGGAGGCCGGCAGGCTGCGCAGCTTCGCGGGCGCCTCGCGCCGCAGCTTCAGGGCGTTGGCCACCAGAGCGTACCGCAGTGGATGGAGGGGAACGTCATAGGTAGTGGGGATGGTGACCACGGTCTTGGAGAAGTTCCGCTTGAACGTGGTGACGTTGATCAGGCTCGGGTAGTTGTCGCTGACGATCCCGGTCAGCCCGCACGCCGTGTTGCCCGCTTCCTTGAGGACCTTAAAGGCCTCCCAGAGCAGCAGGTAGGGCGCGTTGGTCTTGCGGGCACTGTGCGAGCTCGCCGCGAAGTAGTAGACGGAGTAACCGCGGTACTCGGTGGTGATCAGCCAGGAAACGGCCTGTCCGTCCATGTACGCCACCATGAGGCGCAGATGGTCACCGAGTTCGGTAAGGAGGGTTTCGTAGAAGGAGGACTCGAAGCTCGAGAAACCGTCCCGCGAAGCGGTTTCCTGCATGATCGGGAAGAGTTCCGTGCGGAACACCTCCGCCCATCGGGCGCGCTCGATGGGCTGGACCTTGACGCCCATCTTCTCCGCCTTGCGGATCAGGTTCCGCGCGTTGGAACGGAAAGACGCAAAGATTTCGTCCGTATCCGGAGTCAGGTCGACGACGATTTCCCGTTCGTACCAGCCGTGTTCCAGCGGACCGGTGACCGGCGGCTGCGGATGCGCGATCTGCATCCGGATGTACAGCGGGTCCACGGCGGGATCGGCCCGGAACTGTTCCTGCACGGTGGAAACGAGCCGGGCCTCGGCGTTGTGCGTGCGCGTGGTGAACCAGGTGGGGCCGTTGACGACCACCAGGGACGGCCTCAGCCGCCGTTCGGAGCGGAGGTAACTGGCGGTGGCAACCAGGGTGTCGCCGTCGTAATAGGCCCAGATGCCGTAGGGGCTGCGGCCAAGCTTCCGCTCAAAATCCGCCCAATAGGGGGTCTGCTCCAGCGGGATCACCACATCGGGGTGCGCGGCGGCGAGCGCCTCGAAATCCTCGTGGCTGAGCTGCTCGGAACGGTATGGAACGGGGGTCACTGTGCTTCTTTCGCCGGGGCCGCATGCGTTTCCAAGGATACCGGCCTTCGCCGCCGCAGGGCCCAGCGGTCGGGGGCGCCGTTGAACGGTCCGCCCTGCGGATCGTCGACGCCGCTCCGGCGCACGGGGTCGCCGTCGGGCTCCAGAATGTCGGAGACCACCCGGTACATCAGATAAAGGGTGGCCAGCACGTGGCCCAGCACCGCCAGCACATAGTAGGGCGAATCGAGGTTGTTCTCGGCCGCGCCGCCGGAGGTCTCCTTCGCGAGGTACATCCAGACAGCCCACCAGTGCATCACTTCGAAGAACTGCCAGATCAGGAAGTCGAGCCACCTCGGCCGGGCCAGGGCGACCAGAGGAATGAGCCAGAGGACAAACTGCGGCGAGTACACCTTGTTGGTGAGGACGAATGCCGCCACAATCAGGAAAACCAGCTGCGCCAACCGCGGCCGCCGCCCGCACCGCAGCGCCAGCACGGCGATTCCAAGGCACGCCAGCGCAAACAGCAGATAGGCCCACAGGTTGATGAATTCGGGTCCGACGCCGGTTCCCCCGGCCCGCTCCACGGTCAGGTTCCAGGCGAACCAGATCGAAGAGTAGCCCGCCGGGCGCTCCGCGGTGAACGTGAGGAAGAAGCGCCAGGACTCGTAGTCGCGGAGCAGGAACGGCAGGTTGACGGCCAGCCAGGTTACTGCCGCAGTCGTGACGGTCAGCACCGCCGGGCGCAGGCGGAGCGTCCGCAGCGCGAGCACCAGCACGGCACCGAGAATCAGCACGGGGTAAAGCTTCAACGCGGCGCCCAGGCCGATCAGCACTCCTGCTGCCACCGGACGGTTCCGGGCAAAAGCCAGCATGCCGGCCGTGGCCAGCATCACGGCGAAAATGTCCCAGTTGATGAACACCGACAGGATCGCCGCCGGGGCTACGGCCACCATGGCTGCGTCCCAGGGCCGGCGCCCGGCCAGGCGCATGGTTGCTATGACCGTGGCAATCCAGGCTCCAGTGGCCAGGAGTGCGTTGACGTCGAAATACTGCAGCGACCTCAAGGCCGTGCCGCCTTCGCCGGGCACCACCAGCGCGGTGGCACCGGCCAGGAGTCCCAGGAGGACCGGATATTCAAAAAGCGCGCCCTCCGTGAGGAACGGGAAAACGCCGTCGCCTATCCCCCGGGTCCGGAAGAGCTCCGGCCAGTCCGAATAGCAGGCGGAGTAAAACTGGTCCGGTGTGCCCCAGCCGGCCGCACGGCAGGGGGTTTTAACCAGGACGGCCAGCAGCGCGGAGACGATCGTGAATAGGACCAGCACCCGTTCCACGGTGAAAAATCCGGGCGAGACCATGCCCGGGGCGGCGTGGCGGCCCATGGGGCCGCCGATGCCTTCCGCGAACTTCCTCAGGAACGGATCGTTGCGGGAGGGCGCCGCAATGCGCTGCGGACCGCGCCGGGAGTTGGGCTGCATGGGTCCAGTATCCACTAGGGAACCATCGCTTCGGTCCCGGCGGGGAACGGGGGAAACGGACGGGGAACGAGGCAAAACGCCCTCCTGATGAGCCAGCGGTCCGAACCCAAACCGAAGATGTGATGCCGAGCACGTAGACTGTGGAGGTTGTCTGCGCCGGGGGCGCAGCGTTCAACATTTTTCTTCAAAGGAGAACCGTGTCCGAGAACCCCATCCGGGTGGCAATTGTCGGTGTTGGAAACTGCGCAGCTTCGCTGGTGCAGGGTGTCCAGTACTACCGAAGCGCCGATCCCAACGAAACCGTCCCTGGCCTGATGCACGTGAAGTTCGGCGAATACCACGTCAATGACGTGCAGTTCGTTGCCGCTTTCGACGTCGACAGCAAGAAAGTCGGCCTCGACCTGGCCGATGCGATCGGCGCAAGCGAGAACAACACCATCAAGATTGCCGATGTCCCGCAGACCGGCATCACCGTGCAGCGCGGGCACACCCTCGACGGGCTGGGCAAGTACTACCGGGAAACCATCACCGAATCCGATGCGTCGCCGGTGGACATTGTGGCTGCCCTTCGGGACAACGCGGTGGACGTTATGGTCTGCTACCTGCCGGTCGGCTCCGAGCAGGCTGCGAAGTTCTACGCCCAGTGCGCCATCGACGCCGGCGTGGCCTTCGTCAACGCGCTGCCCGTCTTCATTGCCGGCACCAAGGAGTGGGCGGATAAGTTCACCGCTGCCGGCGTACCGATTATCGGCGACGACATCAAGAGTCAGATCGGCGCCACCATCACGCACCGCGTCATGGCGAAGCTGTTCGAGGACCGCGGCGTCATCCTGGACCGCACCTACCAGCTGAATGTCGGCGGCAACATGGACTTCAAGAACATGCTCGAACGTGAGCGCCTAGAATCCAAGAAGATTTCCAAGACGCAGGCGGTCACCTCCAATACCTCGGCAGACCTGAAGGCCGACGACGTCCACATCGGCCCGTCGGACTACGTCGCGTGGCTCGATGACCGCAAATGGGCCTTCGTCCGCCTCGAGGGACGCAACTTCGGCGACGCTCCGGTGTCCCTGGAGTACAAGCTGGAGGTCTGGGACTCCCCCAACTCCGCCGGCGTCATCATCGATGCCGTGCGTGCCGCCAAGATCGCCCTGGACCGCGGCGTCGGCGGGCCCATCCTCTCGGCCTCGAGCTACTTCATGAAGTCGCCGCCCGAGCAGTACAACGATGACCTCGCCAAGGAAAAGGTAGAGCAGTTCATCCGCGGCGAGGTCGAGCGCTAAGACCCCGGCAGCACAAGGCCCCCGTCCCCGGAACGCTCCGGGACCGGGGGTCTTGCCGTGTCCGGTCCTCCCCCGGGCCCCGGACCTGAATCCTAGATAAGTCCGCTCGGCGTCCCGTCCGCGGCGACACCCATGCGCAGCGCCGCAGGCTCCCTGGGCAGTCCCGGCATGGTCATGACTGCCCCGGTCAGCGCCACCACGAAGCCGGCCCCGGTCTTGATGGACAGATCCCGCACGTGCAGGGTGAAGCCCGACGGCGCGCCCAGGGCCGCGGGGTCGTCCGAGAAGGAGTACGGCGTTTTGGCCATGCAGACCGGCAGATGCTCCAGTCCCCGCGCCGCAATCTCCTCCAGCCGGCGCAGCGCGGCCGGAGCAAATTCGACGTCGGCGGCACCGTAAATCTCCCGGGCCACGGCCCGGATCTTCTGCTCCACCGGCAGCTCGTCCGGATAGAGGAACCGGAAGTCCGCCGGTCGCTCCAGGGCCCGGAGCACCGCCGCCGCCAGGTCATCGCCGCCCGGTCCGCCGCCGCCGTGCGCCCACACTTCGGCCACCGCGGCGCTGACGCCCTGCTCGGCGCACCAGTCCATCAGCCAGCGCAGTTCTGCGTCCGTATCGGTGCTGAAGCGGTTGACCGCCACCACGGGGTTGATCCCGAACCGGCGGACGTTGTCCAGGTGCCGGTGCAGGTTGACGACGCCGGCCCGCAGTGCAGGAAGGTTCTCCGCCGCCAGACCGGTCTTGGGCACGCCCCCGTGCATCTTCAGGGCCCGGACGGTGGCCACCACCACTATGGCGTCCGGGGCGACGTCCGCCACCCGGGACTTGATGTCCAGGTACTTCTCCGCCCCGAGGTCCGCCCCGAACCCGGCTTCCGTCACAACGAGGTCGGCCAGGCGGAGGGCCGCGGACGTGGCAATGACCGAATTGCAGCCGTGCGCGATGTTGGCGAACGGCCCGCCGTGGACGAGGGCAGGGGTTCCGGCCAGGGTCTGCACCAGGTTCGGCTTCAGGGCGTCGCGCAGCAGCAGCGTCATGGCGCCCTGCGCGCCGAGATCGGCAACGGTGACGGGCCGCCGGTCGTAGGTGTAGCCGACGGTGATCCGGGACAGGCGTTCCGTAAGGTCCGCCAGGTTCCGGGCGAGGCAGAAGACAGCCATCACCTCCGAGGCCACGGTGATGTCGAAGCCGTCCTGCCGCGGCACGCCCTGGGCCGGCCCGCCGAGGCCGATGACGACGTCGCGCAGGGCACGGTCATTCATGTCCAGGACGCGCTTGATGGTGATGCGCCGCGGATCCAGGCCCAGCTGGTTGCCCTGGAAGATGTGGTTGTCCAGCAGTGCGGCCAGTGCATTGTTCGCCGAGGTAATGGCGTGGAAATCGCCGGTGAAATGCAGGTTAATGTCCTCCATGGGCACCACCTGCGAGTAGCCGCCGCCGGTGGCGCCTCCCTTCATACCGAGAACCGGCCCCATGGACGGCTCGCGCAGGGCAATCATCACGTTTTCCCCGGCCCGGTGCAGGGCGTCCGCCAGGCCCACCGTCACAGTCGATTTGCCTTCACCGGCAGGCGTGGGGCTCATGGCCGTCACCAGGACCACCCGGCCGCGGACCGAATCCTCCCGCAGGAGCGCCGGGTCGATTTTCGCTTTGTACCGTCCGTAGGATTCCAGGGCTGCGTCGGGAATCGACGCGGCGCGGGCAATCTCCGTGATCGGCAGCAGGCGGGCCGCCCGGGAAATTTCGAGGTCCGAGGGCATATCGGCACTGATACGCATGGTCTGCGTTCCTTCCGCTGTGCCGTCAACGGATTCGCTGGACGGCTGCTGGTCGCTGGATGAAGCCAAGCTACCAGCAGTGCCGGCCCGCGGGGGCTGCTTCGGCCTACTTGCGCACGGAGCGGCTGGCGAACTGGTCCGCCGCCTCACGGTAGCTTTCCGCCGTCAGCATGGCGGTCCGGCGCCAGCCGAACGCCTGGGCATGTGCAGCCGCGCCTTCTCCGAGCGCACGACGGCGGTCGGTGCCGTCGTAGAGTGCCTCCAGTTCGGCGGCCCACCGGCCCGGGGCGTGGCCGTCAACGAGAACGCCGCTGCTGCCGTTGCGCACGGCCTTGGGCAGCCCGCCCACGTTGGCGGCGAGGACGGGGGTGCCGCAGGCCTGGGCCTCGAGGGCAACCAGGCCGAATGATTCGCTGAAGGAAGGCACGGCCACGACGTCGGCCGACCGGAACCAGGCGGCGAGCTGGTGCGGCTCGACCGGCGGGCGCAGGGACACCGTGTCCTGCAGTCCCAACCGGCGGACCAGCGGTGCCAGGTCAAGCACGGAGGAGCCGCTGCCGGCGCCGAGGATGCTTACGCGCAGGGGGATGTCCGGCCGGCGGCGGCGCAGCTCGGCGGCGGCCTCCACCAGGATCTGGGGGCCCTTCATGCGCTGGATCCGGCCCGCGAAGACCACATGGAAGACCCCGGGGAGGAATCCCAGTCCGGCCTGCACTCCGGGCCTGCCGCGTGGTGAAAACACATTCAGGTCCACGCCCGGCGCCACCACGTCCACGGACTCCGGATCGGCTCCGTAAAGCGTTTCCAGCTCGGCGGCCTCGGTGCTGGTATTGGCTATCAACCGGGTGGCGCCGCGGACTATCTGCTCCTCGCCGTCGATCCGGATCTGCGGCTCGAGTGCCTCACCGGGCTGCCCCTGCAGGTTTTTGACCCGAGCCATGGTGTGCATGGTGTGGACCAGCGGAAGGTCCCACTGCTGCGCCACGGATAGTCCTGCGGCGCCTGAAACCCAGTAGTGGGAGTGGACGACGTCGAAGCCGCCGTCCAGCAGGAACGGCTGGGCTTCAGCCACCGCGCCGGCCAGATCCAGGTACGGCAACTGTTCCTTGGCCACCTTGCGGACGGGACCGGCAACCACGTGGCGAACCTTCACCCCGGGGGCCAAGGCAACGTCGGCGGTCTGCAGCGGGTCGGTGGCCCGGGTGAAGATCTCCACCTCAGTACCTGCGCGTGCCAGTTCGAGGGCAACGGACCGGACGTAGACGTTCATGCCGCCGGCATCGCCGGACCCGGGCTGTTCAAGCGGGGAGGTATGAAGGGAGAGCATGGCCACACGCTTGACCTGGGGCACTTCGCTCCCTTCCTGACCGTTATCTTCTCTATCGACTTTATAACGCCACGGGCTCGAGCTTTGTTTCCTGTCAGCCAGAACACGTTCGTCCCCTCGCCTCCGGATGCCGGGCACGGCACTGCCCGGCATCCCAAGAGAGGTGCCGGGCAGTGACGGTTGAAGGGGTCCGGGCGGGACCTTCGATTACTTGACGGAATTGAAGTAGTGCATCAGCAGGTGACCCTGTTCGCCGGTCAGGGCCGCGTCCATCCGGGCTTGGTGGACGGCGTTGGAACGGAGAAAGGAGCTCCGCAGGCGCTTGAGCATTGTGTACACCCCCTTGGCGGCGCGTCGCAGGACAGGGGCGGCTTGTTCCGGGGGCCGGGCACGGGGCAGCAGCGGCTCGTCGCTGCCGGCGGCATCATTGGGCAGCCTGGCCTGGAGCCCGGTCCGGGGGCCGGGTTGGTTGTTTTTGGGCAGAGTGGTATTAGGCAGGGACAATTCAGGCATTGGAAGCTCCGACAGGAAGGCGCGAAAAAGGGCGCAAAAGAATAAGCGGATAAAAGGACGTCGAAATGACGCAGGAAGCCAATAAAGGACGTTAAAGCGGCGTCAAGGCGATTTGCGGGAAATACCCGACCATGACGTGGCAATGTCTTTCATTGGGGAATTCCGGCTGCAGTTCCGCACACACCCGATACGCGGGTTCCGCCAACTTCCCCTGGGAAAAGAGGGGTGCTGAAAGAGCGCGTGGAGTCGAACGGGAGTGCGCGGTGCTTGCCCCGGTGGCGTGGACGGCTTGCCGGGCCGGCAGCGTTTACGCTGAAACGGCCGACCAGCTGGCAGTCACGGTAAACCGGGAAGCGGCATCGGGCCGACCGGAGAGGACCGAAGGCGGTACCTGCGGGTTCCGGAAGGACGGCCGGAGATTGCCGCCGGTGTTGCCACCGGTAACTACGATGTGAATTCCATTAGTGTTCATCAATCTCCACCTCCTGTTCGCGGTACCCGGGGTACTGGGCCCTGACCCAGGGCTGCAGAAGCAGCTGCCTAAGCGGGGAATCCAGTTCGGTCTATTGCGGACAATTAATGTGCCCGCAAAAGAAAGGTACAACAGAGTTCACAGCCCTGCCAAGCACTTTCGCCAAATTCCCCAAAAAACTTTTTATTCCAGGGTCGTGCGGGCAGGGCCGTATCGCGGTACTAGAGGTTCCAGCCGACAACGGCGGGCGTGTGTTTGTCCCAGCCGAGGGTGCAGACCGCTGCGGTGCTGAGCGCAAAGTGCCGGCCCATCTCCGGGGCAAGGCCGAGCCAGCGGGCCGCCAGGATACGCAGGAAATGGCCGTGCGCGACGAGCAGGACCTTCTCCACCGGCGTCGCCTCGGGGTCGCGGTCCATTTCGGTGCCGCAGCCGGCCTGCACGGAGGAGATGATGAGGTCGGCCCGTGCGGCAACCTGCGCCAGGGTCTCCCCGTTGGGCACGCCGTCCTTCCAGATCAGGTAGCCGGGATTCTCGGCACGGACCTGCCGGCTGTTGCGGCCCTCGTTGTCGCCGTAGTCCCACTCGTGGGCGTGCGGAACCACCTCGGCGTCGGGGTAGCCCACCAGCTCGGCGGTGCGGCGGGCACGGATCAGCGGAGAGGTCAGTACCCGGTCAAAGGTCACCGGACCGATCTTGTCCCGCGCGGCCTCAGCCTGGGCCTCGCCCTCGGCCGTAAGGGGGATATCCGTCAGGCCGGTGTAGTTGCCTTCCCGGGACCATTCGGTTTCCCCGTGGCGCAGCAGCCAGAGACGGGGCAGCCGGGTTCCGGACGGAGTCAGGTCCGGAACTGCCGGTCCGAAGTTTTCCCCGTTGCTCATTTTTCGCTGTCCTTCACATTCGTACCTGATGCTTCCGGTTCCCGCTGGGGTTCCGTTTCCGTTGTATCAGGTGCTGTGCCAGCGGCAGCAATCTGGTTCTCGGGCTGTTCCGCCCACCAGGCGCGGAGCAGCTGCGCTGTTTCAGCCTCGCTCCGCGGACCGTTTTCCATCCGTTCCTCCAGCAGGAACCGGTACGCGCGGCCCACCACCGGCCCGGGACGGATCTGCAGCAGGGCCATGATCTGTTCGCCGTCCAGGTCCGGACGGATCGCGGCCAGCTCTTCCTGCTCGGCCAGGGCAGCAATGCGCTGCTCCAAATCGTCGTAGGCGAAGGCCAGCCGCTCGGCCTTGCGGCGGTTGCGGGTGGTGACATCGGAGCGCGTGAGCCGGTGCAGCCGCTGCAGCAGCGGACCGGCGTCGTTCACATAGCGGCGCACTGCCGAGTCGGTCCAGCCTGCATCGCCGTACCCGTAGAAGCGCATGTGCAGTTCCACCAGCCGGGCCACGGCCTTGATGGTGTCATTGTCGAACCGCAGGGCCTTCATCCGCTTCGCGGTCAGCTTGGCGCCGACGGCGTCGTGGTGCAGGAAGCTCACGGACCCGGTTGACTCAAAACGGCGCGTGGAGGGTTTTCCGACGTCGTGCATCAGGGCCGCGAATCGCAGCACGAAATCCGGTGCCGGCACCGGACCGTCGCTGCCGGTTTCCAGTTCGCACGCCTGGCGGAGGACCGTCAGCGAGTGCTGGTACACATCCTTGTGCCGGTGGTGCTCGTCAATCTCGAGGCGCAGCGCCGAGACCTCGGGCAGCACGTGGTCGGCCAGGCCGCTCTCCACGAGCAGGTTCACGCCGGTCCACGGCGCCTTGCCGCAGATCAGCTTGGTCAATTCGTCCCGGACCCGTTCGGCGGAGATGATTTCGATCCGTCCGGCCATGTCCCGCATCGCTTCAAAAACGTCCGGCGCCACTTCAACCCCCAGCTGGGAGGCGAAGCGTGCGGCCCGCATCATGCGCAGCGGATCGTCGGAGAACGACGTCGACGGCGCACCGGGGGTACGCACCATACCGGCATGCAGGTCGCGGGCTCCGCCAAAGGGATCCACCAGTTCCATCGACGGCAGCCGCAGCGCCATCGCGTTCATGGTGAAGTCACGGCGGAACAGATCGTCTTCAAGCTTGTCGCCGAAAGCCACGGCGGGCTTGCGGGAGTCGGGATCATAGGCATCGGCACGGTAGGTGGTGACCTCCACCTGGAAGCCGTCCTTGCGCATCCCGATGGTGCCGAACTCCCGGCCGATCTCCCAGTAGGTGTCGGCCCAGCCCTTGATGACCCGGATGATGTCGTCCGGGCGCGCGTTGGTGGTGAAATCCAGATCCGGGGAGACCCTCCCCAGGAACAGGTCGCGGACGGGGCCGCCAACGAGCGAAAGCTCGTACCCGGCATCCTCGAAACGCGCCCCGAGTTCCGGGATCACCTCGGGTAACGGGGACTTCAAGGCCGAACTATCAAAAAGGTGCACCATAGTGCTTTAAGCCTGCCAGATAAAACGGTGAAGGCCGACAAGGGGCGGGAGCCGGAGGGCGGACACGCCGAGGGTTCCCGCTTCCTCTCCGGCAGCCCGCACAACAGTCATCATCCCCCGGCAAAGATCGTTACAGTGGGAGTATGGCCCATCCCGTACCGAGCGCCCCCAAGCGGACCCCGTTGACTGCGTCAATGGGCGGCGCCGGTGCGCATTCGGTACATACCCCCCTCCCCACGGTGGAGGAGGTCTCGGCCGGCGGGATTGTGGTCGACACCTCAACGGAGCAGTTGCACGTGGCGATTATTGCCCGCCTGAACCGCGGCGGCCGGCTGGAATGGTGCCTTCCGAAGGGCCACCCGGAAAACGACGAAGACAACCAGGCTGCAGCCATCCGCGAAATCGCGGAGGAAACGGGCATTGACGGCCGCATCCTGACGGCCCTGGGCAGCATCGATTACTGGTTTACGGTCAGCGGGCACCGGGTGCATAAGACGGTCCACCACTTCCTCCTGGAAGCCTGCGGCGGGCACCTGACCATCGAAAACGATCCGGACCACGAAGCTGTGGACGTCGCCTGGGTTCCGCTGGCGGAGCTCGGCCGGAGGCTCTCCTTCCCCAACGAGCGCCGCATCGCGGACCTCGCCCGCGAGATCCTCCCCCGCTACCTGTGAGTCCCCCGGTGCGCAGCGCCGTTTGAGGCAATCCGGACCTGAGGTGAGAACATAGGGTCACGATGGCCGAAAAGAACATAGCCCCCAGTACTACGCGTTCGAGTGTTGTGATGGCATCGGGAACCCTGGTGTCCCGTGTCCTTGGACTGGTCCGCACCGCCCTGTTGGCAATCGCCATCGGCAGCACCGGACTGGTCACCGATATCTTCAGCTCAGCGAACGTGCTGCCGAACTTTATCTACCTGATGGTGGCCGGCGGTGTCTTCAACGCAGTGCTGGTCCCGCAGATCATCAAGGCGAGCAAGCGGCCGGACCGGGGCGCCGAGTACGTTTCCCGGATCCTCACCCTCTGCCTCCTCGTGCTGGCCGGCATAGCGCTCGTGGCCACGCTCGCGGCACCCGTGATCCTGTCCACGGTCTTGTCGCTGGGCCCGGACCAGCTGACACTGGCGACCACCTTTGCCTACTGGCTTTTCCCGCAGATTTTCTTCTACGGCGCCTACGCGGTGATCGGGCAGATCCTCAACGCCAACGGCAGGTTCGGTGCCTATATGTGGGCGCCCGTGGTCAACAACATCATCGCGATCGCCGGCCTGCTCATCTTCATTACGTTCATCGGCAGGGAGGAGACGTCGTCGTTCTCCCCGGAGAACTGGACTTCGCAGGCCACCCTCATCCTGGCCGGGAGCACCACCCTCGGCATTGTGATGCAGGCAGTGGTCCTGCTGGTCCCGCTGCGCCGCCTGGGCCTGGGGCTGCGGCCCTCGTTCGGGCTTCGCGGGGTGGGCCTGCGGGAAACCGGGAAGGTGGCCAAGTGGACCATCATCACCATGCTCGTGGGCAACGGCGCTTACCTGGTCTACACAGCCGTGGCCACGATCGCCTCGGAAGCCCGGCCCGAATACCAGGCCATGGGCCGTGAGATTGCCGGACAGATGAACCTGGAAACGGCGTCGATGCTGTACATCATTCCGCACTCGGTCATCACGTTGTCCCTCGCCACGGTGCTCTTCAACCAGATGTCCCACGCTTATGCGGAGAAAAACTACGACGGCGTCCGGGAAACCCTTTCGCAGGGGCTGCGGGCCATCGGGGTGGCCACTGTCTTTTGCTCTGCGGTGCTGATTGTCCTGGCCGGACCGATCAGCATCTGGTTCAGCGGCGGATCGAATGTTTCCGCCGCGCTGCAGGCCCAGGTGCTGGTGCTGCTGGCGATCACCGCACCCTTCCTCAGTGCCACCTTCCTGATGAACCGTGCCTTCTATGCCAACGAGGACGCGAAGACCCCGCTCGTTATGCAGCTGATTCTTTCGGCCTTCGGCATCGCGCTGGCTCTGGGGGCAGCCACCCTGCCGGCGGACCAGATCATCTTCGCCCTGGCAATTGCCTATTCCCTGGGCAACGTCGCGGCCGTCGTGCTCAGCCACATTTTCCTCCGCCGCAGCCTCGGCGATTACGGTGGAGCCCGGGTCTTCGACGTCCACGTCCGGCTGGTGGTTGCCGCTTTGGCGGCTGGCGCCGTCGGCTCGGCCGCCCTGGCCCTGCTGGGCGGGTACTCGGCCGATGGCTTTGCCTGGCAGTCGGTGCCTTCCGCCACAGTGGTCCTGGTGGTCTGCGGCGCCCTGATGGCCGTGGCGTACTACTTCATGCTGCGGGTTCTTAAGGTCTCCGAGCTGGACGCGTTCCTGGCACCGCTCCTTGCCAAACTCCGGCGGACTGCCTAAAGTGCCGCTTCCGGCATTCTGCTTTCGGCACGGGTAGCATGGGAACAAAGCAGGCAGTTCAGGACTGCGGCCGCCGGCCGTGTTCCGTGTCCGTGAACGAACATCCGAGTACGCAATGTCAGATAAGCCTGACGCAGTCTTATTGCCGTTTTCATGGGAGGAACACGTGCCACAGTCCGTAGACGTCGGTTCAGTACTGGGCGGACGTTACAAGGTGACAGCCCTTGTACTCGCTTCAGCTGAGCAGGACATGGTGCTCGATGGTGTGGACCAGGTCCTGAACCGTTCCGTCAGCATCCTCGTAGCCGCCCCCATGAATGCCAGCCAGGTCTCGGCAAGCGCCCGCGAAATCGCCACCGGTGAACGCCATGGCAATGTCCAGGTGCTGGATTTGGGCGTCAGTGACGGCCGCACGTACCTGGTCACGAATACCGCCAGCGCAGCGGATCTCCTGGATCTCGTGATTGAGCGGGATGCCCCCTACGTCGAGCCTTTCTTCACCGACACCCTGGGCTCGGAAATCTTCGGCATGCCCCGCTCCCGCGAACCGGAAACCGTCGAAGAAGACCGCTACGTCGAACATGAGGAGCGAGAGCCGCGCAAGCCGCTGCTCTCCGGGGCGCACAAGCCCAAGCTCCCCCGGTTCGGACGCAACGCTGCTGCTGCCGGAGCCGGGGCCGGGGCCGCTGCGGCCGCGCGGGATCTTCAGTTCGGCGAGGCCGCCGACGCTCCGGCCGAGGCCGCCACCGGCGGTGCCAACGTTCCCCCGGCTCCCACTACCCGCCCCAAGCAGTCGGCCGCCGAAGCCCGGCCCGCCAAGGTCACCAAGTGGGAAGATGACGAGCCCCAGGCTGCACCGGTTCCGGAACGGAACTCCCGCTCTGCGTCGACCTTCCCCAAGTCCGCACTGGCGGCAGGCAGCTACGACGATGACGGCTACGCGTACGGCGATCCGGACGACGACTACGAAGAGGACAGCGCCGAGGAGAAGCCGAACCGCAAGTCCGGCCGCGTGCTTATCGGGGCGGTCCTGAGCCTCGTGCTTGTCCTCGCAGTGGTGCTCGCAGTTTCCCAGCTGGGCAAAATGGGCGACATGTTCGGATCCGACCCGGAAGCCGGCGCATCCACCTCACCCACGCAGGAGGCTGCACAGGCCGCCCCGAGCGCGGACGCCGCCGCACCTGCACCGGCACCCGAGATCGCCGGCATCACGCGTCTGGTTCCAGGCAATCCGCAGCTTGATTCCGCCAACGACGGCGCCCTGCCGCAGATCATCGACGGCAACCCGTCCTCGTACTGGTCCAGCTATGTCTACGCCAGCGACACGTTCGGCGGGCTCGCTCCCAGCCTGGCCTTGGTGGTCGACCTGGGCGCCGATTCGGCGGTCAATGAGGTCAATATCACCCAGCTGAACGGCACGGGCGGCAGCTTCTCCGTAATGCTCAACGACACTCCGGACCTGGAGGGTGCGACGTCCGTTGCCCAGAGCGGCTTTACCGGTCCCACCACCAGCATTCCGGTGCCGAAGACGGACGGCCAGGCTGCCTCTGCCCGCTACGTGATCGTCAACTTCACGCAGCTGCCCCGCCTTAACGGGGTCCAGGCTGCATACCCGTGGGGACTCAAGATCGCCGAAATCGGCGTGTCCTGACTTCTACGTTCCGGACCTGCCGCCCGGCTGTGATGTGCATGTCCAGAGCTGGGCTGCCGGAATAAGCTGGACCCGGTATCCGTTGTGCCGGGTGATCCACTTAGGAATCGGTCCTTTCGGATCGGTCCGTATTTTTAGTTAGACCCTGTAGTTCAACAAGGAAGAGGAACACCCCCCAGTGAGCACCGCAAACTCCGTTGCCACCGACGGCGCCGCTGCTGCCGGCGACGTCCGCGAGGTCATCATCGTCGGTTCCGGCCCTTCCGGATACACGGCGGCCGTTTACGCGGCACGTGCCAATCTGAAGCCGCTCCTGATTGCGAGCTCCGTCACCGCCGGTGGGGAGCTGATGAACACCACCGATGTGGAGAACTTCCCCGGCTTCCCCGAAGGCGTCATGGGGCCGGACCTGATGGCCAACTTCGAAAAGCAGGCCGCCCGTTTCGGCACCGAAATCCTTTTCGAGGACGTCACCGAGGTGGACCTCGCCGGCGACATCAAAACGGTGACCATCGGCACGGGCGAAACCTTCCGCGCCCGCGCAGTCATCATCTCCACCGGGTCCGCCTACCGTGAACTGGGACTGCCGGACGAGAAGCGCCTTTCCGGCCGCGGTGTCAGCTGGTGTGCAACCTGCGACGGCTTCTTCTTCAAGGGCCAGGACATCGCCGTCATCGGCGGTGGCGACTCCGCTCTGGAGGAAGCGCTGTTCCTGACCAAGTTCGCTTCCTCGGTAACCGTGGTGCACCGCCGCGACAGCCTGCGGGCCTCCAAGATCATGCAGGAGCGGGCCCTTTCCCACGAGAAGATCCGCTTCGCCTGGGATTCGGAAGTAGCCGCCATCCGCGGCGAGGACAAGGTCACCGGCCTGGTGCTGCGCAGCACCAAGGACGGCTCCGAATCCGAGCTTCCCGTCACGGGTGTGTTCGTGGCCATCGGCAACGACCCCCGGGTGGACCTGGTCCGCGGCCAGCTTGAACTCACCGAGGAGGGCACGATCGCCGTCCTCGGACGCACCTCCAAGACGTCCCTTCCGGGCGTCTTCGCGGCCGGCGACGTCATCGATCCGACTTACCGGCAGGCCATCACCGCCTCCGGCTCCGGCTGTGTGGCCGCCGTCGACGTCGAACACTACCTCGCCGATCTGGGCGATTCCGTCTCCACTGCGGCGGAGGTCCCCACCCCGCCGTCAGAGGCTGTTTCCGAACACGCAGCCCTCTAATTCCGTTCCTCGCTTAGGAGAGCAAAAAATGAGCAGTGCAAAAGCAGTAACCGATGCTTCTTTCGGTACCGATGTCCTGGCCGCGGACAAGCCCGTAATCGTGGACTTCTGGGCTGAATGGTGCGGCCCGTGCCGCATGCTGTCCCCCATCCTCGACGACATTGCCGCCCAGTACAGCGACAAGGTGGATGTAGTGAAGGTGAACGTGGATGAAAACCCCGCGATCGCCGCTCAGTACGGCATCACTTCCATCCCGGCGGTTTACGTGTTCCAGGGCGGTGAGGTTGCGGCGACTTCCATCGGCGCCAAGCCGAAGCAGGTCCTGGAGCAGGAATTCGCGGCCTTCCTGAAGTAAACAGCAATGAGTGTGCATGGTGAAAGCCTGCGGAGGCTGGATGCCAGCCGGCGTGTGGTGGCGCTTCGTGAAGCGTTGCTGCGCGCCGGTGTCACCCTGTCCTACCTGGCACCGGACGCCGTAAACGATCCGACCATTTTCGATGACCACGTTGACGCTGCGGTCCGCGCCTTCCAGCAGAGCCGAGGCCTGATTGTCGACGGCGTTGCCGGCCCGGACACCCAGCGGGCTTTGTCCGAAGCGCAGTTCCGCTTTGGGGACCGGACGCTGAACTATGTTGAGGGCGGTCAGCTGCGGGGCGACGACGTCGCCGAGCTCCAGCGTCACCTGTCCCATCTGGGGTTCTACTACGGTCACATCGACGGGAGTTTCGGGGTGCGTACCCGCTACGCAGTGGCCGAGCTGCAGCAGAACCTCGGGCTGCCCGGCACCGGTGTGTGCGACGCCGACACCATGCGGTCCATGTCCCGGGTGAACCGCGCCATTTCGCCCAGCCAGGCTTTCGCCCTGCGCGACTACGAACGGCTGGACCGCTCCACCGCGGCCCTGCGCGGACGCGTTATTTCCGTGAACATCGGCCGCGCGCGGCTGGTGTCCCCGCACGGCGTCGAGCGGCTCAGCGGGGAGCCGCTGACCGAACTGCTGGTCACCACGGACATCGCCGGGCGCGTGGAACGCATCCTGCGTGAATTCGGTGCCCGGCTGGTTCCGCAGCAAAGCGGTGCTGCCACCGAATCGGGATCACGCCAAAACGTGCCCAGCCTGAACCTGGATATCCACTGTGACTGGCTGGACCAGCAGGCCGCCTCCGGCATGGCGGCCTACTACTGGGGCCTGCCGGGTACCGGTGAGGCACGCTCCCCCATCGGCCACCGGGCCGCCGTCCTGCTTTTGAAGGAACTGGGTGCCCGTACCGACTTGGACAATCTGGGCGTCCACGCGCGGACCTGGGACACCCTCAAGGTGCCCGGCGTACCGTCCGTGGGACTCGATCTGGGCTACCTCAGCAATGCGCACGACGCTGAGCGCCTCGCCGATCCGGTATTCCGCCAGACGGTTGCCGATTCAATCGTGATTGGTATCCAGCGCCTGTACCTCCTCGAGGAGGAGGACCAGCCCACGGGCACCCTGGCTTTGGACGATGTGCTGAAGTTCAACCCGACGGAAGAGCCGGCTACCAGACGGGTTTCCGGCCTCTAGTCAGTTCTTCGGCTTTCCTGGCCCTGATGAAGCCCTGTGCAGAGCGTTCCGCAGCTGTCGGGGCGCGGAACAGGTATTCACAAACCTGGAAACCCGCGCCCTCCAGCAGCGCGGCTGTTTCGCGGATGTCGTGGAGGTAGGCCGTGAGTTCCACGTCATGCCCGTAGGCGTTTGTTATTTGACGGGAACCCGTTCCCGCCTGAAAACCCAACAGGAGACGGCCGCCGGGACGCAGGATCCGTTGAAACTCAGCGAAAACCGCCGGTAGCCCCGCAGGCGGGGTATGGATAATCGAATACCAGGCCAGCACCCCGTGAAATGACCTGTCACCGTAGGGCAACGAGGACATCGCCGTGACTGCAAACTGCCGTTGCGGATGTGCCTTCCGGGCCTGCCGGACCATGCCTACCGAAATGTCGCACCCTTCGACAGCCAGCGGCGCCAGGGCGTCGAGATAGGTGATCATTCGGCCGGCTCCGCACCCTGCATCCAGGACGGCTGCCCCGGACGGCAGCGAACCGGCAAACCTGCGCACCATGGCCAGGTCCAGCTCGTCCTCCGGGTCTCCATCCCTGCCGGCAGTGGGGATCAGCGCCGCGTACGCCTGGGCGACGGCGTCGTAGGCCCGGGCGACGGCGCCGGGGACGCTGTGCGGGCCTCCATCGTTCATCGCACCAACGTACCGTGTCGTATGCCATGCTTCTGGCATGACGGTCCGGGGGAATGCCATGGCGACGGAAACAGTATGACGACGACGACGCGGGATGCTTCCCGCCTCTCTGCCAACGAAGCAGCTGTCGCGGCAATGCTCTCCGCGGAGCCCGAGCTGATCGACATTCTTCCGGCCCTGGAGGCAGTCCCGGGCATGGCCAAGGACATCATCCTCGTCTCGGGACCGCTGATGCCGTGGCAGGATTACACGGGTTGCCAACGCTTGGCGGTTGTAGGTGCGGTTGTATTCGAAGGGCTTGCTGCCACTGAGGCAGAGGCTGACGGCTTGCTCCGCTCCGGCGCGATCCGGCTGGCCTCCTGTCACGAGCACGGTGGCGTAGGTTCGCTTACGGGCGTTTGCTCCGCCTCGATGCCCGTACTGGTTGTACGGGACCGCCTGTCCGGGCGCACCGCTACCTGCAGGATGAACGAAGGCCCGGGGACGCGGGCGCTTACGTTCGGATCCCAGGGGCCAGCGGTCAACGGCAATCTGGCCCGCATCAGGGACCAGGTGGCGCCGGCCTTGGCGCAGATCCTCCGTGAATCTCCGATACCGCTCCTGCCGATCATGGCCCAGGCGCTGGCCATGGGCGATGAACTGCACGGCAGGCAGACCGCTGCCGGGCTGCTGTTCCGGAACGCCGTCTTGGAACGCCTCCTCCATCTTCCGGGCAATGCCCCGGAGACCGCGGCGTTGCTGCCCTACCTCGACACAGCGGAATTCCATTTCCTGCACGTCGCGATGGCAGCCGCAAAGGTTATTGCGGACACAGCAGTTTCGATTCCGGGGAGCTCAATCGTCACGGGCATGGCGATGAACGAGAAGGAGTTCGCGGTTAGGGTTTCCGGCGTACCGGGCCAGTGGTTCCGCGCACCCCTACCGCCGATCTCCGGGTTTCCCGGAAGAATCATGCCGCCCTGGACGCGCGCCGATCTGGGGTACAGCGGTGGTGACAGCTTGATCATGGAAACGCTGGGATTGGGCGGCGCCGCTGCGGCGGCGGCTCCCGCCCTGAGTCCGGTCTCCATCGGGACTCCGGCACAAATGATGGAACTGACCAGCTCCCTGTATGCGGTTGCGTCGTCGGAGCATCCGACGCTGCGGATTCCGGCACTGGGCGGGCGCGGGGTCCCCTGGGGTATGGATGCTGCCGCCATCGCGGGGCACCGCCTCGTACCTCCGGTGCACATCGGGGCGACCCTGCGCAACGGCGGACTTGCCGGCGCGATTTATTTCACCCCGCCGCTTCAGCCTTTTATCGACGCAGTCGAACACCTGCAGTCAATCGCCTAATCCGTTTCACGTGAAACAACACGCTTTCTCCCGCCACGCAGCCTGGCGCCGTCGTCGAATACGGCCTGGCTAAACCGTCAGGAGTTGCCCTCACTGGTTTTTCCCGGGTTCGGCACCGGGTGCTGGTCAGGATGGATGGCCATAAAAACCGAGTAGTGGATGCTGCCCTCGGGAGGTTCTTCGGCTTCGAACTCATCCAGCAGATCCTGGACACGTTCTAGAAGCCGGGCATGTCCTTCTTCCGTTAGGCGTACACCCAGCCGGGAGATTCCGACCTGTTCCGACGCAGGGAGCTGTCCGACCTCGGATACGAACGCGCCGATCATTGCGCCTCGCAAGCGGCGATCCCGGCCATCGAGATTCAACCGCCACGACTTCCCCGTGGCACGGTAGGGGATCTCATATGCGCCACTCGGTCCGGACCGCGCCTCTTGGGGTTCGAGGAAGCCGGCCGAGACCAGCTTGCGGACGTGATAGAGCACTGTCGCCGGGTTGGCGGCGAGCATGGTCGCAATTTCCTTGTTGGTCAGCTGCTCTTTCAGGCAGAGGCGCAAAATGCGGATACGCATTGCCGAGGCAAGGGCTTTCGCCTCTTCCTCACTTGCTGACCGCCGAGGGACCTGGCCGCTCTCCTCTGTCATGTGTGCAGAATACCAGAGGGGCTATTGACAAACACCAATCGATTGACCAGAGTCAACCGCATGACGACTGAAGATGGCCCAGGAGCGACGGTATCTGGCGGTGTCCTACGGGACCGTGACTTCCGATTCCTGTTCTATTCCACTTCCCTGAGCCAGCTAGGCCAGCAGGTATCGAGTCTCGCGCTGCCACTCGTAGCAGTGGTGACGCTGACAGCCAGTGAGTTCGAAGTAGGGCTGCTTTCGGCCCTGAGCACCGCTGCGTTCCTGTTGATTGGCCTGCCCGCCGGAGTCTGGGTCGATCGGATGCGGTACCGCTCAGTGCTCATCTCTTCGGACCTGATTCGGGCGGCGGTCCTGCTCACTGTTCCCCTCGCCTGGTGGCTCGGGGTGCTGACGGTCTGGCAGCTCTACGCCGTGGCGCTGCTCATCGGCGTCTTCAGCGTCTTCTTTGACGTCGCTTACCAGAGCTTTCTGCCGCGCCTTATCGGGCGTGACCATTTGGTTGAAGGAAATGCCAAGTTGGAAACGGTGCACTCAGTTGCCCAACTCGCGGGTCCGGTCGCAGCAGGCCAACTGATTGCGTGGCTGACGGCACCCGTTGCCCTCGCCTTGGATGCAATCGCGATGGGATTGTCCGCACTGTTTGTCGGGCGCATGCGGCACCTTCAGCCCAAGCCGGAGCCGGTACCGGGATCCCGGCTGGGCACGGACATCGCAGAGGGCCTGCGTTTCGTTCTAGGCAACCCGTTGCTGCGGGCGATTGCCGGGTCCACCGCGTTGTTCAACCTGGCTTTCGCGGCCTATATGGCGATGCTGGTGTTCTTCCTTCCGAGAGACCTCGGGCTGGGCGCACACCACCTCGGCATTGTCTTTTCGGTCCTCGGTGTGGGCGGCCTTGCCGGCGCCCTGGCAACTCGACGGGTAACACTGTGGCTGGGTGAAGGGCCTGCCATTTGTTGGTCCGTGGCGGCGACAGCACCTTTTGCGCTCTTGATGCCTGCAGCGGGGGGTGAATGGTCGGTTTGGCTCGGCGCGGCTGGACTGGCTGTGGCCAGCTTCGGCATGGTCGTGTACAACGTCACGCAGGTGAGCTTCCGGCAGAGACTGACGCCGGACCGCCTGCTTGGGCGCATGAACGCCACCATGCGTTTCCTGGTCTGGGGTACCCAGCCCGTCGGCGCGCTGATAGGAGGCCTGCTCGGGCAGCTATACGGAGCTGAGGCAGCACTGTGGATCGCGGCGGCAGCGGCCTGTGTGGCCTTCCTGCCGGTCACCCTGTCACCCCTGCGAACGATGAGGAAGCTACCCGACGAACAGCCAGCACCGCCCTCCCCTTCCGCCTCATAGGCGTTTATAGGTTCCTGCGACCCTGACCCCGAGCTGAGTTCGGCGTCGCGTTTCACGTGAAACACGACGCCGAGGGCGGTCCTGGCCGACGGGCTGCCGTGCGGTGCTCGGCGCTTAGTGCCCGGTGCCCAGGGCCTAGGGCCTAGGGCCCAGTGGCCGGTGCTCGGTGTCCCAGGGCCTAGGGCATAGGGCATAGGGCATAGGGCATAGGGCATAGTGGCCCAGTGGCCGGCGCCCAGTGCTCGGTGCTCGGTGCTCGGTGTTCGGTGTTGAAGCATATTTGGTTCTCGCGCGCAGCCTGCATTTCTGTTCCTCCAGGACAAGCAGCGTTGCAGCTACGCGCTATTCGATCGATGTACCTGCCGGCTACTGACCGATGGCCTCGGTCCATCAGGGTGGATGAAGAACACCCAGAGCGTCCACTGGGGGTCCCTCACTCCACGGGAGACATCCGGGCCGGGCGGATGAGACGCTCACCGGGGACGGACGGCCGCTGGACGTACCACAGGAGCGGCTGGCAATCGACGGCCGCACGCGCGGTTTTGCACGACAAGTGCATCGCGCGCTCCCCTGAGAATGGCCCTTTGGGCGGCGTAACCAAAAATCCGCACATGCTCCTGGCGCTGACGCAGCTGCTGGACTACTCCGAGGCCGGCGTTTATCCCCAGCGGCGGTTTCCGCTGCGGCATTTCCAAAAGGGCATGGTTTGGAACGGTACGAACCCGTCTTCATGGAGGCGACATGCCCGCTGTCGACCTTGGCGCGGTTCTATCTCCGGCTTCTTTTCGCAGATGGGTTCTCTGAGGCAGCGGCGTTTAGTTGTCTCCTACCGTGGCTTCGCAACTTCCGTTTGGCAAAGCCTGCGCAAATCCGGTCTAGATGCAGACGTTAGGTCGCAGGACTTCCATCGCGAACACTAGGTATCGCTCACACATCTGCGTACCCGGCAGCGATGCGGGAGGCGGCATCGGTGGCCCCTGTGCGAGTTCTGGCCCACGAGCCCGCCACCTACGGCAAGCGGATATTGATGGGGAACCTGCTGTGCCGGTAGCAGGCCAGCTCGCTCACGGCCCGGCAGGAGGGCAGAAGCCCGCCGGAGTACGGGGCAACCCATGACAGGCGCCCCTGGCCGCTCACATCGCGCCTATGGCCGTCTGTAGCCCTACACTTCCCCGCGCAAATGCCTCGCCTTTTTTGGCACGTACAGGCCTAGGGAAGGGATCACCTCTAAGGTATGGATGATCTGGTTTCACGTGAAACACCGCTACCAGGTGAGCGTTGTTCTAAGAATCCGTGGATAGCCCGTGCTGCGAGGTGGGGCGTACTCGTGCGCCGCACCCTGCACGTCCGGCTCTGTTCGAGCTCCGCCGTATCCGCACGTTGCACGAAGCCTGCGCATAACCAATTACGCTCCCTGGTTGCCGTCTTTGTACGCTGTTTCACGTGAAACCTCCCACGGCTATTCTCTACCGGCGCTAAGTGTGTACGAGCAATCGAACCATGCCAGACTCCTAGACCAAATCAGTGTCCGGCGCGCTACACCCGGGCTGGGCTCGAAAAGCGACCGGTATTCGTGTATTTCTCCGGGCTCCATGCCTCGTATCCAGGACCCGACACCAAGAGCGGGGTGGTGGATAGCCTGTCTCCTTGGACCTGTAACGGAGTGCATAGCACCCGTTAGACACCAATAATGACCGTTCGAACTATCCACAACGCACGCCGGCTAGGCGCCACCCGACCTGACTCATCGCCAGGCACTGCACCGCCGACACTTAGTGCCGTTTCAATTACCTGGTGTCGACATTCTTACAGGCAGTAAATGCGTGGTTTCACGTGAAACACCGCCAGCTTGTTAGCGGCTCCGGGCCATGTACCCGTACGAGCCAAGGAGCATAGGCGGACGCAGCGAAGCTAATGTCAACTGAGACTGCCCAGTGCCGACCCCCGCTCTTGTCATCCAGCCGAACCCTACCATCGCTCGTGCCGCCACAAATCAACCAGCTGGTGCGTCGTGATCTGGCGAGCAGCTATCAAAGCGGCTCTACTGTCCGGACCCGAACGCAAGCAATGCTGTCATTTCAACGGAAGTATGCGCACCCCGAACGGCCTCGTCTCGGTTGCTACAGGCAGCCTGACTCGATACGCCTATGTCGCCCGTACTTGGAAATCGTAGTGCCTACTCAACGGCAGCTAGGTTGCACGTGAAACCCAGCCTCAATCGCTGTCCCTAATCAGTGACGGTATCGAGGATGTGCCTGGGTAATGACCGATTCGAGAATGTGCCTGCGTAGTGACGGATTCGAGTATGTAAGCGATCGACGGAGACACGGTCCAAGAATCCGCGGCTAAACAAGTCACGTTTCACGTGAAACACCAAAGACCAGGACGCTGCCGCTGGCTCTAGCTCTAGCTCTACCTCTAGCCCTGGCTCAGGCTCTGGCTCCGACTCTGACCCCTCGATACGCAAATACCTCCCTCTGTATCTATGCGCGTTATACGCAGGTTGGGTAAGCGGCGAATACCCACAGATCACGCATTCGTCGCAGATCGTGACTAACGGCGTCGCAAGAATCCGGCCGCCCACGGGTTAGGAAGCCTGGCTCAGTGGCCGGCGGTTGCAGGTTTATTCCACGGGCAGCATCCACGCCGACTGCCGATCCCGATATGCCTGCATGCGATCGTTCCACGGTCAGCAAAAAGGGCCGGTGTTTCACGTGAAACACCGGCCCTTGAGGAGCCTTGCCGCGCTAAGAACTACTCCGCGGGTGTGGAGAGGACGCCCATAATCCGATTCAGGTCATCCACGCTCGCGAATTCGATGCTGACCTTGCCCTTCCGTGCTCCAAGGGTGATCTTGACGTTGGTGTCCAGGCGGTCAGCCAGAGACGTTGCCAGGTAGTCCAGCCGTTCGTGGCGTGCACCGATCTTCGGCTTCGAAGTTTTTGCCGGCTTCCGCAGGCCGTCGGCCAGCGAAACGATCTCTTCGGTGGCGCGAACGGAAAGGCCCTCGGCTACGATCTTCTGCGCCAGCTTTTCCATCTCCGCCGGATCTCCCAGCCCGAGCAACGCGCGCGCGTGGCCAGCTGACAGAACTCCGGCCGCCAGTCGGCGCTGAACCAGCGGAGGAAGCTTCATCAACCGCAGGGTGTTGGTTACCTGCGGCCGGGAGCGTCCGATGCGGTCTGCGAGTTCTTCGTGGGAGCAGCCGAAGTCATCCAGAAGCTGCTGGTAAGCCGCAGCTTCTTCCAGCGGGTTCAGCTGGCTTCGGTGCAGGTTCTCCAAGAGGGCGTCACGGAGGAGATCGACATCCTGTGTAGACCGGATGATGGCCGGCACCGAGGATAGTCCGGCTTCACGTGATGCACGCCAGCGACGTTCACCCATAACAAGTTCGTAGGGGTGTTCCGCATCCGACTCGAGCGAGGGGCGAACAACAATCGGCTGGAGCACGCCGATTTCCCTGATGGAATGCACCAGTTCGGCCATGTCGTCTTCATCGAAGACGGACCGCGGCTGCTTACGGTTGGGGTGAATGGAATCAATGGGAAGCTCGGCGAACGTCGCGCCCGGAACCTGGACCAGGCCTTCCTCGCCACTGTAATCCGGGGACGATGTTTCACGGGAAACATCCGCGTCCACCGGGGCATCAACCACCTGCTTCGGCGCCTCCTTGGCGGCCTCCGCGGGGACCGGCACAGAAGCAGGCGCCGACTGTACGTCTTCTGCCGCGGTTACAGGGCTCTCTGGAGCCTTGGACTTCCCCGCACCCTCCGCAGCGCTCTGGGTGGCTGTGGAAGCCCGCTTGGTGCCCTTAGTTCCGGAGGCCGGGGTGGAGGCCGGGGTGGTCCCAGCGTCCGTCCCTACAGGCTTGGAGTCTTCGGGTTTGGCTGCCGGGACAGGGCTGGGCGCTTCCGTCTCCGCAGCTTTACGGACTCCGGGACGGGCCGCCGAGCTGCGCGTGGTCGACTTCTTTGCCGGCCCCCGAAGCGCTTCCTTGTTAATCCCTGCACCCTTACGCGGACCCGTACCGCCGAACTGTGAGCGGGACTCATCGGCTGCGGCGAAGAACAAATCAGCCGGACGTCCCGGAGTAACGGTTCCCTGGTTCGAGTTTTCTGTCTCCGCAGGTTCCGCACTGCTAGGAATCAAAGCTCCCAGACCGCGGCCTAAACCCCGACGCTTCTCGGCCATGGGTAAGTCCTTCCCTTATGCCCGCACTTCAAGCGGCACGGATTGATTGTGAGAGTATTCTATGGCGCGGAACCTAGCTGGCAGCCGAACCCCGCCGGGGTGTCACTAGGCGCGCTGGGCTATCTCGGCTGCCGCTTCCAAATAGGAAAGCGCACCCGTTGAAGACGGGTCATACGTCATGACCGTTTGCTGGTAACTGGGAGCCTCCGAAACGCGCACGGAGCGCGGGACGACAGCGCGCAGGACCTGCTCCGGGAAGTGCTCGCGCACCTCGGCGGCGACCTGCGCGGCGAGGTTCGTTCTGCCGTCGTACATGGTGAGCAGAATGGTGGAGACAACCAAGTCAGCGTTCAAATGCTTTTGGATCATCTCAATGTTCTTCAGCAGCTGGCTGAGACCCTCGAGCGCGTAATACTCGCACTGGATCGGGATCAGGACTTCCCTTGCCGCCACAAAGGCATTGACGGTAAGGAGGCCCAGGCTCGGCGGGCAGTCAATGAAGATGTAATCCAGACGCTCCAGGCCCTGCTTTTCCCGTTCGGCCGCGTAGACGTTGATGGCGCGGCTCAGACGCTGTTCCCGCGCAACCAGGGATACCAGTTCGATTTCCGCCCCCGCGAGGTGGATCGTGGCGGGCGCACAGATGAGGTTACTGATGTCCGGGCACTGGGCAACCACGTTTGCCAGCGGCAGGTCATCGATCAGCACGTCGTAGATGCTCTCCACCTCAGCGCGGTGGTCGATGCCGAGGGCCGTCGATGCGTTGCCCTGCGGATCGATGTCGATAACCAGTACGTTCTGGCCGGCAGTCGCCAGGGCAGCAGCAAGGTTGACCGTGGTGGTAGTTTTTCCCACCCCGCCCTTCTGGTTGCTCACCGTCATGATGCGCGTCTGGGGCGGCCGCGGCAAAACGCGTCCGCGGAGCTTCTCCCGACGCCGGTTTTCACTGGCCAGTTCCCGCGCCAGCGGGGTGCTCTCGTCCATCAAATCCATAACGTCTTCCGAGGTCGCCACAGGAGCGGCTTCTTCGGATACACCACCTTCGATAGCTCGGGGGGCCTGCACGAGTGCGGCACTGCTTTCAGTCTGGGCGGGTTCCAGCGGCTGGGAAGGTTCCTGCTGCTTGGCAGGTTCCTGCTGCTTGGCGCGTTCCACCGGCTCGGCCGGCACCGTTTCACGTGAAACGATCGCCGGCTTTTCCACAACCAATTGAGGTTGCTTTCTACCGAATGAGGCGGACAGGGCAGAACCGAGTGCGGCGAAGGGAGGAATTCGTTTTGCGGCAGAATCACGCGCACTCACCTGGTCATGCTCACTTTCCAACATAAAGCGTTAAGGCATTAGTCCATCTAGACTATCCGCTTCGCGGCCATTCCCCGGGACCGGCATGGGTGTGTGCATGAAAGCTAAGGTGTCGGGCTTCTCACCCTACGGAGATGCGTACCACCGTGGTGGGTTCTTCAAGTACGTCTGCCCCTACGGTCAGCACTGCGGTATCCCGTCCACCCAGCTTGCGGATGGCTTTCGCAGCCTTCAGGACTTCTTCTTCTGCGCTGCGGCCCTTGATGGCCAGCACCTGCCCCTTGCCATGCAGCAGGGGTACTGTCAGTCCGGCCAATCCGCCGAGGGCTGAGACGGCCCGGGCCGTGGCCACATCCACATTTACCTCGTCGACTACCTGTTCGGCACGGCCGCGGATCACGCGGACATTGTCGAGTCCAAGATCCGTAACGACTTCGTTGAGCCAAATGACGCGCCGCTCCAGGGGCTCTATAAGCGTCATGGAGAGGTCAGGCCGGGCAATGGCCAGGCACAAGCCGGGAAGCCCGGCACCGCTGCCGACATCGGCGACGGCGGCGTTCGCAGGGATCAGCTCGGCCACCACGGCGCAGTTCAGGACGTGCCTGCTCCAGAGCCGCGGAACTTCCCGCGGGCCCAGGAGTCCCCGTTCCATGCCCGACGTCGCGAGGTGCTCTACGTATCTTTGCGCCAGGTCCAGGCGGTCACCGAAGATCTTCCGGGCTGCGTCCAGTTCTGCGGGAGTTGTTTCTACCACTTACTTGATATTCCTTGTCTGCACTGCCGGGTGGGGATAACTAGGAAGCAGGCAGGGAAACGACGATGTGGCGGTCTGCGCCTTCACCTTCGGATTCACTGACCAGGCCAAGTTCGGCCACGGCGTCGTGAACAATCTTGCGCTCATAGGCGCTCATGGGAACGAGCGCCACTTCCTGCCCGGTTTCCTTGGCACGGTTGGCTGCGTCCTCGGCTATGGACTGCAGCTGCCCGCCACGCTCTTCACGGTAGCCGATGATGTCCAGGACCAGCCGGGACCGGTTTTCGGTCGCTGTGAGCACCGAGAGCCGCGTGAGTTCCTGCAATGCCTCGAGCACTTCACCATCGCGTCCCACCAGGGCCTGGAGAGCGGCGTCGTCGCCTTCCTCCGACACTACGGAGATGTACGTACGACCGTTCCGGACCTCAATGTCGATATCCCCGTCGATGTCGGCGATATCCAGGAGCTCTTCCAGGTAGTCAGCGGCTACATCGCCCTCTTCCTCAAGCCTCCCGCTGCGGATCTGTTCAGGCTCCGCCGTTTCCTCAAGGGGAACCACGGGGTCGTCAATGTGCTCAGTGCTCATTTCCTTTTCCTGTTCTTCCGCTGAGGCTGGGTGCGCTGGGCTTTCGGTGCTGCGGGTACCTCGACCGGTGCCTCGCCCTTCTTCTCTCCGAGGAGCGGGGCCATCGGCAGGCCCTTGCGGGCACGGCGCTCGGCGAGGGCCTTTGCTGCCGGCGAGCCGGGGGTGGGCATCCGCCGGATGACGAAGAACTGCTGTCCCATGGTCCACAGGTTGGTGGTGGTCCAGTAAATGAGCACACCGATGGGGAAGTTGATGCCGCCGACGCCGAAGACGATGGGCAGTACGTAGAGCATCATCTTCTGCTGGCGCATGAACGGGCTGGCAAGGGCCTCTTCGGACATGTTCTTGGACATGATCTGCTTCTGCGTAATGAACTGCGAAGCGGTCATCGCCAGGATCATGATGATCGAGAGCACCACAACCGAGAAGTGGCCTTCGTCGCCGAAACCGTGCAGGAGCGAGGAGGAAAGCGGGGCACCGAAGATGGTGGCTTCGTCGAACTGCTGGATGGCGCTGTGTGACAGCGCGCCCTGGCCCTTGCCCTCGGCATTGGAGGTGGAGATTCCGTTCAGCACCTGGAACAGCGCAAAGAAGAACGGCATCTGCACGAGCATGGGCAGGCAGGCGGCAAACGGGTTGGTGCCGTGCTTCTTGTACAGGGCCATCTGCTCCTGCGTCATTGCCTGACGCGAAAGCTGGTCGGTCTTGCCCTTGTACTTCTGCTGCAGCTTGCGCAGGTCCGGCTGCAGGGACTGCATGCCCCGCTGCGCCTTGATCTGCTTGACGAAGACCGGGATCAACGCGGCGCGGATCACGATCACCAAGCCGATGATGGACAACGTCCAGGTCCACCCGGATGCGGCATCCATCCCGAGGAAAACGAAACCCTCGTGGAAGACCCACATGATCCATGACACTACCCACTTAAAGGGGAACAGTATCGTCTCGAAGAAACCCATTTACTCTCCTCAGGCCGCCGAGCGGCTGTCTTCGTCAGCTGGAATCACGGGGTGATTCAGCACAATGATCCTCGGGACCTTCTTTGAGTCCCAAATCCGGTGTCCATCAGGTACGTGGTCCACGCCGCCGCCGTTCCAAGGATGGCAGCGGACAAGCCGTCGGAAAGCCAGCCAGGAACCTTTTACGGCTCCGTGGACGGTGACTGCTTCGAGGGCATAGGCGGAACACGATGGGAAAAATCGGCAGACCTGGCCGTAGAGCGGGGAAACGGCCTTCCGGTACGCCATCAGCAGGCCGATGAGGAGCATGCGCGGGAGGTTCCATAAAAAACGGGCAACAACAATCAAGGCCCTCAACGGAATAGATCCGGAGTCCCTCATCGCTGGCTCATCCTTCCTCACCTGGCATGTCTAAAGCTGCGAAAGTTTGGCTATGCAGGCGTTCAAAGCGCTGTGGTAGTCGGCACTGAGTACCGGCCACGACGCCGAGGCGGAAGCAGGCAGTGCCCGCACCACCACGTCAAACCCGGTGGGGTGGAGAGCGAGGCTCTGCGCTGCCGCTTCCCTCAATCTTCTCTTAACGAGGTTGCGTGTCACTGCGTTCCCGACGGATTTGGCCACTATAAAGCCTATGCGGCTCGGTTGGTCACCCGTAGGAAGCGCATATAGCACTACGTTCCGGCGCCCACTGCGGGCACCGGAACGTACAGTACGAGAAAAATCTGCCGATGCCCTTACCCGGTTCCGCACGGCCAGCATTATGACCACCTGGAATCCGGAGTAAAGCTGCTAAAAGGCAGCATCGACAAACTTTGAGGTTATTTAGGCCGACAGTTCGGTACGGCCCTTGCCACGGCGTGCGGAAAGGATGGCACGGCCGGCACGGGTACGCATGCGAAGGCGGAAGCCGTGCTTCTTGGCACGACGGCGGT